>CAXTMD010000154.1:0-752 GCA_964245035.1 uncultured Chthoniobacterales bacterium
GCGTGCGCAGGAGCGGGGTCATGGCAGCCACGAGCGGCGTGGTGCCCTTGCGCGCGATCCACGAACCGAGGAACGCCACGCGGCGTTCCCGCTCCCCGGCGGACGGCAGCCGTTCCAGGAACGCCGGGTCCAGACCGAGGGGAACGACTTCCATGCGCGCCGGGTTGCCGAGCCGGTGGTCGAGCAGGTAGCGGCGGTCGGCCTCGCAGCCGGTCACGAAGCCGTCGGGACGCGAGAAGGCCAACGTCTCCGCGTGTTGCAGCAAGGCGGCGGTCCGCCCGCGCAATCCGGAGCGGCGTGGGGACTGTGGCGCGGTGCGTTCGGCCCCGAGCAGTTCGAGGCCGTCGGTATGGGCGACCAGCAGCGGACGTTTGCGCGGCGGCCGGCGGGAGAGCCACCACGTTCCCGGCCAGAACTCCGAACCATAAAACTCGATCAGGTCGTAGCCGGACAGGTCGTGCGCGGCGAGCCAGCGCAGGCCGCGCCAGCCGATGCGCAGACGCCGGCCGGGTTTGTCGCCGTCGCTGCCCAGCAGGGCCGCCGTGTCGACGACATCGACTCGGTGTCCGCGGGCACGGAGTCCCTCGCTCCACGCTAGCCGGGTGCGCCCCGAGCCGAGCCGGTGATCGAGTTCGCAGTTGCTGAAGGCGAGGACGCGCAAACGCGTTGATTGCAGAGGGTTAAATACCAAAAGCACCGACCCAAAAAGCTCTGTCATCCTGAGGCGAGTGGCACCGGCCCGCCGGCCCCGC
>CAXTMD010000154.1:762-10286 GCA_964245035.1 uncultured Chthoniobacterales bacterium
GGGGCCACCCAAAATTGGGGGGGCGCGGTTTCCCTGGTTTGGGGTGTCCTTGGGGGGGGGTACACTCGCCTCAGGATGACAGACAAGAAAGAGGGTCGCGCCTGTAGGTCGCGCTCCTCCGCCTCCTTTAACTCACTTGCTCCGGGCTGCGGGTGCGGCGCGTCTTTTTTGCGGGCGGCGCGTCGTCCTCGTCCGTCGCGGCGTGGTAATACTCCTCGTACTGGTAGTAGACGAACTCCGGCGAGGAGGTGTCCACCTGGTTGAGGATCACCCCGGGGATGTTGGCCTGACGCTTGTAGAGGATTTCCAGCGACTTGCGCGTCATCTTCGCCGAGGTGAACCCCATGCGCGTGACGAACAACGTGGCGTCGATCTTCGGCGCGAGGCTCGCCGTGTCGTCGGCCGCCAGCACCGGCGAGCTGTCGATGATGATGTAGTCGTACAGCGGGTAAAGCTCCTGCAAGAGCCGGTCGGTGGCCTTGTTGAGCAGGTACTCGCTGGGCTGCGGCACGTTGCGACCGCGCGGGAGCACGTGGAGGTTTTCGACGCCGGTCGTGCGGATGGCCAGCTTCCAGTTGACGTTGTGGCCGAGCACGTCCGTCAGGCCCGGGTCGCGCTGCACGTCGAAGCTCTGGTGGATGGCCCCGCGGCGCAGGTCGGCGTCGATAAGGAGCGTCTTCATGCCCGCGAACGCCAGCACAAGCGCGAGGTTGCTCGAAGTCGTGGATTTCCCCTCGTTGGGCACGGCGCTGGTGACCAAAAACGTCTTGGGGCGCGCGCCTTCCAGCGGCATGAACAGCAGGGTGGAGCGCAGGTTGCGGTAGGACTCGACGAGCTGGTGGCGGCTGTCGTCGGGCCGGAGCAGTTGCAGGCTGTCGGCGCTGTCGTCGCGCGGGATCTGGCCGAGGACGTGTTCGGCAAAGTGCATCTGGAAGTCGCTGATCGTGGCCATGCGGTCGTCCAGGCGATCGATCAGGAACAGGATGCCCACGCCCGCGGCAAGGCCCACGAGCACCGCCATGGCGATGGCCTTCGCCCAGGCGGAGAACACGGCGGTGGCCGTGGAGGCGTTTTCCATGAGGAAGATGGTCTCCGGGGCGATCTTGGAGTTGAGGATGCTCTGCGAGAGCGAGGTGTTCAGCCGATCCTCGGCGCTCTGATCGCGCCGCTTGGTCTCGACGAGCTGGTCGTACTCGGCCCGCGCCACCCGGTCCTTCAAGACCTGCGGCTTGGCGGCTTCGATCTTGGCGTCGAGGTCGTGGAGTTGTGACAGCGCAAATTTAGTTGCGCCGTCGATGCGCTGGCCGGCCATCACCAAGGCAGCCTTGACGTGGCGCTGCTGGGTTTCCAGGGCGGTGTTGAGCGCGATGATCTTCGGGTGCTTCGGCGTCATGTCCTGGGAGAACAAGTCGAGCTGCGCCTGGATGTCCGCGATCTGTCCGAGCGCCTCGCGGTACTGCGCCTGCGCATTGTCGAGGTCCAGGGCAAGCTGCGTGGTCGGCGAGGCCCCGGCGCCGGTGTTGGCGGCGTTGGCGGCGTTCCGGTTGGCCGCCGCCCCGCTGCTGCGGTCGAGGCCTTGCTCGGGCGTCATGAGCTTGAGCCGGTCGTAGTCGGCCTGGAGCACCTCGCGCTTCTGCACCAGCGCGTCAAAGCCCTCGCCGGTCTTGTCCTCCGCCCCCTGTACCCTGCCGGAACTGCGCTGGAGTTGGATGATCGCTTCGTCGTCTTCCCTCAGCTTCTCGCGGATGCTGGCGAGCTGGTCGTTGAGGGTCTTCAAGATCGGGTTCTCGGCGTTGCTGCGCAGTTTCTGGCGGTAGGCCAGGTAGCCTTCGATGGTGGCCTGCAAGTACGCCTGCGTGTAGCGCGGCTCGGTGCCGTTGGCGAGGATCGTCAGGATCGTGTTCTTGGGCGAGAAATCCAGGCCCACCGGGCAGGCCGGCAGGTTGGGATACTTGGCCTGGAGGATGTCCAGGGCGTTCTGACGCACCTCTCCGGCGGTCTGCATGAGCTGGACCTGGGTGCCGAGCAGCGTCTCCGGGTCCTGCGCCAGCGCTGCCCCGGGGTTGTCGGCGACCGTCGAGCGGTTCTCGATGTTCAGGCTCAGCTTGGCCGAGGACGCGTACGTCGTCGGCTTGTTCATCTGGAAGTAGGCCGTCACGCACAGCGACAGGCTCAGGGTGAGCAGCACCACCCACCAGTACTTGAACAGCAAGCAGCGGTAGCGGTGGAGCTTGTTCCAGATGGATTGCGACAGCGTCGGGTTGCTGCCGGCGGAAAGACCTGCGGGTGCGCTCATAGCAAAAATGGAAGGCGGGAAAAGAGCCCGTCACTCAGTACTGCCAATCGAAGAAGCGTTTCTTGACCTTGATGGTGTCGCCGGGTTGCAGAACGATGTCCTTGTCGGTTTCCCCGTTGCTGATCGCCTTGCAGTTCACCTGGATGCCCTTGGAAGGAGCCCCCTCCCGGTAGAGGAAAACGCCCTTCAGATCCGACTCCGGCGTGAAGCCGCCCTGCTGGAGGATCGCCTTGTAGAGCGTCAACTTCCCGTCGGCCGGCAGGTCGACGGCTCCCCTGCCCATCACCTCACCGGTGATGAAGACCTTGCCCTTGCTGGCGTTGGGCGCGGTGTAGAGCAGGCCCAGGGTGACCGTGGCATGGCCCGGCTTGTAGTACTCACGCTCCAGCGTGCCTTTGATGTCCGCGGCCAATTGCTGCGTCGTCTTGCCCGTGGCCCGGACGCGCAGGCCGCCGAGCGGCAGCATGACCTCGCCGGAATCCGTCACGGTCAGCGGATGGTCCTCGTTGTCACGGTCCTCGGCCACGCGGTAGCTCACCTGGTCGCGCGGCCCGAGCTTGTGGTCGGGATCGACCGGTCCCGTCACGGCCGGGGCCAGGGGGATGCTGCCGCTCAGGTTGCCGTTGTAGGTTCCCTGCGGGGGCTGGTTGTTCGCCACCGGCGCCCGCGCGGGCAGCGGCGCGGCGGCGGCGCTGGAGCGGTTGAACGGCCCCAGGCCAGGCGACTGGGTCGAGCTGAAAGGCACCTGGGCGGCCGCCGTCAGCGGCAGCAGCAGCGCCGCGGCTCCCACCGCCATCCACGTCACCGGAGCAAGACAGGTTTTCATGCGTGGGGCCAAGGATAGCTATTTTCGTTCCCTGCGGCAAAAATAATCCGGCCCTCTCTGGAAATTAAATGCAACTGCGCCCGTGGCCAGCCCTCCTTTCGCAATCCTGGCGGGCGGCATTCCCCTCTTGCATTCGAGAATGCGCGTTTGAAAGTTACGGGGTGCAGTCCGAAGAATTTACCCAGGGCGACCCGGAGGTCAGCCCGCCCGTCGCGCAGGTCCTGCCGCCCACCGAAGACCCCACCATCAACGAGGCGGTCCACAAGCTGGTCAAGCAGTGGGGCTACGACCATTCGCCGGAACTGATCGAGGAAATGATCGGCACCGTGCTCAAAATGGCGCAGGACCGCATGAGCGTGGCCGATCTGAAGATGTACAACCGCTCGCTCAAGGAGTTGCGCTACGCGGCGCGGCTCTTCGCGCAGTACCGGCCGGTCCGCAAGGTGTCGATCTTCGGCAGCGCGCGCACCGCGCCCGGCGCGCCCGAGGCCGTGGCGGCCGAGCAGTACGCGCACCGCATGAGCCAGGAGGGTTACATGATCATCACCGGCGGCGGCGACGGCATCATGGGCGCGGCCCAGAAGGGGGCGGGCGCGCAGCAGAGCTTCGGGCTGAACATCCGCCTGCCGTTCGAGCAGGGGGCGAACGTCACGATCAACGGCGACCCCAAGCTCATCAACTTCAACTACTTCTTCACCCGCAAGCTCAACTTCGTGAAGGAAAGCCACGCCATCGCGCTGTTTCCCGGTGGCTTCGGCACGATGGACGAAGGCTTCGAGGTGCTGACCCTCCTGCAAACCGGCAAGGCCAAGATGATTCCCATCGTGCTCGTCGACGAGCCGAACGGCCACTATTGGGAAACGTGGGACGCTTTCCTGCGCGACCACCTGCTCAAGCTGGGGCTGATCTCGGAGGAGGATTTCTGCCTGTTCCGGCTGACGCGCAACGTGGAGGAAGCCGTCGCGGAGACCGTCGGCTTCTACAAGGTTTACCAGTCCAGCCGCTACGTGGGCCAGCAGATGATCATCCGCCTAGCCCGGCGGCTGACGGACGGGACGGTGGAGGAACTCAACGAGCGTTTCGGCGACCTGCTGCGCGGCGGGAAATTTGTGCAAGGCGGCGCACTGCGCCAGGAGCGCAACGAGCCAGAGATCGCGCATCTGCCCCGGCTGATCTTCACGCCCAACCGACGTAATTTTGGACGAATGCGTCTGCTGATCGACGCCATCAATGGGAGCGAGGAACCGCCAATCAGTTGCTGAGATAAAACAGGGGTAGCACAGAGTGGGGATGGTGGGACTCGAACCCACAACCTGCCGCTTATCTGGCGTTCGGAGTATAAATCCGCTGCTCTGCCAATTGAGCTACACCCCCGGCTGAAGATGGAACTTCGCCGGGCATATTCGGTGTTGGTATGGATGCAGCCCAACCATGCCAAGAGCATAGCCACCGGGATGCTCGCCGGGCAAGGCCAAACGTTCCGTCAGTACCCGCTCGTCGACTCGGAAAACGTGTACGCCGCCTGGTAGACGCCTGAACGCTCCTTCTCGGTCTGACGCAGCAGGTCGTTGAGCAACGCGCTCGCGCCGAAACGATACCGCGTGTTGTTCAGCCATGCGTCGCCGAGCGTCTCCTTGACCGCCACGAGGAAGTGCAGCGCCAGCTTCGCCGTGCGGATGCCGCCCGCCGGCTTCATGCCGATGGCGGTGCCCGTCTCCAGGTAGTGATCGCGGATCGACTCCAGCATCACCTGGGTGTTGGCGAGGTTGGCGTTGTTGTTGGTTTTGCCGGTGCTCGTCTTGATGAAATCCCCCGGCCGCAACCCCGCGCGCATCGCCAGAAAGCTCGCCGCGCGGATCTGGTCGTAGCCGTCCAGTTCGCCCGTTTCGAGGATGACCTTCAGCCGCGCGTCGCCGCAGGCTTCGCGCACGGCGGCGATCTCGTCGCGCACCTCCGCCACCCGGCCGGCGAGGAACGCATTGCGGTTGATCACCATGTCGATCTCGTCCGCACCGGCTTCGACGGCCGCGCGCACCTCGGCCAGCCGCGTGCGCAGCGGGGCCTGCCCGCTCGGGAACGCCGTCGCCACGCTCGCGACCCTCACCGGACTGCCCGCCACGCAACGCTTGGCTGCGGCGACCAGCGCCGGGTACACGCACACCGCCGCGACCGGCGGCACGGCGGGGTCGGGTGGATGCGGCGTGAGCGCCTTGCCGCAAAGCTGGACGATCTTGCCCGGGGTGTCCTGACCTTCGAGCGTGGTCAGGTCCACCATCGACACCGCCGTGTGCAGACCCCAGAGCTTCGTGCTCTTTTTGAGCGAACGCGTCGTGAACGCCGCCGCACGCGCCTCCACGCCGACCTTGTCCACGGGACCCACGTCATCGATCAGGCGGCGCACGGAAAGCGTTGGCATGGGGGCCACTATAGCGGACGGCACCCCGCGCAAAAGGAGAAAGTCCGCGCCGGGTTTCGTCCCCGGACTTTTCGCGCCATAATCCACCCATGGCCTCCCCCCGCGTCACGATTGTCGGCAGCTACATGCAGGACCTGGTTTTTCGAAGCGGGGAATTCCCGCGCCCGGGCGAGACCATCGTGGGCCGGTTTGACACCGGGCCCGGCGGCAAGGGGTCGAACCAGGCCGTGGCCGCGGCGCGCGCCGGCGGACGGGTGGCGTTTGTCGGTGCTGTGGGCGACGACCCGTTCGGCGAGGCGGCCCGAGCCTTTCACCACGCGGAAGGCATCGACTGCCGGATGGTGGCCAAAGCCGGCCTGCCCACCGGCTCGGCGGGCATCCTCGTCAACGGCCACGGGCAAAACGAGATCATCATCGCTCCCGGCGCCAACGACGCCCTGACGACCGCCGACGTGGACGCCTGCGCCGAGGTCCTGCGCGACTGCGCCGTGGTCGTCGCACAGCTCGAAGCCAACCTCGCCGCGCAGGCGCACGCGCTGCGCCTCGCCCGCACGGGTGGTGCGGCCACGGTCCTCAACCCCGCGCCGATGCGTCCGGACTTCGACGCGGCGACGCTCGCCGACGTGGACATCCTCGTGCCGAACGAAACGGAGTTCTGCACGCTCTCCGGTCTGCTCGGCCTCGCTAAATTAGACGAGGAGACGCTCGCGGCACTCTCCCCGGACGATCTGCACGGCCTGTGCCGGCGGTTCGGGGTGGCGACGGTGATCGTGACGCTCGGAGCGCGCGGCTGCCTGGTTTCACAGGTAGAAGGCCACGTGTTTGTTCCCGCCATCACCGGGATGAAGGTGGTCGATACCACCGGGGCTGGTGATGCGTTCGTGGGAGCGTTCGCCGCGGCGCTGGCCGAACTCGGCCCGGGCGAGGTCGTGCGGGCGGCGCGTTTCGCCAACGCCGGGGCCGCGCTGTCGGTCACCCGCGCCGGCACGGCTCCGGCGATGGGGCGGCGCGCGGAGATCGACGCGCTGCTGGCGCGGCAGAACTGAGCTGGGTCAAGCGCCGACCGGGTGCCAGATCGTCTTGTACTCGGTGAAGTCGGCGATCTCCTCGACGCCCTGCGCGGTGTCCGCGAACCAGTCCACCGTACCGGCCGCGCGGGTCTTCAAGCGTTTGACCGAATCCGCCGCCCCGAGCGCGAGCGTCTGGCGTTCGGCGTCCGAGACGCCCGCCGCGTCCACCGCGCGCAACGCCTGGTGCGTGGCGAAGGTCGGCAGCAGGTCGGCGCGGCGGCCGGTGAGCAGGTTGACCACGCCGCCGGGCAAGTCGCTGACCGCCAGGGTTTCGCCGAGCAGGACCGCCGCCAGCGGCGCGGCCTCCGACGCGAAGGCGACGACCGTGTTGCCGCTGACGATGATCGGCGCCACCTGGCTGACCAGCCCGAGCAGAGGCGGCGCGCCATCCTCCGCAAGGATGCCGACCACGCCCATGGGTTCGGGCAGAGTGAAGTTGAAGTAGGGGCCCGACACCGGGTTGGTGTTGCCGATCACCTGCGCGAACTTGTCCGCCCAACCGGCGTAGTAGACCAGCCGGTCCACGGTGGCGGCGACTTCGCGCGCAGGATCGATGACCGACTGCTGCGTGAGGTTGGCGGCGAACTCGTCCGCGCGCGATTCGAGCATCTCCGCGAGGCGGTAGAGGATCTGGCCGCGGTTGTAGGCGGTGCGCTTGGCCCAACCCGGGCCGGCCGCTGCGGCGGCCTCGACGGCGTTGCGCAGGTCCTTGCGGGTGCACAGCGGGACGTTGCCGAGGAGTCGGGATTTGTCGTCGGGGTGGTAGACCGGCAGGACGCGGCCGCTTTCCGAGCGGATGAACGCGCCGCCGACGTAGACTTTGGGGGTTTTGGTGATGGGCAGGCGGGTCATGGCAGGAAGCAAAAAAGCCTCACACAGAGGCCGCAGAGGTCACAGAGAAGAAGGGGAATCAAAAGGAGGGAGGATCGTCAACCCTTGTTCGTGGATCGTTCACTACTCTGACGATTCCGTCCCTGAGTCGTAGCGACGAAAAATTAAGCAACAAGCCTAACCTCTCTTTGCTCAGACGCAGTTGGGTAAGCAACTGCTTGCTATGTACCTTCGTCAGTGCCTCGACTGATTTCAGTTCGACGATCACCGAATCGTTGACGACGAGGTCAGCACGAAAACCCACCTCAAACCTGAGGTCGTCGTAGATGATCGGAATTGGTACTTGTCGTTCCACGGAGAAGCCCACCTTGCGCAGTTCGTAGGCGAGAGCCACTTCGTAAACCGATTCCAAAAGCCCGGGTCCCAGAAGGGTGTGAACTTTGAAGGCGGCTTCCAAGATCTTCCCGGTACCGCCGTCGTCCTTCGTTTGTTCCATCCCCTTTTTTCTCTGTGACCTCTGTGACCTCTGTGTGAGGCTTTTTCTCAGCCTAACTTCACGTAAGCGCCCAACCCCTGCCGACCGCCCTCGCGTCCGAAGCCACTCTCTTTGTACCCTCCGAAGGGTGAGGCCGGATCGAACTGGTTGAACGTGTTCGCCCACACCACGCCGGCCTTCAACGCAGCGCCCATCTGCAAAATGCGCGCCCCTTTGTCGGTCCACACGCCCGCCGACAAACCGTAGGCCGTGTTGTTCGCCTTCTCGATGGCCTCCTCAATCGTGCGGAACGTCAGGACACTCAGCACCGGCCCGAAGATTTCCTCCCGCGCGATCCGGTGGCTCGGCGTCACGCCGGTGAAGATCGACGGCGCGAACCAGTACCCTTTTTCGGGCAACCGACAACCGGGCGGCTGGTACAACTCCGCGCCCTCTCGCTCGCCCGCGGCCACCATCTCACGGATGCGCTGAAGCTGCCCGCGCGAGTTGATCGCGCCCACGTCCGTGTTCTTGTCGAGCGGGTTGCCCACGCGCAGGCTCGCCAGCCGCGTCTTGAGCTTGCCCACGAACCCGTCGGCGATGCTCTCCTGCACGAGCAACCGGCTGCCTGCGCAGCAGACGTGCCCCTGGTTGAAGTAGATGCCGTTGACCACGCCTTCGACCGCCTGGTCGAGCGGCGCGTCGTCGAACACGATGTTCGCCGCCTTGCCGCCGAGTTCGAGCGTCAGGCGTTTGCCCGCGCCGGCCGTCCCGCGCATGATCGCCTTGCCGACTTCCGTCGAACCGGTGAACGCCACCTTCGCCGCCAGCGGATGCCGCACGACGGCCGCGCCGACCTCCCCCGCCCCGCACACGAAGTTGACCACGCCCGGCGGCAGTTCCGCGTCCCGCAACAGCTCGGCGAACTTCAGCGCCGTCACGCTCGTCGTCTCCGCGGGCTTGAGCACCGCGCAATTGCCGCACGCCAGCGCCGGGGCCAGCTTCCACGCCAGCATCAGCAGCGGAAAGTTCCAGGGGATCACCTGACCAACTACACCGATGGGTTGGGGACGGCGCGGCCCGGGGAACGCGTACGCCAGCTTGTCCGCCCAGCCCGCGTGGTAAAAGAAGTGCGCCGCCGCCACGGGCACGTCGAAGTCGCGCGACTCCTTGATCGGCTTGCCGCCGTCGAGCGTTTCCGCGACCGCAAACTCCCGCGCGCGGTCCTGCAACAGCCGCGCGATGCGAAACAGGTACTTGCCGCGTTCCGCGCCCGGCAGGGTGCCCCACGCGCCGTCGAAAGCCGCCTTCGCCGCCACGAACGCCGCGTCCACGTCGGCCGGCTTCGCCTGCGCGATCTCCGCGAGTTTTTCCTCGGTCGCGGGGTTGATCGAATCGAAATAGCCGCCGGCCTGCGGCGCGACGAACTCGCCGTTGATGAACAGGTCGTAGCGGGGACGCAGCCCTGGGTCGGCGGTTTCCGGCGCGGGATCGTAGGGCCAGAGATCGCCGAAGATCAGCGCGGGCGTGGAGGCAGTCGGCGGACGGTGGCCGTTTGGCTTTTGGGCTTCGACAGAGGCAACGTGCTGTTAGGTTCCCGTTTGTGTCCC
>CAXTMD010000155.1:0-10255 GCA_964245035.1 uncultured Chthoniobacterales bacterium
GGGGTGGGGTCTTCGATGTTCATATTCGCTAATTGGCAGAGCGCACCTCGATCTTGTCCGGGCTGGCGTTGCCCAGGCCCGCTTCGCCGGCCGCCTGGACGTGGCCGGCCGTCTCGCCGAGGGCGGGAAGCTGCGCCTCCTTGCGCCACGTCTCCAACTGGCGCAGCAGCGTGGCGTCGAGCGCCACGGCGTCGCGGCTGGCGTAGAGGGTGGCGTGGTGCTTGGCGTAAAGAGGATTGAAAGTCGGCGCGCCGGCGATCTGCGCCACCAGGCCGTCACAGAAATTGAGGACCACTTTGCCGCCCACGTCGGGATCGCCGTAAAGCTCAGGGATCGCGGAAGCTCCGTATTGCGGCGCGGTGACCAGCCGCCGCCAGTTGTCGACGTTGGGGATCGTGACGTTGTAGAGCGCGCCCCCGATGCCCGTGTAGAGGTTGTCGGCGTAGACGGGAACATTGACCACCTTGGTCACGCGTTTGCTGAGGATCGTGCAGAAATGGCTCTCGGTGCTCAGGTTCTCGTCGCGGATGTTTTTCTTCGATCCCAGAAGTGCGTCGCTCGTCGAGTTGGCCGCGGGAGTGGCAGTGGCCGGGGAACGCCCCCGGATCGACTCCAGCGGACTGCGCATTGTCCCGTCGACCTCGTCGTGCAGGCCGAGGTCCGCCGGCACGGGGTTGCCCACGAACAGGAGGTCGCCCCAGATCAGCTTGCCGAGCACGGGAGAGCGGAAGATGCGCTTGGCGTCGTAGCCGTACTTCGGCTCGATGGCCAGCACGTTGCAGTCAAAGGTCGGGGTGCGTTCGTCGCGGGCGAGATAGCCGGCGGCGTGGAGGTCCTCGGCGTCGCGGTCCCAGACGAGGATGTTGCCCTTGGGCACGCCGGCCGCTTCCAGGCCGTCCACGATGGCCTCCACGACCGCGTGGTGCGTCGCGCCCGAAGCACCGCCGGCCGCGGAAATCTTGATCCCCACGACGTCTTTCGGTTCGACGAGGCTGCGCCAGCCGGCGGCGGCGGATTCCCGGCCCGTCGCGGCGGCCACGAGCCGGTCCACCATCGAGCGCACGCGGGAGCGGTTGGGCTCGTAGCGCTCGATGGCGGCGGGGTCGTGCGCCGTGTACACGAGCGAACGTGCCGGGGCCTGCGGGGCTTTGTTGGAGGAGGTTTCGGCCTCGCCGCGCACGGCCGGACCGCCCGCCAGCAGCAGGAAAACGGAGGCGAGCAGGGTGGCGGCGTTCACTTTTGCGCGCACATGGGGTATGTATCGCGGAAGCCGTGACAACTCTAGGGGAAACTTCCGCCACCGACCAGGACGAGGCCGTGCGGCACCTATACGTGCACATCCCGTTCTGTCCGAAGGTCTGCCCGTACTGCAGCTTCTACAAGGAAACGTCCGACCGCAACAAGACCGCCCGCTTCCTCGACGCGGTCCTGCGCGAACTCGACCAGCAAGCAGCCATCCTGCCGCCGCTGCGGCCGCGCACGATCTTCTTTGGCGGCGGCACGCCTAGCGCTCTCTCGACTCCGCAACTGGAATACCTGCTGACCGGCCTGCGCGCCCGGCTCGACCTGAGCGACCTCGCCGAGTGGACCCTGGAGATGAACCCGGCCACCGTCTCCCTGGAAAAGGCGGCGCTGCTGCGCTCGCTCGGGGTCAACCGGATCAGCATGGGTGTGCAATCGTGGGAGCCGCAACTGCTCGCCGTGCTCGGGCGCGTCCACAGCGCGGAACAGGCCCGGCGCTCGTACGCGATCCTGCGCGAGGCGGGCTTCGACAACGTGAACCTGGACCTCATCTTCGGGGTTCCGACGCAAACACCCGCGCAGTGGCGGCGTTCGCTGGAGGAAACGATCGCGCTCGGGCCGGAGCACATCTCCGCGTACAACCTGACGTACGAGGAGGACACGGAGTTTTTCCGGCGGTTCGCGAGCGGCGAACTCTCCCAGGACGACGATGCCGACGCGGCGTTGTTCGAGCAGACGGCGGACACCCTGTCGGCGGCCGGGTACGAGCCGTACGAGATTTCCAACTTCTCCCGCCCCGGCCGCGAGTGCCGGCACAACCTCGCGTACTGGCAGGCGGCGGACTACCTCGGGCTGGGGCCGAGCGCGTTTTCAACGGTGGGCGAGCGCCGCTGGTCCAACGTGCGCGACACCGCCGCCTACAACGACCGTACGCACGCCGGGGTGACGGCGGCGGACTTCGAGGAAGCCGTGCCGCCGGACACCCGGCGGGCGGAGGCCATCGCGTTCGGCCTGCGCACGAACCGCGGAGTGGCCGCGGAGACGCTGCGGCCCTGGGACGAACGGGTAGCGGAGTTCGAGGCGTTGGGATTGCTGCGGATCACCGAGGCCAACCAGGTGCTGCTCACCCGCAAGGGCCGCCTGCTGGCGGACACAGTGGCGGAGGCGTTCATTTGATGTAGCTTCATCGCCCATGAAGCTGACCCGAGGGTTGCTGGCCCTCTTCCTTTGCCTCTTTGCGGGAGCGGAGAATCTCCCACCCGCCGCCGCGCAGACGGTGTCTCCCAACCCCGCGCCAACCATCATCACCAGCGCGCCGTACACGATCAGCGCGCCGGGCTTCTACCAGTTGGGTGCCAACCTGTCGTACGCGGGCAACGGTAGCCAGAACGACGCCATCATCACGGTTAACGCCAACAACGTCACGCTTGACCTCGGCGGCCATTTCCTCACCGGCACGAGCACGAACACCGCCACGCAACTCCTGGGCGTCTACGCCAACGAACGGAGCAACCTGACGCTCCAGAACGGCACGATCTCCTACTGTTACATCGGCGTCGCCCTGGAAGGGACCTTCAGCGCCACTTCCAACAACGTGAACCATCGCTTCCGCAACCTGCTGGTGACGCACTGCTACTCGGGCGGCATCGAACTGCTCGGCGCCAGCGACAGCACGATGGAGCGTTGCCGGGTCAGTTACATCGGCGGGCCGCCGAACACCTCCGCCGTCGGGCTGGAATGCAACGAGGGCTCCGGCAACCGCATCGACCATTGCACCGTGACGAACATCACCGGCAACGGCCCGCAGTACGCCGCCTTCGGCATCCTGGGAACGGACTACAACGTGGTCGTCACGCGCTGCTTCGTTTCCAACGTCGCGGTGATCAACACGCCGTCCGGCGGGACGCCCGCCTACGGCATCTACGGCCCGCTGTTTGCGGAGGACAACCTGATTTCCAACGCGCCCGCCGGCCTCTACAGCGTCAGCCGGTACAAGGACATGCTGACCATTGACTGCCCGGATCCCTTCGCCAGCGGCTTCGCGGTGGGCGACAACAACTGAGCGGCCGGACCCTTCCATGACAAACCTCCCTCGTTTCGGCCTCGTGGCGCTGCTGGCGTTGGCGACCGGTGGCCGGGCTCCCGCCCAGGAAGTCGCGCCGGTCCCCACGCCGACCATCATCACCAGCGCGCCGTACACGATCAGCGCGGCCGGCTACTACCAACTGGGCGCGAACCTGAGTTATCCGGCCAGCGGAGCCGCGGCGGGGGCCATCATCACGATCAACGCCAACAACGTGACGCTGGACTTCGCCGGCCACTTCATCACCGGCACCAGCACGAACCCGGCCACCCAGGTGACGGGCGTCTACGCCAGCGGGCACAACAACCTGACGATTCAGAACGGGACGATCTCGTATTGCTACAACGGCATCGCCCTGCTCGGGGACAACTCGGCGGCCACGCACAACATCAACCACCGCGTCGAGAACATGCTGATCAACCACTGCTACTTCCAAGGGTTGGTCGCCGGAGCCGCCAACAACAGCGAGGTGACCAACTGCCGGATCAACGCCACCGGCGGCACGACGGTCGCCAACGCCTACGTGGCCGGGGTCTACCTGTCCGGCGGTTCCGGCAACCAGATCAGCGACACGAGCGTGGTCAACGTCGCCGCGGGAGCGAACCAGGCCGGGTACGGCATCGTGGGCGGCGATCCCAAGGATTCGGCCGTCCTCAACAGCAACGTTTCCAACGTGACGGCCGGCAGCGGCGGCAGCGCTTACGGCATCTTCAACGCGGGCTTCGCCGTGGGCAACAAAGTTAGCGGCACGACCTACGGCCTTTACAACTGCACCAAGTACCGCGACACGCTGACGTACGATTGCGCGACGCCGTTCACGGGCGGCACCGCGGTGGGTGCCAACCAGTGACGTTTCATCTTGCGAAGTAGCCCGGCACTTCCAGGAGCAGTCTTCCCTTCGCGGCAGGCAGTGCGTAGCAGCCGGCCTCGATCCGTTCCAGTTTCTCCCCACCAAAGAGGCGCACTTTGGTGACCCGCTGCGGCCGGTGAAATTTCAGCCGCTCGCCGGCGAAGGAACTAGGTTCCTCGATCACGTCCTGGTCGGCTGCCTTGCGCGTCGGGATGTAGTGCAGCAGCGTCAGGATCAGGTCGTCGCCGCGTTTGCGCGGGAAGACGTGCACGGTCGTCGGCAGGCCCTCACCAAAACACACCCGGTTACCGAGTTGGTTCATCGCGGCGTGCCAGCCGTCGCGCATGAGCAGGTTGCCCGTCTCTCGAAACTCCCGGAAGATCGGGTCGGCGAAGTACACGAACCGTTCGCCCGTCACGACGGCGGGCGACGGGTCCGGCTCGGCCATCGGCGGGGCCTGCATGTGCGAGGAGAACTCCGCGTCCGTACGCTGAAAGTAGGGCAGCACCCGCTCGACGAGCACGCGCGTGCCCGCGCCGGCGGTGACCAGCACGCCCGGCAGGTAGCAGACCCGGTCCGCGTGGCCGAGGATGTCGGCGTACTCCTCGCCCGCGCGCCAGTACGTCGGGTACTTGGGCACGGGCCGCGGACCCTCCTCCGCAAACTCCAGCGGCAGGAAGTCCAGCGCCCACTTGCCGGCCGCGTCGAAGCCCGAGCGGCACGAGAGCAGCAGCTTGCCGCCGTCCGCGTAGTAGGCGCGCAGACGCTCGCCCAACTGCGGGGTGATGACCACCGAGTCGGGGAGCTGCACGAGGTCGTAGCGCGTCAGGTCGCTGCGTTCGTCCAACAGCGCCACGTCACGGTGCATGTCGGCCGCCATGAGGGTCGCGCCCTCGTCGCTGCGCTCGGCGTCGGCCGTGGGGCGGCCGGGGTAATAGGCGCACACGCTGGCAAACTGCGGCGCGGCCACCGACCCGGCGTAGAACGCCTCGGCTTCCGCGCACTGCGCGTACACGTTGCCAACGATCCGGTAGATGTCGGGCTCCAGTTTGCCGCGCGGCGGGAGCTGGTCGCCAACGGAGTTCGCCCCGCCGAGCGCCTGGGTGCGGAAACATTCGTACTCCAGCGCCGCCTGGGGCTTGATGCCGCCGAAGTCGCCCCACGTCCGCTGGAAACGCCCCGTCATGCCCAGCCACGGCAAACCCCAGTGCGCGACCGTCCGGGCCACGCGCGGGAAGTGGTGGTAACCCCACGGGCCGCTCGGCAGTGACTCGATCTCGTGGTGGGTCATGCCCGCCGCCGCCGCCCGCGCGCCAAACGTCGCGTCCACGGAGACCGGGTGGGTCGAGTTGTGGAAAATGGTCGTCCCCGGCGGGGTGAGTCCGCGCACGAGGTCGGTGAACTTGCGTGCGAACGCCTCCGTGGCCGCCGACCGGAAGCGCGCGCTGCTCGCCGGGTCGTCGGCAAGGAGCCCACGCGCCTCGCGGAACCGTTTGCTCGGCTCGCTCCAGCATGCGTCGCCGTGGAAGAGCACGATGTCGAAGAACAACCCATCTACCTCCCGGCCGTAGCGGGCCAGCACCTCGCGGACGTGCGCTTCGAGGAAATCCTGGTAGTCCGGATGCAGGAAGTTGAGGAACTTCCACGCGCCCGGGTGGGTGTGATCACCGGCGAAGGTCCCGTCCTGGCGCAGCTGCCGCCAGTCGGGATGCAGGGCGGCCAGGGCCTCGTCGAAGCCGACGCTGGTATAAATCGGCGCGCGGATCCCTCGGCGGTGCAGCGCCTCGATCTGTTCGCCCAGCAGGTCGCGTCCGCCGAGCGCGGGGTGCGGCGTGCCGTGCTGCGCCGGGTAATAACACATCCCGTGGTGGCAGCGCGCGAACACCGTCACGCTGTTGACCTGGGCACGGGCAAAGGTCTCCGCGAATGCGGCCGCGTCGAACTCGCTCGCCACGTCGGGGATCAGCGGACTCGTGTGAAAATCCAGGTGAACCTGCCGCTGGTGCTGCTGGAGGATTTCTGCGACGGGCGGGGGCATAGAGGTTGCATCTTCATGAAAATGCCGCCCGTCCAAAGTGTCAACGCGGGACCATCCCCCGACGGTATTTTCGTCGCGGGAATCCGGTTTTTGCAACGCTGGAACCGCGACCTACCTTCCCGGACCGATTCGTTCCCATGATCATGCGATTCCTTTCCCGCTCACGGTGGCTGCTGCTCCTGTCGTTCGTCGTCCTGCTGGCTGGCTCGCTGCGCGCGGGCGAGGTCAAGTTCCCGGCGGATGGTTCGAGCGTGAGCCTGACGCTGCCCGAGGGCTGGACGACGAGCGAGAACCGCGACGGCAGCCTGAGGTGCACGTCCGGCGACGGCGAGCTTTCCTTTGACCTGCTGCCGGGCAGGATCATCACCGACCCGCAGACCAACCTGGCCGACGCCGCGGCGGGCCTAGCAGACGCGGCAGGCCTCAAGAACGTCACGACCGAGGACGGCGGCGAAAAGGCCAACCCGAACGGCGTGAAGATCGCCGGGATCATTGTGCACGGCACCAAGGACGAGGTGGAGTACGTCGGCGTGGTCAGCGTGCTCACGCCAGCGACGGGGGAACGGTGCGCGTTCCAGTGCTTCGGGACGAAGACGGGTATCCTCGTGCACTCGAAGGATATGGCCCACATCACGCAGTCGTTTAGGGCGGCGAAGTGATGAGGTGGGAGGTTTCGGAGAGATTGGACGCTCTTCTTCTGTCATCCTTCGGCTCGTTGCACTCCCCTCAGGATGACAGAAGGTTTGGTAGCGCTCCTTTTTGCTGACGACCCGCAACCAACCGACATGACACCCCGCCCGAGCGACGAACAAATCCGCTGGTTCCGCCTGCGCCGCTCGGGGTTGGTCGAGCCTTTCGCCACGCCGGAGGCGGCCGCCGCCGCGCTGGCGGGCGTGCAGGCGCAGATCCTTCCCGCCGCCTTGCTCGCGCTCTGGAACCGTTGCGCTGCCGGGGCCGGGACGGCGGCGGAGGCGACCGCGCGGCTGTTCGGAGCGCGCACGCTGCTGCGGCTGTGGGGGCAGCGTCACACACTGCACCTGTACGCGACGGCGGATTGGGGATTGATCCAGGCGGCGTTCGCCAGCCGCCGGACTTGGTGGGAGCGGCAGGCGCTCGCGGAGGATTCGCCGCTGGATCCGGCGGCGTTTCGCGAGGGTATCGCCCGCGCCGCCGAACTGCTCCGCGCCCGCGGCACGCTCAGCCGCAAGGAACTGCGCGCTTCGGGCGTGCCGATGCCACCGGAGCTGTTTTCACCCTGGGGCGGCGTGTTCGCCGAACTCGTCCGGCTCGGCGAGGCTTGCCACGCACAGTGGGAAGGCGGCGAAGCCCGCTACGCCCACCGCGAACACTGGCTGCCCGGCGCGCCCTGGAACCCGCCGCCGGCCGACGACGCCAACGCCGAGTTGGCCCGCCGGTACTTCGCCTGCTACGGACCGGCGAGCGCGGCGGATTTTGCCTACTGGCGTGCCGGCTCGCTGGCGGGGGAAAGCCGCCGTGCCTTCGAGGCCGTGGCGGGCGAACTGGTCGAGGTGGGAACCGCTGCCGGGCGCGGTGGGCGTCTGTTCGCCCGGCGGGTTGACCTGGACGAACTCTTCGCCGCGCCGCCCGAGCCCGAGGCGTGGCCGGTCCGCATCCTCGGCCGTTTCGACCCGCTGTTGCTCGCGCACCGGGACAAAGACTGGGTCGTGCCGGAAAAGTACTACGACCGCGTCTGGCGACCGGCTGGCCACATCGAGGCGGTGGTGCTCACGCATGGCCGGGCAGTGGGGGCGTGGCGCTACGACCGGACCGGCGCGGGGACGCTGGCGGTGCGGGTGTTTCCCTTCAAAGGGGTCCTGCCGCGGCACGTCGGCCACGAGGTTCGCCGACAGGCTAAGGAGGTGGCACGGTTTTTCGGTCTGAAGCCGCTGGGGGTACGCATCGAACCGGCCGGCACGGTCCCGTCAGCGGCCCGCTCGGCGGCGTAGCGCAACTTTGCTCATCCGCCCGGGTTTGATTGAAAAGCCGCGCGGGCCAGCAGGTTGGCCTGTCATGACGTCTCCCGGCGGGGGCGGCAACCGTCGTCTGACGCATCCAGGAAAGATTTCGCCGCGTTTCGTCTAGCAACTTCTATGAAGATCCTCCCCTTGAACTTTCGGTTTTTGCCCTCCCTGGCGCTGGCGGTGCTGGCGCTGGTTCCCGGGGTCCGCGCGCAGACGCTGGACCCGACGGTCATCTACAACTTCTTCCGCACGACCTCCTACGACGTGGAGGCCCAGGGCGCGCTGGTGCAGGACGCCGCAGGCAACTTCTACGGCACCACCCAGAGCGGCGGGGATTTCGGTTACGGCTCGGTCTACCGCGTGACAGCCGCCGGGGTGTTCACCACGGTCCACAGCTTCAACGGCGCCGACGGCGCGACGCCGAGCAGCGCGGTGCTGCTCTACAGCGACGGCAACTTCTACGGCACGACCCTCGACGGCGGGACGTTTGACTTCGGCACGGTGTTCCGCCTGACGCCGGGCGGCACCCTGACGACCCTGCACAGCTTCTTCATCGCGGATGGCCGCCGGCCGCGCGGCGGGTTGGCTCTGGGCACAGACGGCAACTTCTACGGCACGGCGACCGAGGGCGGCCTGAACAACACCGGGACGGTCTACCAGATCACTCCGGCGGGCACGACGACGCTCTTGCACAGCTTCGTGCGCGGCGAGGGCACCGCGCCGCAGGCCACTCTCGTGCGCGGCACGGACGGCAACTTTTACGGCACGACCGCCTTCAACGGCTCGACGGACCAGCCCGCCATCGGGCCGGGATCGGTCTTCCAGATCACCCCGACGGGCACTTTCCGCGTCCTGCACTTCTTCAACACCGTGGCGGACGGCTTCGGCGCGGTGGCCGGGCTGGTGCAGGGCAGCGACGGCGCGTTCTACGGCTCCAACCCCGACGGGGGCGGGAACGGCGCGGGCACGATCTTCCGGGTGACGGTGGACGGGATCTTCAACGTGCTCCACACGTTCACCCTCCCGAGCGCGTATGGCTTCAACGGCGACGGCATCGCCCCGACGGCGACCCTGCTCGACGGCGGCAACGGCGTGTTCTACGGGTCGGCCAGCGCGGGCGGTCTCGGGGGCAACGGCACGGTGTTCTCCGTCACGCCCAACGGGGCGTTCACCCTCCTGTACGCCTTCCCGAACTTCTTCTACGACGGCACGAACGCCACCGGAGCCAATCCGTTCGCCGGTTTCGTGCGCGGGGCCGACGGACAGATCTACGCGCCGACCACGGCGGGCGGTGCGAACGCCGAGGGCACGATTGTGGCGTTTGCGGTGAGCGGCGCGACCACGAGCCCGTCGTTTTTCAACGGGCAGGTGAGTCTAGGCAACGGCGTGTACTACCTCGTCCTGCCCGATGGCAACGTGTTCGGCTACTACTCGTACCTGAGCGATCCGAACTACCTCTACCACTTCGATCTGGGCTACGAGTACGTGTTCAACGCGAACGACGGTGCGGGCGGGGTCTACCTGTACGACTTTGCCAGCAACTCGTTCTTCTACACCAGCCCGAGCTTCCCGTTCCCGTACCTGTATGACTTCAGTCTGAACACGGTGCTTTATTACTATCCAAATCCGGGTGTCGCCGGGCACTACACCTCTGGCCCGCGCTACTTCTACAACTTCAACACGGGAAAGGTCATCACCTTGTAGCGGCTGGAGGCCTTTTCCTGCCTGGCTAATCACGGGTGGACGTTGCGGCGCGCGGCGATCCCGCTAGCTTGCAGACGGAAGCCGGCGGCCTCGTACAACCGCCAGGCGTTGCCGCGCCACTCACTGACGCACAGGGCAGCCTGAGGGAGACCGCGCTCCTCGAAAACCCAGCGGAGCGCCTGCTGGACCAACCGCGCCCCGATTCCCCGGCCGCGCGCAGCGGGGCGGACGGCGAGGTATTCGATGAAGCCCTCGTGGGGTGCCAGGTTCACCGATACGCAGACCGAGCCGAGCAGCCGCAGGCCGTCCGCCGCCGCGAGGATGACGTGCTCGTCGTCGCGGGCGGGGCGCCCGGG
>CAXTMD010000156.1:0-4341 GCA_964245035.1 uncultured Chthoniobacterales bacterium
TCTCCGAACCGCTTCCCGATGCCAACCCGACCGATGCCACCCACCGTTCCGTCTGGGTGGCGCAAAGCGCCGTTTCCACCTCGGGGCAAGCGGTCGACGCAACCCCCGGCGGCAGCGGGACTTTGGAAGCGGACGTGTGCATCGTCGGCGCGGGCATCGCCGGGCTGACGACCGCCTACGGACTCGCCTACGCCGGGCAAAAGGTGATCGTGTTGGAGGCCGGCCGCGGCGTCGGGGAAGGGGAGACCAGCCGCACGACGGCCCAACTCGCCAGCGAACTCGACGACCGCTACTTCGAGATCGAGCGTCTGCATGGTGTCAAGGGCGCGCGCCTGGCCGCCGAGAGTCAGCCGGCCGCCATCGACTTAGTCGAACGTACGGCGGCCGAGGAAAAGATCGACTGCGGCTTCGAGCGGCTGCCCGCCTACCTGTTCCTGGGGCCGACCGACTCGCCCGATCTGTTGAGCCGGGAGGCCGGCGCGGCGGCGCAGGCCGGGGTGCCGGTGGAGTCGTTGGCGCAGACGCCGCTGCCCGACGGGGCCGAACAGCCCGGCCCTTGCCTGAAGTTCCCGCGCCAGGGTCAGTTCGATCCGCTGCGCTACTTGGCCGGCTTGGCGCAGGCGATCCGCCGGATGGGCGGGCAGATCCACACGGGGGTGCGCGCCGGCAAGATCGACGGCTACCAGGGCGGGGTGCGCGTGGAGTTCGCCGACGCGGCCGACGACCGCTCCGTGCGCGGCGAGGTGCGGGCCCGCGCGGCGGTGGTGGCCACCAACACGCCCTACAACGACCGCGTGGTCATGCACACCAAACAGGGGGCGTACCGCTCCTACGTCGTCGCCCTGCGCGTGCCCAAGGGCAGCGTCGAGCGCGCGCTCTACTGGGACACGACCGACCCTTACCACTACGTGCGCCTGCAAGCCGACGACGCCGGCCACGAGGGCACCGAACTGCTCCTCGTCGGCGGCGAGGACCACAAGACCGGCCAGGAAGACCTGCCCTTCGGCGAGCGTTACCTGCGCCTGGAAACGTGGGCGCGCCGGTTCTTCCCGGCGGCGGGCGAGGTCGTGTACCGCTGGAGCGGGCAGGTGATGGAACCCGAGGACGGGCTGCCCTTCATCGGCCGCAACCCCCTGGACAGCGCGCCCGTGTACATCGCCACTGGCGACAGCGGCATGGGCATGACCAACGGCACGGTGGCCGGCATCCTGTTGGCCGACCTGATCCTGCACCGGCCCAATCCCTGGGCCACGCTCTACGACCCGGCGCGCAAGACGCTCGGTTCCCTGGGCGAGTTCCTGCACGAGAACCTCAACGTGGGCAAGCAGTACCTCGACCTCGTCACCCCGGGCGACATCGGCAGCGCGGACGAACTCCTGCCCGGCGGGGGCGGCATCCTCCGGAAGGGCTTGAAGAAACTCGCCGTCTACAAGGACGGGCAGGGCAAAATCCATTGCCGCTCGGCCGTCTGCCCGCACCTGGGCGGCATCGTGCGCTGGAACGCGGAGGCCAAGAGCTGGGACTGCCCCTGCCACGGGTCGCGCTTCGACACGGCCGGCGCGGTGCTCAACGGCCCTTCGCCCTCCGGCCTGGAGGAAGCGTCGCTGTAACCGCCGCCGCGCGGCAAGTTTTCTCATGCGCACCGTTGCCCTCGAAGAACACTTCTCCCTGCCCAAGCTGGTTGCCCGGATCGACCCGGCGCTGATCCGCAAACGCGGCTTCCCGCCCCCGGACCAGACGCCCTCCGAGATGGGCGGGGGACGGGACCACCTCGGCGAGTTGGGCGCGGACCGGCTGGCGGACATGGATGCCGCGGGCATCAGCGTGCAGGTGCTCTCCTGGGCCGGGCCGGGCGCGGACCTGCTGGCGGGCCAGGCCGGGGTGGACTTCGCCCGCGAGGTCAACGACACCCTGGCCCGCACGGTCGCCGCCCACCCGGACCGCTACGCGGGCTTCGCCCACCTGCCCACCCAGAGTCCGGGCGACGCCGCCGACGAACTGGAACGCGCCGTGCGGACGCTGGGCTGCCGCGGGGCGATGGTCAACGGCCTGACCGAGGGACGTTTCCTCGACCATCCCAGCTTCGAGGTCCTGCTGGCGCGCGCCGAGGCGCTGGACGTGCCGCTTTACGTCCACCCGAACATCCCGCCGGCCGCCGTGCGCGAGGCGTACTACGTGGGCCTGCCCAAGCCGACGGTCAACTTCGCGCTCTCCATCGCCGGCTGGGGCTGGCACGCGGAGACGGCCATCCACGTCCTGCGGCTGGTCTTGAGCGGCGCGCTGGACAAACATCCCCGGCTGCAAATCATCATCGGCCACATGGGCGAGATGCTGCCCATGATGCTGACGCGCAGCGACCTCATCCTGGGTCAGGAGACGCGGGACTACCTGCAACGCCCGGTGGCGCAGACGATCCTCGACCAGGTCCACGTGACCACCAGCGGCCTGTTCACCGTGCCGCCCTTGCAGACGCTCTTGGCCGTCTTCGGCGTGGACCGGGTCCTGTTCTCGGTGGACTATCCGTTCAGCCCGAACGCCCGGGGACGCGCGTTCCTCGACGGCTTGCCGCTGGCCCCGGCCGACCGGGCGAAGATCGCGTACGGCAACGCCGACCGCCTGCTCAAGCTGCGGGTCTGAGACAACCCCGCCGCGCAGCGGCATCGTCCAACAGGGTAGGGATGGCTCTCCGAGCCAATCCCTATTTTGGGCATTTATATAGTTGACGCACACGGCTGTTGCGTATAATGTCAACATTATGACGCCGGACGGTTGCCCCGAGAGCCTGATTGAAGCCATCGCCTACTTTGCCGACCCGCAGGTCGCGCACGACTTCATGGTCGGCATGCGCTGGCAGAACGGGGTGGAGTGCCCGATGTGTGCTAAGACGGGCGAGCGCGTCACGAACGTCAGCTACTACACCAACCGGCGCGTGTTTCGGTGCGGCGTGTGCAAGCGGCAGTTCACGCTCAAGACGGGCACGATCTTTGAAGACTCGCCCCTTGGTCTCGACAAGTGGCTGCCGTGCGTGTGGATGATCGTCAACGCCAAGAACGGCGTCAGTTCGTGCGAGATTGCCCGCTCGTTGAAGGTCACGCAGAAGACCGCTTGGTTCATGCTGCATCGTGTGCGCGCCGCTCTCAAGGTGTCCAGCTTCGAGAAGATGAAGGGCGTCGTGGAAGCCGATGAGACGTTCATCGGTGGCTTGGCCAAGAACATGCACAAGGCCAAGCGGGCCGAGAAGATCAAAGGCACCGGTGGCGCGGGCAAGTCCATCGTCATGGGCTTGCTTGAGCACGGTGAGAAGCGCAAGCGGGTGCGCGCCAAAGTCATCAAGAACGTCCAGCGCGACACCCTCAAGCAGCAGATTGATGCCACCGTGGAGGCGGGTTCCACCATCCACACGGACGCTTATCCGGCTTACCGGCACCTTGGTCCCGACTACGTGCACCGCTTCGTGGACCACGCGGTTGAGTACGTGCGCGACAGCGTGCACACCAACGGGTTGGAGAACTTCTGGACGCTGCTGAAGCGCACGATCAAAGGCACGTACGTCCACGTGGATGGCGCGCAACTGCAAGCCTACTTGGACGAGCAGGCTTGGCGCTACAACGAGCGCAAGGCGAACGACGGCGAGCGGTTCTCGACTGTGACGCGCGCGCTGTGCGGCAAGCGGCTGACCTACAAGCAACTGACCAGCCGCATCTTAGACCGAGCGGCGTAGGCGCCGGGCGGCGCGTTCCGCGCGCCGTCGCTCGTGTTGCTGTTTCTCTTCCTCCGTGACAGCAGACTTAGGAACAGACAGGACAGCCTTCATGGCCGCTTTGAAGCGGTCGTACGGTCGCTCTAGCCGCATTTCAGGATTTGCCTGCGATACTTTGTTCATACTTCGTCGTACGGGCTAAATGAGGCAACGTTCTCGCCGTATTCTACGAGGGACGCAGGCGAAAAAATCCTCAAGTTACCCCCAACTAGACCAAAATCGTCCATAGCTAGACTTAAGGAGTTGGGATCAGCTTCCAAAATCGGCTGGCGCGTAGTTACAAGTGCCATTCGCCCTTCTTTGTAAGCCGCTTCAATGAGCAACTTTGCGTCTATCATCTTCGCGCCTGGAAGTATATTGCGCTCCAGTAATTCTCGGGCATGTATACGGACAGCTTCCTTCTCTGCGTGGGAGAGCTGGATTATCTTGTAATCCGAATCTTCCATATGCTGTGTAGCGCGATGAGCAATGGCTTTTTCAGCCTCATTTGTGCTACTTGCCGCCATCCAGCCTAAGGCGGCCAGAACAGACGGAGTAAGCGCGGGAGTAAATCCGAGCTTACGCAAAATCCCCATCGCAGC
>CAXTMD010000156.1:4351-10170 GCA_964245035.1 uncultured Chthoniobacterales bacterium
TTCGACTGCGATGAGGACATTTGGATCAAGCGTGGCTAGGGACTGAGTCGGCACCTTTACCGGAGATAAGCGAAAGCGCGATTTCTTCGTAGCGGTCCAACTCTTCTTGAGAGAGGTCGCTAAGGTTCTCCCAGACGGCATTCACAATGCCCGAAACTGCAACGGAAGTGATTTTGCTGCCGCCTTCCTGACTTTTTGGGTTCACAGTAATTTTCCCTTTCAATATTGATGACCGTTGTTCGCCACAGTCTGACGGGAGGCACTGTGGGGGAGCGCCTCCAAAAATATTTGGTATTTGTTTTATTTTAGACCAGGGAAAAAGTTTTTTGTTCGGTTTTTCCGCACGTTGGCACGCATTTACGTGCGCATAACGGGCGTATTCTGGACGTATACAAACGCCTACGTTGTGTACCATCGGTACACATGAAACCAAAGAAGAATTATTAACACTTGTGACACCTGCAACACTCTTTAAACACCGCAAGCAACTCGAATGCAGCAACTTGTAAAGTTCATACGATCTGCATATAAAGTATGAAAAATTATTACTCGGTAAGAATCGGTACGGTGCGCGTGAGGTGGCCATGACGCTCAAGGCAGCAAGAGCATTCCTCGCGCCAGATTTTCGCTCTCGTTTTCTGGCATGAAATTTGCCTAGGTTGCGCAAACCACTAGATGTAGTAGCTGGGCGGCTTGATCTCTTGCCGTCCTCTACATTGCGGGACGCAGTTAGACCATCGACGGCATCCCTCACGCCTTGTGTGCGCCAAGTATATAAATGCCCTATTTTGGATTGGGTAACCGTCACCACGGCGGTGCGCTCTCCAGAAGAATCTAGGGATCGGCTCGGAGAGCCATCCCTACCTCAGGGAAACACGCACCGGACCACCGTGCCCGGCCGCTCGCCCGCCGCGCGAGCCCGCCGCACCTCCAGCGTGCCGCCGAGCACCGTTACGCGGTACTGCATCGAGCGCATCCCGAGGCCGCCGCCCGTCGGGGCGTCCGGCACGCCGATGCCGTCGTCGGTGATCGTGAGTTGCCACTGCCCGTCCACCGGCTCGAAACGGATCTCCACGTGCTGCGCCCGACCGTGGCGCATCGCGTTGGCGACCGCCTCCTGCACGATGCGGTAGATGTGGGTGGCGTGTTCGCGGCCCAGGGCCGGCGCGCCGGGGCAAACGGTCGTGCACCGCACGCCGCCGGTCGCGTTGAGCCGTTCGGCCAGCGCGTGCAGCGCCGGGCCGAGGTTTTCCCCCCAGTCACCCGTCTCGACGCCGCTCAGCCCGTGCGAGAGGCTGCGGATTTCCTGGAGGGTGGCGGAGAGAACCTCGTTCACCTGCTGGCCGGATCGCAACGCCGGTGAACCGGGCTCCAACCCGCTCAGGTGACGCAAGTGCACCTCCAGCAGGAAAGTCAGGCTCGCCAAGTTCTGGCAGACCCCGTCGTGGAGTTCGCGCGCCAGTCGCTCACGTTCCTGGTCCTGGATGGCGAGCACTTCGTCCTCCAGCCGCCGGCCCCGGGCCAGTTCGCGTTCCAGCGTCTGCTTGCTCAGGCCATGCGCCCTTTCTTCCTGTTGCAGCCGGATTTCCGCCGCGCTTTCCCACGACGACCAGCCGTCTTCCTCGATGTCGCGCCGGACGCGGGCCATGCGGCTGCAGGCGGCCTGCCACTGCGCCTGGACGGTGCGCGCTTGCTTGAGCGCGCGCTGCCCCTCCCGCAAGGCTTCGGTCATCCTGTCGTCCGACCGGAGGCGGAGGAAGAATTCGTCCTCGTCCGGAGATGGAACCGCGCGCAGCGATGTATTCATGGACGATTAACCTATGCCGGGTCTCGCCCTGCCGCCACCGCGAAACCCACGTTTATCGGTTCACCCGCCGCCGGGGAACCGCTAGTTTCACCGCCCTTCCGACTATGCCGAACGACGACGAACCTCCCCTCGACCCCGCCACCAACGGGGCGCACGCCCCCGCCGCCGTCTCCAGCGGGACGGGGCCGGACGGCAGCCTGCCCGAGGTCGACCCGGACGCGATGGAGGAGGTCAACGCCGACGAGATCGACAACATCGTGCCCACCTTCGGCTACCACCGGATGCCGGTGGTCGCCCTCGGCGGCTCGGCCGGCAGCATCCAGGCGCTGAAGAGTTTTCTCCAGTCGCTGCCGCCGCGCACCGGGATGGTCTACGTGGTCATCGTCCACCTCTCGCCCGAGCACGAGAGCACGCTGCCCTCGCTCCTCCAGGCCGTGACGCCCATGCCCGTCAGCGCCGCGCAGGACGGCGAAAAGATGCACGCGGACCACGTCTACGTCATCCCGCGGGGCAAGCACCTGACCGTCATCAACGGCCACCTCAAGCTCAACGCCCTGGAGTTCGAGCGCGGCCGGCGCGTGGCCGTGGACCTGTTCTTCCGCTCGCTGGCCGACACCCACGGCCCGCACGCCACGGCCATCGTGCTCTCGGGGGCGGACGGCGACGGGGCCGTCGGCATCAAGCGCGTCAAGGAACGCGGCGGGCTGACCATCGCCCAGGAACCCGACGAGGCCGAGCACGACTCCATGCCGCGCGCCGCCATCTCCACCACGATGGTCGACCTCGTGCTGCGGGTGGCCGAGATGCCCGCGCGCATCCTCCAGTACCGCGACAGCGAGGCGCGGCTGCGCCTGCCGGCCGAGGACGGCCCGCAGCCTGCCCTGCCGCTGGCTCCCTCCCTGGACCAGGACGAGCAGGCGCTGCGCGAGACCCTCGTCTTTTTGCGCACGCGCACGTCGCACGACTTCACCTACTACAAGCGTGCGACGATCCTGCGGCGCATCAGCCGGCGCATGCAGATCAACGCCGTCACGACCCTGCCCAACTACCTGGCGTTTCTGCGCACGCACCCCGGCGAGGCGGGCGCGCTGTTGCAGGACCTGCTGATCTCGGTGACCAACTTCTTCCGCGACCGCGAGGCGTTCGCGGCGGTGGAGCAGGAGATTCCCGGCCTCTTCGCGGACAAGGGTCCCAGCGATGTGGTGCGCGTGTGGTGCGCCGCCTGCGCCACGGGCGAGGAGGTGTACTCCTTTGCCATCATGCTCGTCGAGCACGCCCGCACGCTGGACAACCCGCCCACGATCCAGGTCTTCGGCTGCGACCTGGACTCGGCGGCCATCCAGACGGCGCGCGCGGGGATCTACCCGCCGAGCATCGTCGCCGACGTGACCGAGGAGCGCATCGCGCGCTTCTTCACCAAGGACACGCGCGGCTACCGGGTGCGGCGCGAGCTGCGCGAGATGGTGCTCTTCGCCGAGCACGACCTGCTCAAGGACGCGCCGTTTTCGCGCATGGACCTGATCAGCTGCCGCAACCTGCTCATCTACTTCGACCGCGAGGCGCAGGACAAGGCGATGGACATCTTCCACTTCGCCCTGCGGCCCGAAGGGCGGCTGTTCCTGGGCAACTCGGAGACCGTGGACGAGACGCGGGGCCTCTTCACCCCGCTCGACAAGCGCCACCGCATCTACGTGCGCCGGCCCGCGCCGCGCCTCGGGCTGCCGGTGCCGACGGGGACGGGCACGCTGCTGCGCGCCCTGCAGGCGGAGACCAAGGAGGCGCCGGTGGTGTCCGGCGCGGTGTTCACCCGCGGGCCGGTGGGGACCTTCAACCTGCCTTCGCCCGCCGCCGGCGGCGACGAGCGGGCGGCGCTGACCGAACTGCACTTCAAGCTGCTCGAACGCCTCGCGCCGCCCGCGGCCGTGATCAACGGGCAGCAGGACATCGTCCACCTCTCCGAGCAATTCGGCCGCTTCCTGCAAGTGGTCGGCGGTCCGCCGACCATGAACCTGCTGCGCATGATCCACCCGGCGCTGCGCACCGAACTGCGCGCGGCGATCTTCCGCGCGGCGGACGCGGGCGGTCCCGTGGACGTGCCCGGCCTGGCGGTCCAACTCGAAGGCGCGCCCAAGGTGGTGGACCTGCGCGTGACCCCCGCGCCCGACCTGGCTCCCGGCCACCTCGTGGTGACCTGCGAGGCGCGTGACCTGGGCCGGGCGGAGACGCCGAACGCCCCCGCGCGCACCGAGGCCGAGAGCGTCGTGCGCCACCTGGAGCGCGACGTCGAGAACATGCGCGGACAGCTGCGCGACACGGTCGAGCGCTACGAGGCCAGCGCCGAGGAGTACCGCGCCAGCAACGAGGAACTTCAGGCCATGAACGAGGAGCTGCGCAGCGCCTCCGAGGAACTGGAAACCTCCCGCGAGGAACTCCAGTCCATCAACGAGGAGCTGAACACCGTCAACCTGGAGCTGAAGGCCCGCGTGGAGGAGGTCGGCCAGGTCAACGGCGACCTGCAAAACTTCCTGTCGGCCACGGACATCGCCACGGTGTTCTTGGACCGCGAGCTGCGGGTGATGCGCTACACCCAGGCGTCGGTGGGTTTCTTCAACCTGATCCCCGGCGACACCGGCCGGCCGCTGGCGGACCTGAAGTTCCAGGTGGACTACCCCGAGCTGATCCCCGACGCGCAGGAGGTCCTGCGCAAGCTCGTGCTGGTGGAGCGGGAGGTGGGCAAAGCGGGCGGCGGGTGGTACCTGGCGCGGCTGCTGCCCTACCGCACGACCGACGACCGCATCGGCGGCGTGGTGCTGACGTTCCTGGACATCACCGCCCGCAAGCGGGCGGAGGTCGCCCAGCGGCAGAGCGAGGAGCAGTTTCGCTCGTTCGTGGCGGTCACGAGCGACTCGATCTACAAGATGAGCCCGGACTGGAGCGAAATGCACCAGTTGTACGGCAAGAAGTTCCTGGCCGACACGGCGAACCCGACCCGCACGTGGCTGGAGTCCTACATCCCGGCCGGGGAACGGCCGGCCGTGCTCGTGGCCATCCGGGAGGCCATCGCCGGCAAGCGTCCCTTTGAGCTGGAGCACCGGATCGTCCGTGCGGATGGCTCGGAGGGCTGGACCCTCTCGCGCGCGATCCCGCTGCTGGACGAGCGCGGCGAACTCGTCGAATGGTTCGGCGCGGCGCAGGACGTGACCGAGCGCCGGCGGGCCGGGGAAGCCCTGCAAAATTCCCTGCAGGAATCCGAGGTGGCGCGCGGCGAGGCGGAGGCCACCAACCGCTCCAAGGACCAGTTCCTGGCCGTGCTCTCCCACGAACTGCGCACGCCGCTGACCCCGGTCGTCATGGCGCTGGGCATGCTCCGGCCCCGGACCGACCTGCCGGGGATCGTCCGGGACGCCCTGGAGATGATCGAGCGCAACGTGCGGATAGAGACCCGCTTCATCGACGACCTGCTGGACATGACGCGCATCAGCCGCGGCCAGTTGGAGATCGCAAGCCTGGACACCGACGTGCACGAGGCGGTCGGGCGCGCCGTGGAGATCACCGCGGCTGACTTCGCGGCCAAGGAGCAAACGCTCACCGTGCGCCTCGACGCGGCGGAAACCCACCTGCGCGGCGACATGGCGCGGCTCCAGCAGGTGTTCTGGAACCTGCTCAAGAACGCGAGCAAGTTCACGCCCGAGCAGGGGCGGATCGCCCTGTGCACGCGCAACGACGCGCCGGGGCGGGTCGCGGTGGAAGTGACCGACACGGGCATCGGCTGGGAGCCGGGAGCCACCGAGCGCATCTTCCGGCCCTTCGAGCAGGCGGACGCGTCGATTGCCGGCGAGTTTGGCGGGCTGGGGCTGGGCCTGTCCATCGCCAAGGCCACGGTGGAGGCGCACGGGGGCGAACTGCGCGGCGACAGCCCCGGCCGCGGCCAGGGCGCGACGCTCACGGTGGATCTGCCCGTCGGGCGGGGGAGCGCGTAAAACTTTGAGGGTGGTTTTTCCAAACGACAGGG
>CAXTMD010000157.1:0-8734 GCA_964245035.1 uncultured Chthoniobacterales bacterium
GCGCTGGAGCGTCTATACCCACGGGGGCCGCCGAGCCGCCGGGCGCGACGTGCTCGACTGGACCCGCGAGGCCGTCAACCGCGGCGCGGGCGAGATCCTGCTCACCAGCATGGACACCGACGGCACCAAGGCCGGCTACGACCTTGAACTGACCGCCGCCGTCAGTGCCGCGGTGGGCGTGCCGGTCATCGCCTCGGGCGGCGCGGGCACCCTGGAACACATGGCCGACGTGCTCACGCGCGGCGGCGCGGACGCCGTGCTGGCAGCGAGCATCTTTCACTTCGGCGAACACGACGTCGCTGGCGTGAAGCGATTTCTAGCCGCGCGCGGCATCCCGGTGCGCCCCCCGGAAAAGCAAAAGGGCCACCCGGCGGCCTGATGCCGCCCGGTGGCCCGTGGGTCAAAACGACCGCTTAATAATAGTACCGCCGGTGGTGGCGATAGTAATACCGCCGGTGGTGATAGTACCGGTGATGATGGTAGCGAGGACCACGCTCCACGACCACCGTCTGGTTGATGTGAACCACCGCGGGCTCGGCCGCCCGCGCGCTCGCGGGAGTGAAGCACGCAAGGCCAACGAGGGCTAAACAGAGAAGAAGGAATGTCTTCATAGAATGGAAATACTCACACGCAGGAAAACCGGGCGTCCCGGCGATCAATCGTGATGAACGTGATGATGGTAGTGGTGACGGTGGTGGGTGGCGTGGTGAGTCGTGGTGGTCGTGGTGGTCTGGGTCGTTTCCGCATTGGCGGTGACGGCGCCGAATCCAACGACGAGGAGGCAAATAGTGAGTAGGGTTTTCATAGGTTTGTCAGTCGCAGGGTTTTCGTAGCCTGCTGTTGGGTCGGACGCCCGTGATCGCACGATCATTCAAATTTTCTCAAACCCGGATTCTCACGTCAAGGAGGCCATGACGCGGCTCCGTGCGACGAAGCGCGCCGTTTCCGTGTAGCCGGCGGCGCGCACGGCGGCGGCGGCCGTTCCGAAGTCTTGCCCGACCTCTTGCGGCGCGTGGGCGTCGGAGTTGATGAGGACGGGCACACCCGCCTCGTGGAGCATCGTGAGGAGCCCGGCGGCGGGGTAAAGTTCACCGACCGGCTTGCGCAGCCCCGCCGTACTGACCTCCACCGCGATGTTCCCGGCCGCAGCCGCGGCGACGGCCGGTTCGTAGAAGCGCCGCAGGTCGCCCGGCGGCCGGTGGCCGAATTTTTTCACCAGATCCGGGTGCGCCACGAAGTCGAAAAGCCCGCTGGCGATGCAGCGTTCGTACGCCTGCCAGTAGGCGGTCCAGATTTCTTCCGTCGCCGTTGCGGTGCCGGTGAACTTCCCCATCCCCAGCTGATCATCCACGGCCCAGTCCGGCGCGACGTAGTGCACGCTGCCGATCAGGTAATCCCAAGGGGCCAAGCCCGCGAGTTCCTCAATCCAGCCTTCGTAGCCGGCCACGAAGTCGCACTCCAGCCCAAGGCGCACGGGGAACGGCGCGGCCGCCTCGCGCGCGGCGAGCACCATGTCGAGGTAGCGCGGGAGTTCGTCGCACCCCATGCGCCAGTCGTCGAACCCGTTCACGCCGGGCATCGGGCAATGGTCGGAGAAGCCGATTTCATCGAGCCCGCGGCCGCGGGCAACGGCGACATATTCGGATGGTTCGCCGACCGCGTGGCGGCAAAGGGGGGTGTGGAGGTGATAATCGGCAAGCACGGGCGGCGAGTGGCGGGTTGCGAGGGAAGCCGGGCGCCAACCGAGCGCCATCTACTTGTCTCGCACCACGTTCTCACCATCCCTACCCCGCAACTCGCAACTCGCAACTCGCCGCTTCCCCGTCTATCCTCCCGCCAGGATGAAGTTCATCGACACCGTCTACGAAAAGCTCGCGCGCAGCCCCAAGCGCATCGTTTTCCCCGAGGGAGCCGAACCGCGCACGCAGCACGCCGCCTTCGAGTTTGCGGCCCGCAAGCTCGGCGCGCCGATCCTGCTCGGCCACCGCGACACGGTCGAGAGCGTCGCCAAGGGCGAGGGCATCAACCTGGGCAAGCACAAGATCGCCATCATCGACCCGGCCAACTCGGTCGAACTGCCCACCTTCTGCGAACGCCTGGAACAGCTCGACCGCTACAAGCGCATCGGCGTCAACGATTCCCGGCAGATCATGGGCAACCCCAACTACTTCGCCGCCATGATGATCCAGTACGGCCTGGCCGACGGCCTGGTCGGCGGCGCGGGCGAGTATTCCAGCGGGCTGCTGCGCCCCCTGCTCCAGCTCCTCAAGCCGCTGCCGGAGGTGCGCACGGTCTTTGGCTGCATGATCATGGAACTGCCCGACCGGCCGGTGGGCAACGACGGCGTGCTGTTTTTCGCCGACGGGGCGGTGATTCCCGAGCCGAGCGTCGAGCAACTCGCCACCATCGCCATGCACACCGCCGAACTCTACTGCCGGCTCTGCGACAACCGGGCGCGCGTGGCGATGCTGAGTTTTTCGACCAAGGGCAGCAGCACCTCACCCGCTGCGCAGCGCATGGCCGCCGCCGCCGCCCTCGCCCGCCAGAAGGCCGAGGCCCGCGTCGCCGAAGGGGATCACTCGCCGTGCGCGGAAATCGAGATCGACGGCGAACTCCAGGCCGACACCGCCATCGACCCCGTCCTTGCCGGACGCAAGGCTCCCGGCAGCCAGGTCGCCGGGCAGGCCAACGTGCTCGTGTTCCCCGACCTCAACAGCGGCAACATTTCCCAAAAACTCGTCCAGGGCCTCGCCAACACCCGCTCCTACGGACAGATCCTGCTCGGGCTCTCCAAACCGGCCGCCGACGTCTCGCGCGGCGCGACGGTGGAAAGCATCCTGGGCGTGGCGGCCATCGTCGGTCTCCAGGCCATCGAATACCACACGATCTACCGGGACTGAACGCCCGATTCACATTCCAAGATCGTCAACCACCATCCATTATGAAACTTCACCTCTCCTCCCGCCCCTTGTTGGTCCTGGCGGCTTCGGCCGCGCTCGCGTTGGCCACGCCGTGCGCCGTCCGCGCGCAGCAGCCCACCCCGACGGCCTCTAACCCGGACTCTGACGTGTTCGACATCATCAAAAAGGGAGCCGACAAGCTCCAGAAGCAGGCCAAGGAGACCAAAGAACTCGGGCCTAAGGTCAAGCTGCTGGAAGATCGCCAGAACGATCTGCACAAGAAGATGACCGAGATGGAGCAGAAGCTGGCCAAGCAGCAGGAAACCATCGACCTGCTCCGCAAGGAACTCGAAAAGCAGACGACCTCCAAATCTGCCACGCCGGCCGATCCGGCCAAGCCAATCGGACCGCTGCCCGTGACCGAGCCGGCCACCCAGCCGACGCCTGCCGCCGCGCCGTCACCGAGCGCGCCGTGAACAAGCCGCGCTCGCGGCAACCTCCCGCTAGGTAGGGATGGCTCTCCGAGCCGCTCCCTAGATTTTCTGGCAAAGATTGTCGCGCGCCCGGCTGTTCCCAATCCAAAATAGGGAGCGGCTCGGAGAGCCATCCCTACCTAGCGGGACGAGCGCCTGCGGCGCAGCAGCTATTTCTCATGAACACCGAAACTCCCCGTGTCTTCGTCGCCGCCACCCGCCAGAACGACGGCAAGACCACGACGGCGTTGGGGTTGTTCGCAGCGTTCAAAAAACGCCGGGGCCGCATCGGTTACATCAAGCCGGTCGGCCAGCGGTTTGTCGATGTTGAAGGCAAGCAGATCGACGAGGATGCGATGCTCATCGAAGACTCCTTCCAGGTCCAGGTGCCACTGGAGGACATGAGTCCCATCGCGGTCGAACCGGATTTCACCCGCAAGTACATCGAGCACGCCAACAACGACCACCTCGTCAAGCGGCTTCAACGCTCGTTCGACCGTGCGGCGTGGGAGAAGGATTTTGTCATCATCGAGGGCACGGGCCACGCCGGGGTCGGCAGCGTGTTCGACTTGTCCAACGCGCGGGTGGCGAGCCTGCTGGGCAGCAAGGTGGTCATCGTCACCGGCGGCGGCATCGGCAAGCCCATCGACGAGGTGGCCATGAACAAGGCACTCTTCGACCGCGAGGGGGTCGAGATCGTCGGGGTGATCCTCAACAAGGTACTGCCGGAAAAGCACGGCTACATCTCGCAGTTTGCCCGGCGCGGCCTGGATCGGTTGGGCATCGACTTGCTGGGGACGATCCCCGACGTGCGGATGCTGGCCGCGCCGGAGCTGACGCAAATCCGCGAGACCATCGGGGGCGAGTTTTTGCATGCGCCCGACGACCCGCGGCGGCGGGTCGGGCACATCGTCATCGGGGCGATGAGTTCGGGCCACGCGGTGGAGGAGTTCCGGCAGGGCACGCTCATCATCACTCCCGGCGACCGGGAGGACATCATCCTGGCCGGATTGTCGAGCCACACGAGCGAAAACGAGGAATCCATGATCGCGGGCATCGTGCTCTCGGGCGACCAGCGTCCGCACGAGAGCGTACTGGCGTTGATCAAAAACTCCGACGTGCCGGTGATCACGTCGCCTTTGGATAGCTTCACGGTGGCGAGCAAGATTCACTCGATGACCGTCAAGACGCTGCCCGGCGACCGGGAGAAGATCGGCAAAATCCAGTCGCTCGTCGAGCAATACGTCGAGGTAGACCGGCTATTGGAGAAGTTGCAGGGCTGATGGCTTGCCGTGTTCTCTGCGAGGCGCGGTTACCCGGAGGAAAATCAGGATTGCCTCGGAGAGGCAACCCTATCCTGATTGAAAATCACCTCCGGCTGCCCAGCACCACCAGAAAAATCCCGCCTGCCAGGCTCAACGCGCCGATGATCTGCGGCACCGGCACCGTCTCCTGGTGCTGTTCCTCCACTTTCAACGGGCCGATCTCGGCGCTGTTCTTCTTCGTGAACGGGATGCCTCCGAACACCAGGATCAGGATGCCGACAACAATGAGGATCAGGCCGAGGATGGCCGGCGGCTTCATAGCGACTTCTAGATGCTCGCCCCGAGCTTGCGTTGCAGCGTGTCGCGCACCGCCTGCTCGTCAAGCCGGCCCGCCGCGAGCTTGATTGCCTTCTCCTGCAACGTGCTGAACACCGTCAGGTCGCCGGTCGCGTACTGCCTCGCCAAGTCTTGGTTTTCCTCGATGGTCTGCAAGGCCACGGATTCGGCGGTCAGGGTGTCGCTGTCGGGTTCGGGGGGCACGGTGATTCAATCGCGTGCAGCGGCCCGTCCGGACGGCTACTCTACGTTGAGGCCGCCCAGATAATTTTGCAGGTCACGGTTCTGGCCGTCGAGCTTTGTGCGCAGGCTCTCGGTTTCGTTGCGCAGCTTGTCGATCTGGCTTTCCTGGTCATCGAGTTTCTTGAGCAGGCGCGACGCGTAGGAGGTCGTGCGGTCCACACTCTTGAGATTCTCGCGGATGCGTTTCTGATCTTCGGACAGGGTGTTGACCTGCCCGTCGTGATCGTTGATCCCTTGCTGGGTCTCCACCGCGGCTTGTTTGAGCGCCACGGCCTTCGCCAAGGCGTCGCGCACTTCCTTAGAAATTTCGCCCCGCTGACTGAAGAACACCACCGTGTCCGCCGGGGCCGAGACCAGCGTGACCTGCTGCGCTTGGTTGCTTTCCTCCTTGACCGTGAATCGCTCCGTCTTGCCCGCACCGACTTCTTGCTCGAAGCGATAGAGCGCGCTGGTCTCTTCTACCGGCTTCGGGGTGTCCACCAGTTTCCAACCCGAACGCGAGGGGTGCTCGATGACAATCGTTTTGTCGTGGTCGCCTTTGTTCTCGAAACTGTATTCCTTCGCCGAGGCCAACTTGTTTGTGACCGTGAGCACGCCGCGGACGATTTTGCCCGCCACGATGCTCTGTTGGTTGCGCAGATCCTTGACGTTGGCCGTCACCTGGAGATCGATGCCGTAGCTCAACAGCCGCGTGTCGCCGGGCGGTACGTTGTCGAGTTGGGCGTCGCCGGCGTAGCGGTCCTCGTCGAAGACCGTCACCGGGCCGCCGAGCAGGTGCTTGGCGTCGGCCGTGGTGTTCTTGAGGCGCGCGCCGTTGAGCGGGTGGTTGCCGAGCACGCCCGGGTTGAAGATCGACAGCTTCTCGACCTCGATGGGGTCGTTGATGATCGGAATCATCGCCGAACGCTGCCGGGGCAGGCTGACGTTGCCGACGGTGTACTGGAAAAGCTCGCCAACCTTGGCGGCATCGGTGAGCGGGGCAACGCTGCGGGTGGCATCAAGCGCGTTGCCGCCGCGCGATCTTTCCTCGGGCGGCGCGGGAGCCGCAGCGGCTGGTTGGAACGGAACGGAGGATTCCAACGCCTTGGCCCGGCGCGGAACCCCAGGCGGAGCCGCGGCGGCCACGGCCCCGCGGGGCAGGTCGGCCTCCTCGTCCCGCGGACCTTGCCCGCCTGCGTACGTCTGCGGACGCAGCGAGGCGTAGAGTTCCGGTGTCACTTCAGGGCGCGGAACGTACAGCGGCCGGTACAGGTTCTGCACGAAGGAGATCGGCCGGCCGCTGACCAGGCTCAGGCGCACGTCCTTCCAGTCGTTGTCGGTCTGGTTTTCCACGATGGCCCAGCCTTGCAACGTGGCCCGGGGTTTTTTGTCGCCGGAGCCGTCTCCCGCGAGCACCAGCCGATAACTCGCCTTCCAGACCGGGGTTTCCACGACGTAGCCCAGCCGCACCCGCCGCTCGCCCGTCCCGTTGAAGCGGATGTCCACGGGCTTTTTGTCCTGGTCGCGCGCCCCGGCCACGGCGGCGAGGGCGCGGTTGAGTTCCTCCTGCAAACCGGGGTCCTGCAGTTCGAAGCGGTCCACCTTGTCGAGTTCGAGCGAACGGATGCCGCGGTCGGTCACGACGTTGAGAAACTCCTTTTCCAGCGGTTGGTCGCCGTCCTTGCCGCCGGGCAGCCGGCGTTTTTCGACGCCGAGCACCGTGGCGGAAAAATTCTCCGGTCCGTTGACGCCGGCCAGCGAGAGGGCCAGCCGCGCGCCGCGCAGTTTGTTGAGCAGGTCGCCCAGCGACGGGTTGTCGCTGATATCCACTTGGAAGGAGCCGAGCGTCTTGGCGAGCGGGTCCTGCGAGGGGTAGGTCACGACGCCGACGCGCCCACCGTCGAGGTCTTGGAGCACAAGGCTCTTGAGCATGTCGTTGACTTGGCCGGTCTTGAAGTAAAGCTGCGCGGCGGCGTCCCCCGTCACGCTGCCCTCGTGCTGGAAGTAGCCGACGCCGCTGGAAAACAGCACGACCTCGTGTACAGGCACATCGGCGGCGGCGGGGGGAGCGGAAGGATTCATGGATTCAGCCTGTAAATTGACGCCCGGGCACAATAGAGTGAAAGTGACGACCGCCCGCAGAGCGGGAACGAGGAAAATGGATCGTTTCATAAACGTCTGACGCCGAAAAGAACAACGCACGAACCGTCCCATCCTTAGTTGAACTTCTGCCTTCTGCGTTTTTCGTATGCTCCCGCTCCAAGACCTCCGGGTCATTTCCACCCAGCGTCTCATCGCGCCCGCTGTGCTCAAGGCCAAGCTCCCCACGGACGAGCGCGCGGCGCGCACCGTCGTGGCCGGCCGCGCCGCGGTCGAAAACATCCTCGCCCGCCGCGACGACCGCCTGCTGGCCATCGTCGGTCCGTGTTCCATCCACGACCCCGAGGGCGCGCTCGACTACGCCCACCGCCTGTTGGCACTGCGCGAGGAACTGACTGGCCGCGTCGAGATCATCATGCGCGTCTACTTTGAGAAGCCGCGCACGACGCTCGGTTGGAAGGGTCTCGTCAACGACCCGCACCTGGATGATTCCTGCGACATCGAGGCCGGCCTGACGCTCGCCCGGCGGCTGCTGCGCGAGATTGTGAGCCTGGGGCTGCCGGCCGCGACGGAGTTTCTGGATTCCATCGTGCCGCAGTACCTCGACGACCTCGTGAGCTGGGCGGCCATCGGCGCGCGCACCACCGAGAGCCAGACCCACCGCGAGATGGCCAGCGGCCTGTCGATGCCCGTCGGCTTCAAGAACGGCACGGACGGCGACTGCCAGACGGCGATTGACGCCATGCGCGCCGCCCGGCACTCGCACAGCTTTCTGGGCATCGACCAGGGCGGGGTGACGAGCGTGGTCAAGACGACGGGCAACGAGATGGGTCATCTCGTGCTGCGCGGCGGCCGGCTGCGCACGAACTACGACCCGCCGAGCATCGCCGAGGCGGCCCGGGGTCTCGCCGCGGCGAACCTGCCGCCGGTGCTGCTCGTCGATTGCAGCCACGCCAACAGCGGCAAACACCACGCTCGGCAGGAACTCGTCTGGCAGAGCGTCCTCGAACAGCGCCGCGCTGCCGACGAGGCTGGCGCGCCGGGTCCGATCATCGGCGCGATGCTGGAAAGCTACCTCGAAGGCGGCAAACAGCCCATCCCCGCCCAGCGTGAGGATCTGAAGTACGGTGTATCGATCACCGATGCCTGCTTGGGCTGGAAGGAGACCGAGGCAATGCTGCGGGCTGCCGCGGCGTGATCTTGTGCATGGCACCTTCCAAGGCGCGCCGCACAAGCTCTTCTGTCATCCTGAGGCGAGTGCAACGAGCCGAAGAACCTCGCTGCAAGGTATCCGCGTGCCTCTTGCCAATAGCTAGAGCAGAGGACTTCATTCGGTCGAGTCAGTAGCGGAGGGCGGGCGAGTACCCTTGCCGAGGTCCTTGGGCGCGGTGGGCGCGCCCCCGGGGTTGAGAACACGTTTTGGGGGCTGGGGGGGGTT
>CAXTMD010000157.1:8744-9718 GCA_964245035.1 uncultured Chthoniobacterales bacterium
CCTCAGGATGACAGAAGAGCTTGTGCGGCATGGTCTGCTTTGATGATCCATAGCCAAGTCAGGACCGCGTCCGGTTCGCCGCCAGGAACGAACCCGCCACGGCCAGCCCGAAAGCCAGCAGCCCGCCGACGACCCACTCGCGGTGCAGGTCGGTCCAGAGTTGCGGGCTGCGCTTGTAGGCGCGCTGGTCAAAGCGCCCGTGCGCACCGGGATCGCCGCCGAGCGGTTCGTAGAGGTTGTCGGGCCTGCCCGATTCGGCTTTTTGCTGCGTTTGCTGGCCGCTGACGCCGGTCTTGCCCAAATACCAATCGCCCAGGCGCGGGAAAAACTTGTTGCCTACGATGGCCACAACGGTCGGAATGCCCACAAAAAGCTCACGCCGCTTGTTCTTGGAGGCGTACACGACCGCCTCGGCCGCGACCTCCGGCTGGTAGATCGGCGGGACGGGCTGCGGCTGGTTGGGCAATTTGGAACGGCACCAGTCGAACTGCGGGGTGTTGAGCGCGGGCATCTGCACCATGACCGCCACCACGTTGCTCTTGTCGTGGACCAGTTCGGCCTGCAAGGAATCCATGAACCCTTGGATGGCGTGCTTGCTCGCGCAGTACGCCGCCTGGAGCGGGATGCCCCGGTAGGCCAGCGCGCTGCCCACCTGGATGACGTGTCCGCGGTCGCGCGGCAGCATGCGCTTGAGGGCGGCGAGCGTGCCGTTGACGTAACCGAGATAAGTTACCTCCGTCACCCGCTTAAACTCCGCGGCCGTCGTGTCCTTGATGAACGCGAACACGCTGGTCATGGCGTTGTTGACCCACACGTCGACCGGTCCCAACTCGCGTTCGATGCGTTCGGCCGCCGCTTCCACGGCATCCGCGTCGGCCACGTCCGCCTGGCAAATGATCGCCTTGCCGCCGAGCGCTTCCACGTCGCGCTTGGCGCCCTCCAGAGCTTCGAGCCCGCGGCCGATGAGGCCGAGG
>CAXTMD010000157.1:9728-10004 GCA_964245035.1 uncultured Chthoniobacterales bacterium
GGTGCGCGCCTTGGGTCTTGGCGAATGCGGGGGCGGGGGCCCGGCCGACGCCCGCCCCGGCTCCGGTGATGACGACCACGCGTGGTTTGGTGGGTTGGCTGCTCATGGCCAATGGATACGGCCGCGGAAGGCCGGCGGGTTGCATCGGAACAGGCCGCGCAGCGGCATCGTCCCAACCAGGGTAGGGATGGCTCTCCGAGCCGCTCCCTAGATGGGCTTGGATGATCAGCGTGCACACGATGCGCCTCGCAGGAAGATCTAGGGAGCGGCTCGGAG
>CAXTMD010000158.1:0-3322 GCA_964245035.1 uncultured Chthoniobacterales bacterium
TCTTGAGCTTGAACATGAACTCCACCGTCCGCTCCACGTCGCTGGCCTGGCCCTGGGCGCCGCCGCTGACCTGGTGGATCATGATGTCGGAGTTTGGCAGCGCGTAACGCTTGCCCCGGGTGCCCGCGCACAGCAGCACCGCGCCCATGCTGGCAGCCATGCCGAGGCAGTAAGTGGTCACATCACACGTCACGAACTGCATCGTGTCGTAGATCGCCAAGCCCGCCGTGACGCTGCCGCCGGGCGAGTTGATGTAGATGTGGATGTCCTTCTTCGGGTCCTCCATCTGGAGGAACAGAAGCTGGGCGATCACCGCGTTGGCGACCTGATCGTCAATGGCGGTGCCCAGGAAGATGATTCGGTCCTTGAGCAACCGGGAATAGATGTCGTAGGACTGCTCGCCGCGGCCCGTACGCTCGATGACGTACGGGGTCGGGTAGTAGGCGTTCTTCGGTGCGACGGCCGCGACCGCGCTCGCCTCCACCGGGGTCAGGGGCGAGGAAGCGGGCCAATTGAAGCTGGGAAAGTGGTTCATAAAGAGGGTGTCTCGGGCTGGGATTCAGCCGCTCCCGCTTCGGCCTCGGCCTGGGCAGGAGAGATGGTTTCCACAGTAGCATTTTGGCTCAGGAAAGCAAGGGTCTTGCCGAGCAGGATTTCCTCCTCGATCTGCCCAAGTGCCTCGCGCTCTTGCAGATTCTTGAGGAGCTTTTCGCGCGTCATGCCGTGGCGCGCGGCCAGCGCGGCGAGGCGGCCCTCCATCTCCTCGCGGGTGACTTTGATGCCCTCTTTCTCGGCGATCCGCGTGAGGATGAACGCCCCCTTGAGCCGTTCACGGGCGGCCGTGCCGGCGTTTTCGACAATGCTCGATTCGTTCTCGCGGATCTCGTCGTCGCTGACGCCGCGATCCTGATTCTGCTTGACGATGTCGTTCATGATGCGCCGCGTCTCGCCGCGCACGAAGTCGTTGGGCAGCTCGAACTCCGTCGTGCCCGTCAGGGTGTTGAGGATCTGCTGCTTCTTGGCATCCTCGACGGCGGCCTGGCGCTCGGCGGTGAGTTGCTGGCGGGCCATGCCGCGCAGTTCTTCGAGCGTCTTGCCCGGGATAACCTTGCCCGCGAACGTGTCGTCTAGGGCGGGCAGTTCCTGCCGCTTGAGTTCGCGCACCTTGACGGTGTACTCGATGCGCTTGCCCTTCAGTTCTTCCAGCGGGAAGTCGGCTGGCACGTCCAGGCCGAAGTCGCGCGTCTCGCCCGCCGTGGCACCCAGCAGCGCCTCGCTGAAGCCGGGCAAAAGCGTCTGCGGGCTGAGCTTGATCCAGAAGTTTTCCTTGCCCGTGAGTTCCTTGGGCGCGGTGGGGAGCACCTCGTTGACCGGCTTGCCATCCAGGCGGCCGGCGAAGTCGATGACGCAGAAATCCTCCATCTCCAGCCCGCGCCCCTCGATGTCGGTGAAGTCCGCCAGCCGCTGGCGCAGGCTCTCCAGCGCGCCGTCCACGTCCGTATCGGTGATCTCCGTGGGCGGCACGCGCACGGCCAGGCCCTGGTAAGGCGGCAGCTCGAACTCCGGCGCGGTAATGACCTTGGCCGTGAAACTCAGCGTGCGGTCCAGTCCGAGTTTAACCTCGCCCACGTCGCCGACGGACAGGACGCGCAGTTTCTTCTCGGCGATGGCCTCGCGGGTCGCGGTCGAAACGAGCTTGCGCTGGAGTTCCTCGTTGATCTCCTTCTTATAGCGGGTCTCGACGAGGTTCTTGGGCGCTTTGCCGGGCCGGTAGCCGGGCAGGCGGGCCGCTCCCTGGAAGTCGCGGAGGATGGTTTCTCGTTCCTTGTCGACGCGCTCGGGGGGAAGTTCGACGTGCAGGGCGGCCACGCAGTTAGGCAGGGTTTCGACTTGGACTTGCATAAGAAAAGGGAGCGCAATGTTCACTATCTGCGCCCAAAGCGAAACCGAAAAAGTTCAGCGTCGGGCGGTTCCAAACCACCGCCGCAGTTCGTCCTCCGACGCCTCCACCGGGCCGACGGCGACCAGCGCGCGGAAGCCGTGTTCAAAACACTCCCGCGCCGCCGTCTGCACGTCCGCAGGGGTCAGGTGCGCGAACGCCTCCTCCGCCTCGCGCGGGTCGACCATCCGGCCGTGAGCCAGGAGCGACTCGCCCAGCCACATCATCTGGTTGGTCGTGCTCTCCAGCCCGAGTCGGTGCTGACCGATGACGTAGTCGCGCGCCTCGCGCAACTCCCGCCGGCCGACCGGCTGCGCGCAGAGGCGGTCGAGTTGGGTGCGGATCAGGCCGAGGGCGGGACGCAGTTGCTTGGCGTCCAGGCCGACGGAGATCGTCAGCAGGCCCGTCTCGGCGTAGGCGGCCGTCTCGCTCTGCACGGAATAGCACAGGCCGCGGCGTTCGCGCAGGCTCTGGAACAGGCGCGAGTCCATCTTTTCTCCCAGCAGCGTGCTCATCAGCCGCAGGGCGAACCGCCGGGGGTCGTGCCGACCCGCCCCCGGAAAGCCCAGGACGACCTGCGCCTGCTCGGTGTCGCGACGGTCGATCACGACGCGCGCGGTGTCGCCGGTCGTCGGCTGCCAGCGGGAGAAGCGTGGCGCGCGCCCAGCGGGCATTTCTGCCAGCAGCGGGGCAACCTGCGCGAGGACTTCGGCGTGCGTCACGCGCCCTGCCACGGCCAGCACCGTCGAACGCGCCCCGTAGCCCGCCCGCCAGAAGTTCACCAGGTCGTCGCGCTTCATCGCCGCCAGGGAATCCAACGTACCCGCCAGCGGACGCCCCAGCGCGTGGCGGGGAAACACGGCGGCCGCCAGGAGTTCCTCGGCGACCTGCGCGGGCTGGTCCTGGTACATCTGGATTTCCTCGCGGATGACGCCGCGCTCGCGCTCGACCTCCACCGCCGGCAGGCGCGACTGTGTGTAGAGATCCGCCAGCACGTCGCCGAGTTGCCTGAGCCGGGAGGCCTCGGCCTTGGCGTAGTAACAGGTGTGGTCCTCCGCCGTGAACGCATCCAGGTAGCCGCCGACGCCCTCCACCTCGCCCGAGATACGCCGGGCCGAACGCCGCCGGGTGCCCTTGAAGAGGAGGTGTTCGAGGAAATGCGCCGCGCCGTTGAGCCGGGCGGGTTCGTGGCGGCTGCCCACCCCGGCCCAGAGCCCCACGCACACGCTGGCCATGTGGGGCATCTCGGCGGTGGCCACGCGCAGGCCGTTGGGGAGGGTCGTCAAATGGTGCATTCGAGGTGAAAAAGCCTCGCGCAAAAAACCCCCCCCCCCCCAAAGAGGCCGCAACACCGCGGGCGGGGGGGGCCAGGAAAATTTTTTT
>CAXTMD010000158.1:3332-8766 GCA_964245035.1 uncultured Chthoniobacterales bacterium
CTCGCCCGCGTCCAGCACGGCGCGGTAGGCACGCAGCAGCACGGGCAGCGAAAACGTCTGCGGAGTCTGCATCGCCCACAGGTTGGCGCGGTCCACCCCGGTGGCGATGCGGTTCTGAGCATCGGCGCGTTTGAGGGTGTCGGTGACCGGCGACGCACAGCACGCCGCGCCGGTTTGCCGCGCGAGTTCCAGGCAGCGCGTGATCACGTCGGGCGTGACCAGCGGACGCGCGCCGTCGTGCACCGCCACGTAAGCGCCCTCCGATGCACCGGCGGCGACGGTCTGGAGGCCGTTCCACACCGAGAGGTGCCGCTGCGCGCCACCGGGCAGGATTGCGCGCAGTTTGTTCCAGCCCTCCGCTTGCGCCAATTCACGGAAAAGCGCTTCCTTCTCGGGCCGCGTGACAAGCACGATTCCATCCACCGCCGCGCAGGCCTGGAACGCCGCCACGCTCCACGCCACGACCGGCCTTCCACCGAGGTCGGCGAACAGCTTATCGAACCCCATCCGCTGGCTGGTGCCCGCCGCGACGACGATGGCCGTCAACATGGTCTCAGGCCAGCCGCCGCTGCACTTCCTGGCTGAGCGTGCGGCCGTCCGCGCGCCCGGCGACCTTCGGGGTCAGCGCCTTCATCACCGCGCCCATCTGCGCCTTGCCGGTGGCTCCGACCTCCGCGATGGCCTCGTCCACCAGGCGGCCGAGTTCCTCGGGGGAAAGCGCCTGCGGCAGGTAGGTGTTGAGCACATCAATTTCGGCGCGTTCCTTGGCGGCGAGTTCGGGACGGTTGCCCTTCTCGAATCCCTCGATGGAGTCCTGCCGCTGCTTGACCTGCTTGCGGATGACCGCCGTCGCTTCCGTGTCGTCGAGGGTGGCAGACTGGCCGCCCTTTTCGATGGCGGCGTTCTTGATGGCGGCCTTGAGCAGGCGCAGGACGCCGAGCCGGTCGGCCTGCTTGGCCTTCATGGCCTCCTTGATGTCTTGGTCGACCTGTTCGGAGAGGGTCATGGGCGGCAGCGTAACATATGCAATCCATACGGCAGCCCTTTTCTTTTCACGCCGATTCCTGCATCTTCGGAGGCTTTCCGCGTATGAAGAAATACCTGACGACCATCGGTCTGGAAGTCCACGTCCAGCTCAAGACCCGCTCCAAGATGTTTTGCGGCTGCGCGGTCGAGTACGGCGCGCCGACGAACACCCACACCTGCCCGACCTGCCTCGGGCTGCCCGGTGCCCTGCCCGTCATGAACGGCCACGCCCTCGAACTCACCGCGCTGACCGGCCTCATGCTCGGCTGCGACATCGCGCCGACCTGCAAGTTCGACCGCAAAAATTACTTCTACCCGGACATGCCCAAGAACTACCAGATCAGCCAGTACGACCTGCCGATCTGCCTGGACGGCGGCGTGCCGCTGCACGACCTCGCTTACCCCAAGGACGCGCAGAAAACCATCGCCAACCCCGACAAGACCGTCGGCCTCGTACGCATCCACCTGGAGGAGGACGTGGCCAAGAGCTTTCACTACGAGACGAGCACGGGCATCGACTTCAACCGCGCCGGCACGCCGCTGATGGAGATCGTCACGCAGCCCGACATCGCATCGCCCGAGGAGGCGTTCGCGTTTCTGACCAGCCTGCGGCAAATCCTGCTCTACGGTGGGGTCAGCGACGCCGACATGGAAAAGGGCCAGCTGCGTTGCGACTGCAACGTGTCCGTGCGCCCGGAGGGTCAGACCGAGTACGGCGAGAAGATCGAGATCAAGAACATGAACAGCGTCAGCGGCGTGCGCAAAGCCCTGGCCTACGAGATCGCCCGCCAAGTGGAGGAACTCGAAGCCGGCCGCAAGCTCCAGCAGGAGACCCGCCGCTGGGACGACCCGAGCGGTCAGACGTTCCTGATGCGCACCAAGGAAAACGCGCACGACTACCGTTATTTCCCCGATCCGGACCTAATGCCGGTGAAAACCGACGGCCTCGTGGCCGCGGCGCGCGCGGCGATGCCCGAGCTGCCCGCGGCCAAGCGCGCGCGGTTCGTGGCCGACTACGGGGTGAGCCCCTACGACGCCGCCGTGCTGGCCGACGACCAGGAGCTTTCGGCGTACTTTGAGACGGCCGCCAAGTCTGGCGCGGCCAAGGCCAAGAACCTCGCCAACTGGATGCTCAACGATCTCCTGAGCGCGCTCGGCAACGCGGGGAAAACGGTCGGCGACTGCCCGGTGCCGTCCGCCGCGCTGGCAGAGTTAGTCGGGCTCATCGACGCGGGCAAGATCAGCGGCAAGCAGGGCAAGGAGGTCTTTGCGGAGATGTTCGCCACCGGCAAGCCGCCGGCGGCCATCGTCAAAGAAAAGGGAATGGAACAACTCAGCGACACAGGCGCCTTGGAGTCGTTGGTGGATCAGGTGATTGCCGCCAACCCGAAACCCGTGGCAGACTTTAAGGCTGGCAACCCCGCGCCGTTGAACTTCCTCAAGGGTCAGGTAATGAAGCTCTCCAAAGGGCAAGCTAACCCGGTAGTGACCAGCGAGATCTTGCAGCGCAAACTGGCGCCATAAGAGATGAAGCAACTTTCCAAGGCGATCTGAATCTTGTCGGTCTTTGGTGCTTATGCCAGACGAGACGTACCTCCAACTTACCGTCCGTGAGTTCCACAAGATGAAGTTGTTGGCCGATCAAGCCATTGCGCAGATCACGCCAGAGCAGTTCTTCGCCGAGGTGTCGGCGGTGGATAACAGCATTGCCGTCATCGTGAAACATCTGGGCGGCAATCTGCTTTCCCGCTGGACGGATTTCCTAACCAGCGACGGCGAGAAGCCGGACCGGGACCGCGACGCGGAGTTCGAGGTCACGGCATCCGACACCTACCAAGTGCTCCTGCAACGGTGGGAGGCCGGCTGGACAGCGCTCTTTTCTGCGCTGGAGCCGCTCACGGACCAAGATCTGGCAAGCACGGTGACGATCCGCGGCGAACCGCTCAGCATCCTGCAAGCCGTCAACAGGCAGTTGACTCACTACTCGTACCATGTCGGGCAGATCGTCTACGTCGCCAAGCACTACGCTGGAACCGCGTGGCGAAGTTTGAGCATCCCGAAAGGCAAGTCCGCCGAGTTCAACGCGCAGCCTGCAAAATACATCCTGCCAGCCTAGAGCGAGTTGCATTCAGGTTGCTCCTCTGGAGCAGGCCACGCTGGCGGCGGTCGTCGCAAGGTAGGGTACCTCTCCGAAGCAATCCAGATTTCTCTCGAGGCACCTCGTACGCGCAACGCGTCACGCCGGAAAATTTAGGATTGCCTCGGAGAGGCAACCCTACCTTGCGACGACCACCGCTTCGCGGCTGGCGACTTCCTCCTCGTCCGCCGGGTCGAGCGAGGCTAGCGGCCGGATGTAGTCGAGCGCATCCGTCAGCTTGGTGACCACCTTGTCCGCCGAGAACCGTTCGCGTCGGCGTGCCAGCTTCGCCTCGTCTTCCTCGGCGTCCCACAGGCCGACCACGACCGACAGGTGCGGCAGCTTGGAGCGCAGCAGCTTGCACAGGTAACGTGTGTGCAGATCGTCGTGCGGCGGCGTCACGGAGATGCACACCACGCGACTGCCCGACTCGGTCACCTGCGCCACCATCTCGTTGGCCAGCGTCTTGAAGGAAACCGACTCCGCCTTGTAGCCCTCGCGCTCGAGCACGTGGGAGAGCATCACCGCCACGATCTCGTCGGCCTCGTCCACCGCGGGTAGGCAGAATACCGGGAACTTGGAAAGAGTGGGCGGCTTCTCGGCCGGGGCCACGCCATCGCTATCTTTGCTGGCTTCCTCGGCGTCGGAGGACGGTTTGCCGCTGTCGCCGACGAGGTCCTCGATCAGTTCGCGCGTCGTGTCGAAGATGAACCGCTGGTGACGCGAGTCAATCGCCCCAGCCTGCTCCTCCCGCTCCTCGGCCGCCAAAGCGGGCACGAACAGCGACGAATAGGTCTCCACCGCCGAGTGTTCCTTGCGATACTCGTCGGCCACGAGGCCCGCCTCGCGACGGTCCATGGCGAGCAACCGCTGGTAGAACCGCTCGTTGACGCTCAAGGTCGGCTCGTCTCCCAGCAGCGCGTCCAGGAAGCTCAGGGAGGGGATGTACTTGCCGAGCACGGCCACGCAGACCGTCAGCGGCGTGGCCAGCAGCAGCCCTACCCCGCCCCACAGCCACGTCCAGAAGATCGTCGCCACCATGATCGCCACCGGCGACAGCCCCGTGTGTGCGCCGTACAGCCAGGGTTCGAGCACGTTGCTGGTGATCAGCTCAATGCCCGCGAAAAGCCCCAGCACCTCCAGCGGTTTGTCCCAGGTGTTCGTCGTCGCCAGGGAGAGCAGCAGCGGGAAGCCCAGTGCGATCCACGCGCCAACGTAAGGGATGAAGCGCAGCAGCGTCGCCAGCATCCCCCACAGAAACGCGTTGGGAATGCCGAACAGCCACAACCCGAGGCCAATGGGCACACCAAAGGACACGTTGATGATGACCTGCATCGTCAGGTAGCCGGTGACCTTGTGGGCCGCCTCGTCGAGCGCTTGGGTGGTGACGTTGAGCTTGCCCTTGCCGATGAGGTGGATGATGCGGTCGCGCAGGTCCTCGCGCTTGAGCAGCATGAAAAGCACGAAGACGATGACGACCGCCCCCGTGCCCAGCGGCCCTAGCACGGGACCGACGATGCTCTGCGCCACCTCGACTAGACTGGTGGCCGGCTGCACGATTTCCACCTTGCCGATGCGCTCCTTCTTGGAGGAAGTGACGGCGTCGGGCCGGGTGGCGCTGGCCTCGGGTGTGGAGTTGGCGGCATGTTCCTGGAGTTCCTTGATGGTGTCGGTTGCCTCGGAAAGCGCGCCCTTGCCGCCGGTCGACTTCTTGATCGAGTCAATGCGGGTCTCAATGTTTTCCTTGTAGGTGGGCAGCTTGCGGGTCAGGTCGACCAACTGGTTGACCACGAGTGAGCCGACGCCGACGACCAGCGCCAGCGCCAGCGCCACGGCGAGCAGCACGGCGGGCACGCGCGGCAGCCGCCAACGCTCGAACCGCGTGACCAGCGGCGCGAGCAGGAAACTGAACAGCAGCGCCAGCGCCAGCGGGACGAAGATCTCCTTGGCGAAGAACAGGACGGCCACGACGATCAGGATCATCAAGACCGAGAGCAGCGTGGTGATCTTCTCGGAGTTGCTGGCAGAGGAAACGGCAGGCATCGCAGGAAATCGCGCGCGGCCAAAGCGGCGGGCGTACGACGGTTCCGGGTCACCCTGTCGCAGGGGTGCGTGCAGGCCGCGAGAGACTTGGACGAATCTCGGCGGTCCGGAACCCGTTCGCCGGGTGATGATGCCTGTCAGCCGACCCCGACTTCTTTGGATCGACGGCGGCCCGCCTCGCGCTCGCGCTCGATGCCGCTGCCGGGCTGCCCGGCAGGATCGGGCGTG
>CAXTMD010000158.1:8776-9983 GCA_964245035.1 uncultured Chthoniobacterales bacterium
GCCCTCCGGGGCTTCGTTGACCGGGCCGCCCACCGTCGGCGCGGGCGACAGCTTCTGGCCGCCGTCCCCACCGCCGTCCTCGTCCGGCTCGGAACCATCCGTCTCCCACGGCGGGATGTACGGGTCGGCGAGGTGGTCAATCGCCAGGAAATATGCCTTGGAGTGCCGCGCGAAGATCACGTTGACCACCGCCGCCGCGCCCGCCGAGATCGTGATGATCTTCCACGTCGCCATGTCCGTGTGCCAAACTTGCAGGTAGATGAACATCAGCACGCCCGCCGCCGCGGCCACGATGTAGCCTACCGCCCAGATCGACATCAGGAAATAACCCGGCTCGCGTTCGTACGGGTAGCCGCAGCGTGGGCAACCATCGAGCGGCGTCAGCCAGTCATGCATGGAGCGCGTGCGGACCAGCGGCGGGAACATCGGCTGCGTGCCGCACACAGGGCACTTCAGCCACGTCGCCCGCCAAAAGTAGTTCAAGCACTGACGCAGGAACGTCGGCTTCACCGCGGTGGGTTCGTTGGCGGCCATGACTCGGGGAAAAGGTCAAAAATCGTGCGAAGCGCCGACCGGCAGGAGCACCAGTTCTTTACCCGCGGCGGCGAAGCTCCGCTTCGCTTCTTCGTGGTCGATGCGGATCGGTGGGAACGTGTCGTAGTGGATGCCCAGCACCCGGTCACACCTCACGAGGTCCGCCGCGCGCGCCGCGTCTTGCGCGCCCATCGTGTAGTGATCACCGATGCACAGGGCGGCAAACGTCAGTTCCGCGGCGTGCCCGATGAGCTGCATGTCCATGGTCAACGCCGTGTCACCGGAGTGATAGAAGTTTCCCTCGGTGCTCTCCACCACGAACCCGCCCGCCTGCCCGCCGTCGGAGCCGTCGGGCAGGGTGCTGCCGTGGACGGCGTTGACGAGCTTGACCCGGCCGAAAGGCAGCTTCAGGCTGCCGCCGATGGCCAGCCCCATCGTCTCCTTGACGCCCTGCTTACCGAGCCAGGCGCAGACTTCGAGGTTGCCGATCACGGGCGCCCCCGTGCGGTTGGCGATCTCAGCGGCATCCGCGACGTGGTCGAAATGGCCGTGCGTGACGAGGATGTAATCGGCGCGGATCGCCTCCACGTCCACCTCCTTGGCCAGCTCGTTCTGGCGGATGAACGGGTCGAAAAGAAGGCGGGTGCCAGCAAGTTCGACGGCGAGGCAGGAC
>CAXTMD010000159.1:0-2797 GCA_964245035.1 uncultured Chthoniobacterales bacterium
AAGGGTGGCAAGGCCAAGGCCGGCAAGTACGTCTATTACTTCGGCGATGGCGGGGCCGACGGCGATGGTTCCATGAAGCCGCTGCTCGGCGGCAAGGGCGCGAACCTCGCGGAAATGACCCGCATCGGTTTGCCCGTGCCTCCCGGCTTCACGATCACCACGGAAGTCTGCACCTATTTTTACGACAACAAGAAGACGTATCCGCCCGAGCTGGATGCGCAGATCGAGAAGGCGCTCGCCAAGATCGAGAAGTCCGTCGGCAAAAGCCTTGGCGGCAGCGAGAACCCGCTCCTGTTGTCCGTGCGTTCCGGTGCGCGCGACTCCATGCCGGGCATGATGGACACGATCCTCAACCTCGGCATGAACGACACCACGGTGGAGATCGTCGCCGAGAAGACCAACAACCCGCGCTTCGCCTACGACAGCTACCGCCGCTTCCTCCAGATGTACGGCGACGTGGTCATGGGCGTGCAGAAGCGTCCGGGCGAGGACCACGAGCCGTTTGAGACCGTGATCGAAAAGATCAAGGAAGAAGCCGGCGTCCACCTCGACAGCGAACTGGACGTGGACGCGCTCAAGAAGCTCGTCCAGGCGTTCAAGGACCTTATCAAGGAGCGCACCGGCAAGTCGTTCCCGCAGGACCCGCGCGAGCAGTTGAAGGGTTCCATCGGAGCGGTGTTCGGAAGCTGGATGAACGACCGCGCCATCGTCTACCGCCGCAAGTACGGCATCCCCGCCGAGTGGGGCACGGCTGTCAACGTGCAGACGATGGTCTTCGGCAACATGGGCGAGACCTCCGCGACCGGCGTGGCGTTCACGCGCGACCCGGCCACGGGCGAGAAGGTGTTCTACGGCGAGTACCTCATCAACGCCCAGGGCGAGGACGTGGTCGCCGGCGTGCGCACGCCGCACCCCGTCGCCCAACTCGGCGAGGAGATGCCGGCCGCGTACAAGGCGCTGCTCAAGGTCCGCGAGACTCTGGAGAAGCACTTCCGCGACATGCAGGATTTGGAGTTCACCATCGAGGACAACCGCCTCTACATCCTCCAGACCCGCAACGGCAAGCGCACCGGCATGGCCGCCGTGCGCATCGCCGTCGAGATGGTCAAGGAGAAGGCCATCACCAAGGAGGAAGCCGTCAAGCGCATCCCGGCCGACAGTTTGAGCCAGGTGCTTGCGCCGATCTTTGACCGCGCGTCCGCCAAGGGCGCGAAGGTCATCGGCAAGGGCCTGCCCGCTGGTCCTGGCGCGGCGAGCGGTAAGGTCGTCTTCAACGCCGAAGAGGCCGTCGACATGGCCCACAAGGGCGAGCGCGTCGTGCTCGTGCGCGTGGAGACCAGCCCGGAAGACCTGCGCGGCATGATCGCCGCCGAGGGCATTCTCACGGCGCGCGGCGGTGTTTCGTCGCACGCGGCGCTGGTCGCCCGGCAGATGGGCAAGGTGTGCGTGTGCGGCGCGAGCAACCTCGTGATCGACTACGGAAAGAAGACCGTCACCGCCGGGGACACCGTCCTCAAGAAGGGCGATTTTATCTCCATCGACGGCACGAGCGGAGAGGTGTTCGCGGGCGAGGTGAAGACCGCGCCTTCGGAGGTCGTGCAGGTGCTCGTGGAAAAGACGCTCGACGGCAAGCAGAGCCAAGCGTTCCAGCAGTTCGACGCGTTGATGAAGATGGCGGACCAGTTCCGCACGCTCGACATCCGCACCAACGCCGACACGCCTGACCAGGTCGCCAACGCGGTGGCCTTCGGGGCGCGTGGTGTGGGCCTGACCCGCACCGAGCACATGTTCTTCGAGGGCGACCGCATCGACGCCATGCGCGAGATGATCCTCGCCGACGACGAGGACAGCCGCCGCGCCGCCCTGGCCAAGCTGCTGCCCTACCAGAAGGCTGACTTCGCGGGCATCTTCCGCGAATTGAAGGGCTACCCGGCGACGATCCGCTTCCTCGACCCGCCCTTGCACGAGTTCCTGCCGCACGACAAGGCGCAGCAGGCCGACCTCGCCAAGAAGCTCGGCGTCGAACCCGAGAAGATCGCCCAGCGCGTCCACGAACTCCATGAGTTCAACCCGATGCTGGGCCACCGCGGCTGCCGTTTGGGCTTAAGCTATCCCGAGATCAGCGAGATGCAGGCGCGCGCCGTGTTCGAGGCCGCCGCCGAGGTGCAGGCCGAGGGCATCAAGGTGAAGCCCGAGGTCATGATCCCGCTCGTGGGTTTCCCGCGAGAGTTGCAGCTCCAGGTGGAAGTCGTCCACAAAGTGGCCGCCGAAGTCGCCAAGGAGAAGAAGGGCAAGAAGCTCGACTACCTGGTCGGCACGATGATCGAAATCCCCCGCGCCTGCGTGACGGCGGACAAGATCGCCGAGAGCGCGCAGTTCTTCTCGTTCGGCACCAACGACCTGACCCAAACGACGCTCGGCATGAGCCGCGACGACTCAGGTTCGTTCCTGCCGCACTACGCGGAGCTGGAAATCTTGCCGGTGAATCCGTTCGCGTCCATCGACCAGACGGGCGTGGGCAAGCTCATGGAGACCGCCACGGACCTCGGCCGCCAGACCCGGCCCGACATCAAGCTGGGCATCTGCGGCGAGCACGGCGGCGAGCCAGAGAGCGTCAAGTTCTGCCACCGCCTCGGGCTGAACTACGTGTCGTGCAGCCCGTTCCGCGTGCCCATCGCACGACTGGCGGCGGCGCAGGCGGCGCTGGAGAAAAAGTAACCCGATTCTCGGCACAGTTTTGCGGAGCGGGGGGGGGGGGGGGGGGGGCGGGCCCGCCGGGGTGTTGTTTTGGGGTGGG
>CAXTMD010000159.1:2807-9923 GCA_964245035.1 uncultured Chthoniobacterales bacterium
AAAAAAATGACCCGGGGGCGGGGGGGTTTTGTGGGGGGGGGGGGGGGGCGGCCTGGCCCCCCCCCGCTTCTTTTTTGCCTTGTCGTGGGGTGGGGGTTCAAGCTAGCAACGGGGACCTATGCGTCCTTCTTCCAAGCCGTCTGCTCCGCTCCCCGCTGCACTCTCCCGACGCTCTTTCACCGTGAAGGCGCTGCTGGCCGCCGTCGGCGGAATCGGCGCCCTGCGGACCGTCCGCGCGGAGGAGGCGATTGATCCCAGCGCGCCGAAACCGCTCGCGCAAAACGTGTCGCTCAGGGACCTGATGACGCCTGAGGAGTTCAAGGCAGCCGGCCTGAACAAACTCTCGTCCGAGCAGTTGGAGCGTCTCAACCGCTTCCTCCAAGGCTACCGCGAGCAGACGGTGCAACAGGTCACGCAACAGGTGGCCAAAGCCACCGAGGAACGCGTCAACCCGCCGCCGAAGCGGAACCGCGCCACGGCGCAAAACGTCATCGAAGCCAAGGTGCAGGGGCACTTCGCTGGCCTGACCGGCCGTACGCGCATCCTTTTGGACAACGGCTCGATCTGGCAGCAGGTCGACACCGCGCAGAAGTTTGCGGTCAACCTCGAGAGTCCGGACGTGGTGCTGGTGCGCACGATCTTCAGCTACAAGATGTACATGACCGGCGCTCCCCACTGGTTCTACGTCAAGCAGATCGTTGTGCGCTGAACCAGCCACTTGGAAGCGGCTGGAACGCGGGCGGAGACACCCGGCAGGAACAATCGTTCAAAAGATTTCGTAAAATATTTTTGACACCTCATCGGGATTTCGACTAAACACGGCAGCGTCGCACTCCGCCCGGGGGGGAGAACGACAGAGATCGGGAGGTCAGCAAAATTCGCTCGGACGCCGTGAGGCCACGAGTGGGAGAGGTTTTCCGATCCGCCTTAACCAACACAGACCAAGACACCTAAATGATTCGATCATTGATCAAAAAGAAATTCCCCGCCGCCCGACTGGCGCTGACCGTCGGCCTCGGTGGGTCCTTGCTCGCGATGAACGCGGCCGTCGGTCAGACGGTGGCGAATCCCGATGCGACCACCTCGACGGCGACCCCGTCGGACGCCACTGGCCCGGCGGACCGGGTCATCATCACCGGTTCCAACATCCCGACGGCGGCGGAGGCCGGCACGGCACGCGTCGACACGGTGGACGAGGCGGCTCGTGACCGTACGGGTCAACAGGACGTTCTCTCTGTGCTGACCCAGGCCGACCCTTCGTTCTCGGGCGGTGGCAACATCGGTCAGTCCAACGCCGACATCAACACGGGCTCGACCTACGGTGGTTCGCAGATCCAGATTCACGGTCTGCCGACCTTGGTGCTCCTCAACGGCCGTCGCGTGGCGGACTCCGCGGCCCAGTCAGCCGGTGGTAATGCCTTCGTCGACGTCAACCTTTTCCCGACTGCCCTCATCAAGCGCATCGAAGTCCTCAAGGACGGCGCTTCGGCCATCTACGGGTCCGAAGCCATCGGTGGTGTCGTCAACATTATCCTCAACCAGGAATTCCGCGGCCTCGAGATCGATGGCCGCTACGGCTTCACCGAGAAGTCGGACGTCAAGGACAAGCGTGTCAGCGCCATCGTCGGCATCGGTGACGACAAGACGAGCATCGTCATCGGTGGTCAGTACACCGAGCAGGACCCGATCTTTAACCGCGACCGCGACTGGGCCGGTCCTTCCTTTGGCACGACCAACTACAATGGCGTCGTCCGGTTGGACGGCCAGTACTACCGTCTGAACGGCGGAGTGACCAGCCCCTTCGGGACGGTTGCCCCCGGCAGTCTCACGGAGGCCAGCCAGCTCGGCACAACCGGGCCCTACACCGCGCAATCCACGGATGGAATCATCAATGGTTTCGATCTGTCGAAGGCTACGAGCGTCACGCTGGATCAGAATCGTACCAACCTGTTCGGCGAATTTGCCCGAGAGATTTGGACTGATCACGTCACTGTCTACGGCGAGTTCCTGTACACGCACTCGTATTCGCAGAGCTACCTGAACGCGCAGCCGATCTCCAGTTTGGAGACGGACGCGAGTGGTAACTCGCTGGTCGTCCCCGTTGGTGCAGCTGGCAATCCGTTCAACTTCCAGCTCGACTTCAACACGGCGACGGGCCAGAACGCCAACGCGGCGACAACGGGAACGGTGGACGTGCGCGCGCGCTTTGTTGACTTCCCGCGTATCTTCCGTAACGACACGGACTTCTACCGGGTCGTGGCGGGTTTGAAGGGTAACATCATCAAGAGCATCGATCTTGATTACGATATCAACTTCAACACCAGTCAGAACGAGATCAACTATCGGAACTCCAATTTGCCGATCATCGCCAACCTGAATGCAGGCATCGCGAACGGAACGATCAACATCTTCTCGACGGCCAACCAGGACGCGGCGTTGACTGCGGCCGGGGTGTTCGGAGCAAACTTCCGCGATCTCAAGTCGGCGCTGAACGTGTTCGACGCCGGGGTGACGCTCTTCCCCGTCAAATTGCCGGCGGGCCCGCTCGGCTTCGCGGCGGGTTACGAGTATCGGTTCGAAAAGTTCCGCTACAACGACAGCCCGGAAATCTTCCTGGGTAGCACCCCGGTGCCCGAGATCAACGTGGGCCGCGACATCGAAGCGGCCTACGCGGAAACCTCGATCCCCGTCATCGAGCCGAACATGCACATCCCGGGCGTCTATGCGATTGACCTCGACGGTGCGGTGCGCGTGGAGAAGTACGAAGGGATCAACAGCAGCGTGGTGCCGAAGGTCAGCTTTGCTTACCGGCCCATCGAAGCGGTTGCCATCCGCGGTACGTTCTCGAAGTCCTTCATCGCGCCGACGCTGTTTGAGACCAATGGTCCGACGACCCTTGGCTTCACGCAATCCGTGGCGTTGAAGAACCCCGACGGTACGACCGCGGCTCCCGATCAGGCACAATCCCAGAGCGGGTCCAACCCCAGGCTGGCACCGTCAACGGCGGACACCTACTCGGTCGGCATCGTGATCTCGCCCAAGCAGGTTCCCGGGTTGACGATCAGCGGTGACTTCTTCCACGTTGAGCAGAAGAACATCGTGGGTGTGATCCCGGACGCGACGATCCTGAACAGCGTGAACAACCTCGGCACGGCGTCTCCGTACGTCAACCAGGTGCATAAGTTCACGGTGAACGGAGCGACGGTCACAGGGCCGTTCCAGCTGGTGAATAACCTCGACAACTACTTCGAGGTCAATCCGCTGGTGAACATCGGGCGTGTCCGCATCGGTGGCGTTGACTTCAACGCCAACTACGACCACGACTTCGGGAAGTTCGGTGCGACCACGATCGGCATCAACGGAGTGTACTACCTCCAAGACAAGGATGAGAACCTGCCTGGCCAAGCCGCCTACGACACCGTGGGCTTCTACATCGGGCAAGCCAACGAAGTGCCGCTGTACAAGCTGGCTCCTTACGTGGAATACCGCTACGGCGGGTTCAAAGCCGACGCGCTGCTGAACTACACCCCGTCGGTCCGCGACGCTCACGAGATCGACTTGAGCGCCTACCAGGGACCAGACAAGGATGGGTATCTGCCCAAGGTTCGTGACTACTACACGATCAACCTGCTGTTCTCCTACACGTTCGGCCTGAACAAGCCGAGCGAAATGGCACCCGCTCCTGCACCGGCCCCCAAGGACGGCAAGGATGGTGGCAAGCAGGTGATGAGCAAGGAAGTCGCCAAGCAGAAGTCGACGATCCCCAACCTGCTGGACGGTCTGAGCCTTGGCTTCGGTATCAACAACGTGACCAACGCCCGTCCGCCGCTCATCAACGACTCGCCGGACGCGACGAACACCGACGCGGCGCTCTACGATCCGTACCAGCGTCTGTACTACTTCACGATCGAGAAGAAATTCTAAGATCGGCAGTAGTAGCTAGCTGAATGAGAAAAGGCCGGGCGAAAGCCCGGCCTTTTTATTTACCTCCGATCCGGAAGGTGTCCCTGTCGAAAGAATTTGCTTCCTGTCGATGAGAAAAATTGGTATCGCTCATTAGTTTCTTACCAATATGAAGAAGATACTCGCCATCTTGGGCCTGACTGCCTGCGGGTTTGGGACTCCTTCACTCCACGCCACGCCGAATACGGTTTACGTCGCTGCGCCCGCCAAGGCGAAGCCTCGTCATTCGACGATTTACATCACTTCGGTGACCGCCGTTGGCTCGCACATCCCTCTGGTGGTGCGTCGCTATGATGGGGCGATCATCCCGATGTCACCCACTTACGCCTACGGACGGACTGACATTGTCAACACCGGTTCGAGCGAAGATGTCGGCGAAGCATTGTTCTTGCGCGATCCTTCCATTTTTCATCGCTAGGAGAAAACGTCGCAAAGCGCCCTTCAATCAAGACGGATACGCTCGCTTTTTAGGCGCGTGTGGCGTCAACCGGTGCAGTGCTGGTCGCAAAAGCCAGCAAATCCTCGTTGAGTCGATCTTTGTTGAGGAGGTGCAGGCCGTGCGGTGCTCCTTGGTAGACAACGTATTGGGCGTGCGGGAGCATCTGCGCCGTCCGCTCGCCGCTGGCGGCAATTGGCACCGTCTGGTCATTGTCGCCGTGAATGACCAGTGCCGGGACATGAACCGCGGCGAGGTCCTGCCGGAAGTCAGTAGCCGCGAAGGCGTTCACGCAATCCAGCGTCGCCTTGGGTGAAGCCGGCATGGCCATTTGCAGTGTCCACTGCGCCTGTGACGCACTCACCGCCAAGCCCATTCCAAGTGCTGCCGAACCGTAGAACGTCTTTGCAAAGCTGTTGAGGAAGTCTGCCCGGTCCTTGTTCAGCCCATCAAGGATCTGCTGGAAGGTGGAGGCGTCCACGCCTTCCGGGTTGTCGTCGGTCTTGAGCAGGTAAGGCGTCACGGCGGCGACGAACGCGACCTTGCCCACCCGCTCGCCACCGTGGCGACTCATGTAGCGGGCCACCTCGCCGCCGCCCATGGAGAAACCTACCAGCGTCACGTCCTGGAGTTCGAGTGCGTCGAGCAGCGCCTTGAGATCATCGGCGAGCGTGTCGTAGTCGTAGCCGGTCCACGGCTTGGAGGATTGTCCGAAGCCCCGCCGGTCGTAAGCGATGACCCGGACCCCGCGGCTGGCGAGATAGACGCTCTGGTACTCCCACATCTGGTGATCCAGCGGCCAGCCGTGGATCAGGACCACGGGTGCACCCTGGCCCCAATCCTCGTAGAACAACTCGATGGGCAGTTGGCGATCGGCGCTGGGAATTTCGATGAAGGGCATAGGGGAAAACGGTAGAAGATTTGCAGTCTGAATCGTGGAACACCCGAAAAAAGCCGGGTCTTTTCCGCCGCACGCACCCTTCGCCGCGCCTCTGCGCACGATATTTCTGCGCAATCCCGTCTCCGTTTTTCGCTGATGAGCCTTCCCGATCCCCCGGCCGGTCCCCCGACGGCCGACTTCCGCGCGCTTTTCGAGTCTGCTCCCGACCTCCTGGTAGTGCTGGACAGTTCCGACGACTACCGCTTCGTGGCCGCTTCGGACGCCTACCTGCAGTCGATCATGACCGAGCGCGCCGCCATCATGGGTCGGCCGGTGTTTGCGGTGTTCCCGGACGACCCGGACAACCCGGGGACGGCGAGTCACCAGGCGTTGAGGACCACGCTCGGCCGGGTGCGCGCGACCGGCGTTGCGGAGACGCTGCCCGTCTACCAATATGATATCCCGCGCACCGAGGCGCAGGGGGGCGGAGTGGAGGAACGCCACTGGCGCACGAGCATCTGGCCGGTGTACGCCGACCGGGAACGCTCGGCAGGCCAGCCACCCGCCTACCTGCTGATCCGCGCGGAAGACGTGACGGCGCTCATGCTGTCCAACCGGGACGCCGACGATGTCCGCTCACGGCTGGAGGCGACGCTGGGGGCAGCGGAGGTCGGCACCTGGATCTGGGAGATGGGACCGGACCGGGTGATCGCGGACGCCAACCTGGCGCGCATGTTTGGCGTCGACGCGGCCGACGCCGCCGGCGGTCCCATCGAGCACTACACCCGGCACATCCACGAGGAAGACCTGCCGCGGGTGAGCGCTGGCATCGAGGAGGCGGCCCGCGAGGGGCGACGCTTCGACATGGAATACCGCATCCGCCAGCCCGACGGTGGAGTGCGCTGGGTGGCCGCGCGCGGCTGGGCGGAGACCGACGAGGCCGGACAACCCTCGCGTTTCCCCGGCGTGCTCATCGACATCACCGACCGGCGGCGGGCACAGGCGGCCCTGCGCGAGTCGGACGAACGTCTGCGCGCAGCCATCGACCTGACCGGCCTCGGCACGTTCGACTACGATCCGCAGGTGCAGGTGCTCCAGTGGTCGGACGGCTGCCGGGAAATGTTTGGCGTGCCGCCGGGTGAGCCGGTGAGCTACGAGACGACGTTCGTGCGGGGGCTGCACCCGGACGACCGCGAGCGCACGATCGCCGCCGTCGCGGAAGCGCTGCGGCCCGGCGGCACGGGGCAGTACGACATCGAGTACCGCACGGTCAGCCCGCTGGACGGCCGGGAGCGCTGGGTCGCCGCGCGTGGCCGAACTCTCTTCGACGACAACGGGCATTCTCAACGCTTCGTCGGTACGGTGCTCGACATCACCGGACGCAAGCGCATGGAGGAAGCCGCCCTGCGCCGCAACGAGCAGCTGCAAAAGCTGACGGCCATCTCCACCCGGCTCAACGCCGCCCACGACGTTTCGAGCGTGCTCGGCATCGTCACGGAAGAAGCGCGCACGCTCATCGGCGCGCAGCAGGCCGTCGCCAGCGTGGCCGCCACCCCGGAGACCGGGAAGCCGGTGACGGTGGTCTCAAACGCCGACAAAGACCAATCGGAAACTCCCGCGCCGCCGACCGACGTGGCCGCCGGACTGGTGGAAGACATCCAGGCGCCGGTGCGCGTCACGCGCCTGGAGGCCGAGGGACAGCCGGCGCTGCGGGCGGCGGGCGCGTCCGGCGAGGCGGGCGGCTGGCTGGCGGCCCCGCTGATCGGACGCAACACCCGGCGGCTGGGCGTCATCCAGCTGCTGGATAAATCGGCCGACGACTTCACGGAGGACGACG
>CAXTMD010000160.1:0-9881 GCA_964245035.1 uncultured Chthoniobacterales bacterium
CCCGTCTTCGGGGATCAATCCATCTTCGTGCGCCGGACGGTCTTCGAAACGCTGGATGGTTTTGCCGAGGTGCCGCTCATGCAGGACGTGGAGTTTTCCTGTCGTCTGCGGCGGCACGTGGGCGGGCTGTTGATTCTGACCCCGCCCATCGGCTCGTCGGCGCGCAAACACCTGCGGCAGGGCCGGTGGCGCACCACGCTAGCCAACACGCTGCTCCTGGGTCTCTACGTCTTGGGCGTCTCGCCGCGCAGGCTCCACGGCTGGTACTACCGACGGCCGCGGGCGAGAAGGTGAGCAGGGTTTGATCCGCGCCTAGCCCAGACGTTGCGGCGCCGCTCCCAGCAGGTAGCGCCCCATCAGCCACGCATCCGCCAAGCTCTGGCGGAACGCGCCCCGCCCTGCGAAGCGGCGCGCGGACGAAAGCACCGGCGGGTGCAGCGTGACCAATCTTCCCTCCCCGGCCAGCCGCCGCGAGAAGTCCACGTCCTCGAAAACGTCGAGGTCGCGGAAGCCGCCGAGCCGCGTGAACACCGCCCGCCGTGCGAAGATCGCCTGGTCACCCAGATGCCACCCGCACCAGCGGTTGCGCCACCACGCCAGCCGGCAGGTCAGCCGCAACCCGCGCGACGGGGAATCGTAGCGCCGCGCGAAGCCGCCTCCCACAATGCCCGATTGTCGGCAGGCGGCCAGCACCTGCCCGCAGGCACCCGGCGGCAGCAGGGTGTCGGCGTGCAGGAACAGTAGAGCCTCGCCACGGGCGCGAACCGCCCCCTCGTTCATCTGCGCGGCGCGTCGTGCCCGCGACCCCCGGAAGCCAAGGCAACCGTACGCGCGAGCGATGTCCAGGGTGTTGTCGAGGCTGCCCGCGTCCGCGACGATCACCTCGCAGGGTTGTCCTGCGGTCGCACGGGCCACCCCGGCAAGCGTGCGGGGGAGCGTGTCCGCTTCGTCAAGGGTGGGGATGACGACCGACAGCATACCGGCCCGTGCTTGGGCGTCAGTGGAAGATCCTGTCAATGACGAGATCCGCCTTGCTGTAGTGGTGGCCGTGCTCCCCCTGGTCGTTCAATCCCCAGTTATATGGCTGGTAGCGCACTTCGTAATCGCCGCCGGCCAAGAACGCACGATCTTGCTCTGGCGCCTTCTCGGCCAGAACTTTCTTTACGCCGCCGGCCTTGTCGAAGTCGCCTTTGTACCATTTGAAGATGCTGGAGACTTCCACCTTTTTCTGGTCGGCGTCGAAGACGTTGAGGTCTGTGCGGCCCAGCCAAGTACGATAAGTTCTGGCGTTCTGGCTCTCGAAGCCGCTGGCCGTGTAGGCGGTTCGTTGTAGAGGCGGACAACTCCGTGCCGCGCACACCAAGACGCTGTGTGCCTCCAGGCCGACCTGCGGGCGCAACGCCGCGTTTTCGATGTCGTTGAGCGAAACGGGCTCTCCGCCGACCGTGTAGCGTTTGGCGGTGAAGGGGTCTTTGGTCTCCCAGATGCTTTCCGTCGGATAATTCTGAAGGACCCAACTCAGAACCCCGGCGTTGTAGAGGTTCGCCAGCGCGGCGGCGCGCTCGTTGCCTTCGGCGGGCTTCTCCGGTTTGGGAGCGAACTCCTTCAGATAAGCATCCAGAGCGGCCATGTCGTCGGCGTCGGCTTTCCAGGCCGTGTAGTTCACCAATCCCTGGTCGTTGACGTATTTTTTTAGCAGCGCGTCAAATTTCTCGTGATCCACTCCGCGGGGCACGTCCACCTGCTCAGGCGGTGGATCGGCCGCCCGCATTTTGAACACGACCAAGCCGCAGACTGCCAGCAGCCCCAGCAAACCGGCGAGGAGGAAACGCACGGACGCTTGCGAGATTTTCACCGTCGATTGTATCGTTCGTGCGGGGGCAAACAGGCGGATCAACGCGAGGCACGAACGAGCGGCGGGACACGTCGCTGCACGCGTCAGCGGCGTATCTTCTCTTGGACGATCCCCATGACGCCGCCTCGCAAAACCGCCGTGCTCCTCGGGGCGGGGCACGCCCACCTCTACTCGGTGTGGCGTGCAGCGCGGTTCCGGCAACGGGGCATCCGGCTGGTACTGGTCGCCGCCGGCCCGTTTTGGTATTCGGGTCTGGCGACGGGGATGCTCGGCGGCTTCTATCGGCCGGAACAAGACCAGATCGACGCGGGGGAACTGGTGCGCGCGGCCGGCGGCGAGTTTGTGCAAGGCAGGGCGGCACGCATTGATCCAGGCCAACGCCGGGTCCTCCTGGAAGACGGCCGCGAGATTGCCTACGACGTGTTGTCGGTCAACGTCGGCAGCGAAGCCGTTGCTCTCCCCGGCACCGCGGCGGCGAGATTGCCATGAACCTGCGTGCCCTGCTCGACCGATTGGGGGCAAAGCGGTCCGGCGTGCGGCTATTGACGGCCGGAGACAGGCTCTTTGAGCAGTTCGCCCCGGGGGCGGCACGCCGGGCCGCCCGGTTGCTGGAGGCGCGCGGGGTGGACGTGTCCTTGCGCACGCGGGTGGCCTGGGTGGAAGACGGGGCCGTGATCACCGAAGCCGGCGAGCGGCTGGCGTTCGATTTCCTGGTCAACGCGGCCGGCTTGCAGCCTCCGCCGTTGATGCGCGCGAGCGGCCTGGCGACCGATGCCGCCGGTGCGCTCCGGGTCAACCGCTACCTGCAAGCGCTGGATCAGCCCGCAGTCTTTGGTGGCGGTGACTGTGTGGCGTTCGAGGATCGTCCGCTGGCCAAAGTCGGCGTGTACGCCGTGCGCGAAGCTCCGGTCGTTTTCCACAACCTGCTGGCCGCGCTGGCAGGAGAGGGGAGGGCGCGGTTGCGGCCGTTCAAGCCGCAAGGCCGTTTCTTGCAGATTCTCAACGTGGGCGATGGGACCGCCCTGGCGGTCCGACACCGTTTGTATTGGCACGGGCGGGCGGCCTTTTGGCTGAAGGATTTTCTCGACCGTCGCTTTCTCGCCGCGTGCGGACAGAGCGTTTGACGACGTGCGTCTGCCCGCTGGGTCATTGCTCGTGGCTCCGGCGGCGGGGCACCGGCGGGCGGCGGTCGCGACGGAGCAGTAGGCCCCAGACACGGTCGTAAGGATAGACCTGTTCCGCCGACTGCCCGCGGTGCTTGACCAAGGGGCGGTTCTCGTTCGCCCATTGGAAGAGCGAGCCTTCCAGGTTGCGGACGTTCGCGAACCCCGCCTGCCGGAGCTTCTGGGCGTATGCCGCCGAACGGTAGCCAACCGAACAATAGGTCACGACGGGCGGATCTCGGGGGAGGTCCAGAGCAGACGGGTCGGAGCTGGGTTCGACCTGCTGCGCGTTGGCGAGGTGGCTGATCTGGTGTTCGGCCGATGCACGAACATCGAGGAGCCGCGGCGGCCGGCGCCCCGGGTTGCTGAGCCAAGTGTCCAGTTCGGAGGTGCCGATGCGCGCGATGGCCGGGAACGTGCGTCGGACCGCAGCGTTGGGCACCCGCCAAGCGAGCCGCCGGATGAAGGCGAACGGTCTGCCTGCGAGCAGCCTCAAATCAGGAAGCAAGGAGCCTGGGGATCTCCGGCAGGAGTTCTCGTGCGAGATAGCCGACCGGGCCGATCTGCTGCGCGAGCTTCTCACCGGCGCGGGCAAGCACCGATGCGCCGTACACCGCCGCCTGCAAGGGTTCGGCTCCACGGGCGCAAAGTCCGGCGAGCACCCCGGCCAGCACGTCGCCCGAGCCAGCGGTGTCCAGGCCGACGTTGCCGCCCGTGTTGAGGTAGGCTGGACCGTTTTCGGCGCAGACCAGGACCTTCGGTCCCTGCTTCAGCAAGAGCACGCTGCCGAGTTGCCCGGCTGCTTCGCGGGCGACGCGCAACGGGTTTTGATCGACCTCGTCTTTCGAGGCTTTCACGATCTCTTCCATCTCCCCGGCATGCGGAGTGAGAATCGTTTTGCCGCGCAGCTTGCCTTTGGCCGGCAGCAACTCGGCCGCGACGGCAATCGCCTTGGCGTCGATGATCAACGCATCGAGGTGGTCCATGCCCAGCAACTCCGGCAGCAAGAAGCGGATGGCCTCCACATCGCGCATGCCCGGACCGATCAGGACAACTTGCGCCAGTTTGGCCAGCTCGACAACCGCGCGCAGGCTCTCCTGGCGGCGCTCATCATCGCTGGCAAAGCCGACCACGTAGAGTTCCGGTACGGCGGTCGCGACCGCCGACACGGCTGACTCCGCCGTGGCCACTTGCACCACGCCAGCGCCCGCCCGGAGGGCGGCCGTGCCCGTCAGCACCGCACCGCCGGGCATCTCGACCGCACCGGCGATGACGAGCGCCTGGCCCCGTTTCGCCTGGCCTTCTGCCAGACTTGGCAAGGGCCAGTCTGCCAGCAGGGCGGGGGTGACCGGTTGGGGTTGCTCGTTATTTTGGGGCGACGGGTGCATCGGGTTCGTTGGTGATGGCTTCTCCGCTCTCGGACACCGGAGCCGTGAAGTTGAAGAGTTCAGGGGTCCACTTGCCGTCGGCGATGGCGGCGCGCAGATAGCTGGTCACCGAGCAGTTGGCGATGTTGTGTTCGGTGTCGATCCGCAAGATTTCTTCCTCGGTGAGTTTTTCCAGCAGGTAGCGAAAACACAGTACGACGACGGTGTGACAAAGGATGAGTACCCGCTGCCCGCTGTACTCCAGGCGCAAGGAATCGGCGATGCTGCGCAGCCGCAGGATCACGTCGCACCAGCTCTCGCCGCCAGGTGGGCGGTGGTAAAACTTGCCGAGCGACTGCCGGAAGGCGGCTTGGTCGGGGTACTTGGCCGCCACGCCGGCGCTGGTCAGCGCGTCGATGATGCCAAACTCTTTTTCCCGGAGCCGCTCGTCCTGGATGATCGGCAGGTTCCAACTCGCCGCGCCCGCGAGCAACTCGGCGGTGCGGCGCGCCCGCACGTAGGGCGAGGCCAGGATGGCGTCGGGCCTTTCGGCGTGGTCCTTGAACCAGGCGCCCACCGCCTGCGCCTGCCGTTCGCCCAGGGGGGAGAGCGGCACGTCCATGTCGCGTCCACCGGTGTCGATGTGGGTAGCGCCTTGCGACATCGCGTGGCGCAGGGCCACGTTGCCGGCGCTTTCGCCGTGGCGCACCAGCCAGAGCTGCGCCGGCCAGTTCTCGGTTTGTGGGGAGGGGGGCATGGGTGAAGAGATTCGTGTGGGCACGACACGGCGGACCTGCGCAAGGGTGCTCGTCTCTGGCGCCGGGTCAAAATACTGCTGCTCAGGGGACATGAAAGCGGTGCCAGTCGGCCCGTTGAGGAGTTGCAAGTGCAACCACTCGCCGATGGCGGACGAACGTTGCGCCGTCGTTGTCGCCGCTTCGTCAGGACAACTCCACTCCATCAGGCCGAGCGAAGTCGGTCCGCCACAGACCGGCACAAGCCGACGAACATCTCCTCGGCGGAACTGAGTTGCTTGCCCTGCCAGTACAACGCCCCCCATTGCCGCCGCAGCTTACGGCGGCCCAGCGGCAGGGCGACCAGCGAGTGGTCAGCCAGTTCCTTCTGGACAACCCAGCGGGGAAGGATGCCCACGCCGAGGCCAGCTTTCAGCAAGGCGACGATGGCTTCCAGGCTGCTGAACTCCATGGCTGCCGGCAGCGACAGCCCTTCGGCCCGGAAGTAATCGTGCGCCAGCGAAAAGAGGCTGCTGGCATGATGATGCAAAACGTAGTGCTGCCGCGCGATGGTGGCGCGATCCGCACGTCCTTGGCTCGCCCAGCGATGGAGTGGATGCACCAGGAAGACGAGTTCGTCCTCGAAGAGCGGCCGGTATTCTGTCGGCGCGCTGCTCGGCGGCAGGATGCCGAGCGCGAGGTCGACCCGCTGGTTACGCAGCAGTTCCTGGCGCGTCAGGCTGCCGGCCTCCACCACGCTCAGCACGCAGCGCGGGCAACTCTCCCGAAACTCCCGGATCACCGCCGGGAGCAGATGTTGGCAAAGACTGGCGGGAGCGGCCACGCGCAACCGGAGCTGGCCCCAGGTGCCCGACGCGGTCAGTGCCTGACGGGCACTCGCCATCTCGTGCTGGATTTTTTCCGCGTGGAAGAGGAGTTGCTCACCTGCCTGGGTGAGCACGACCTTCTTGCCCGCCCGGTCGAGCAGGCGGCAGCCTACGTCGAGTTCCAGGGCCTTCATCGCGTGGCTGACCGCCGACTGCGAGAGACCCAGTTCGCGCGCCGCTTTGGTGAAGCTTCCGTGCCGGGCCAGGCAGAGATAGGCACGGAGTTGCTTTGAATCCAGCAAAGCTTCCATGCGATGAATCAATTTCACGGTCCCGGCGAAGACAATGAAAATCTTTCGCTCGCCAGGGCGCGGTCTTGGCACAAACTTCGCTCGCGCAGGCAGCCGCTCCTCCAACCCCGGTGATCTCAAAGGCAAAATCACCCGCCCGCCCACCGGCTCGCCGCCGCTCGCCGCCCGTCGCCGCTGATCATGGCGGGGCGCTCGGCCTGCCCGCCAAACACGGGCTGCGGGTCGAACTTTCCCGCGATCTGCTTGACGAATCCGAACCGGTTCATCGGCAGGTCTATGCCGAAGCGTTCCGCGTCGATTTGTTTGGGGGACGGTGTGTGAACGTTCTGACTGGCCCTTTGTCATCTGGTGACTTCCGCCATTCACTTTGAGCGTTTCATCCCCATACCTGGACGGTTTTCTGGCGGCCGCGCGCCCTGGAAGGCAAACGGCCGGCACCCCGCCGCCGGCACCGCCGCCGGCCGCACCGGAGGCAGCGACGGTGACAGTAAGCTCGCCCGCGTTCCTGTCTTTCGAGGAAGAAACCAAACGTCGCTTGCACCCGCTCGAAGCTTTTCCGCGGTTGCTGGAGTGCGTGTCGCTGAACCGTCCGCCGGACTTCGAGGATCGGTTTCGCTTCGAGTGGTTCGGCCTCTTCTACCAGGCTCCCGCGCAGGATGCCTTTTGTCTTCGCGTGCGCGTGCCCGGCGGACGTTTGCGGCCGTTCCAACTCGCCGGTTTGGCGGAGATCACGCAGCGATTTGCCGGCGGGCAGGTCGTGCTCAATGCTGGCGGAGGGTTGGACGTGCCCGGTGTGCCGATCACGTCGGCCGTCGAGATTCTGACCGAGGTCGAGAGCATCGGCCTGAGCGCGCGCCACACCGGCGGGGATTGCGTGCGGACGGTCTGCGGCGGCGAGTACGACCTGGTCGGCGGGAACCGTGCGCCGGCTTACCCGTTGGTTTGCGCGCTCGAACAGGCGGTCACCCGCGGTCCGGCCTTCTCCGATTTGCCCCGACCCTGCGAGATCGTTTTCCAAGCGGCTGGCGAGATCGAAGCGGTCCGTGACCGGTCCTGCGACACGCTGGTTTTGCAGGAGATAACGGATCGGAGCACCCTTCACGGCGAGGAACCGGGGCATTCTGAGGAGGCTAACTTTCTGCTGCTCCTTCCGGGCGAGGCCGGAAGCGGCTTTCTGCTCGCTGCCGGCGCGGTCGTTGCAGGCTGCTTATCCCTGCTGAAAAACTGGGCGGCGGCGGCCGACCGGACGAACCGGGAAAACGCCGGTCTCGCCCACTTTCTGAGCGGATTGGAAGCCGATGCGCTCCGTCACTTGTTGGGGGGTGCCAAGCGGATTCTGCTGCCTGCCAAGCCGAGGTTGGGCAGTCGTCCGCCGGCTGCGGGCTTCGCGGTTCCCGCGGGACGTTTGTTGAGCGCGCAACTCGCCCTTTTGGAGCGATGCTGCCGGGAACAAGGCTGGCGGGAGGTCCGGCTGGCGCGCGGGGGTCTGCACGCCGTCGGGACCGATGGTGGGTGGGCAGAGGGAGCGGTCGCTTTGGCCCGTGCCTTGTCGCTCTGAGCGCCGGAAACCCGGTGCTGTACGCTTTGCACAACCTGTGCAAAAAACGACAGTGCCTGCGCAAGTTTCGACGACGCGGACGGTCGGAGCGGTGAGTGCCTTCGCGCCAAAAATCTTGCGAGGAAGGTACATCATTGGGTTACCAGACGCCGCTCGGTCGTAAGCCATTGCTCCGATGCCGACTCTGCCCTCGGTCCACGATGAATTTTGCTCATGGTCCGCATGAAAACAATGAAACGCTTTCTGCCTTGGTTTTGATTTGCCTGGCACGTTCTCGGCTAGGGCCGACGACGACCACTCGCGGTCAGGGAAACTCAGGGAATCAGATTATGGCCAACGTCAGAACCTTCATGAAATCCGGGCATCCGCCCACGCTCCTCGCCGCCTTTCTTTACTTCGACTTTTCCTTCGCCATCTGGGTGCTCAACGGCGCGATGGGGCCCTTCATCAAGGAGGCTTTCGGACTGACCCCGTTGCAGGTCGGCACAATGCTTTCCGTGCCGCCGATGGCCGGGGCGCTCATGCGCTTTCCGCTCGGGGTGCTCTCGCAGTACATCGGGCGCAAGAACGCGGCCTTGGTGGAGATGGGCTGCATCCTGGTGGCAATGGGTTTCGGATATTACTACGTCAACAGCTTCGAGCGCGTCATTGCGATGGGCGTGCTGTTGGGCATCGCGGGGGCGAGTTTCGGGGTAGCGCTTGCGCTGGGTTCGGGCTGGTTCCCGCCGGAGTACAAGGGGATGGCCATGGGCATCGCAGGCGCAGGCAACAGCGGCACAGCCGTCGCCGCGCTCTTCGCTCCTATCCTCGCCACTCACTATGGTTGGCAGAAGGTTTACGGCTTCGCCGGTCTGACCATGCTGGTGCCGTTTCTCGTGATGCTCTTCTTCGCCAAGGAGCCGCCGGACCGGGGCGAGGAACACCGCTTCATCGACCACATTAAATGCTTGTGGGAACCCGACGGTTGGGCTTTCAACCTGATTTACGTCATCACCTTCGGCGGGTTCATCGGGTTGTCGCTCTTCTTGCCGACGTTCTTCACCGAGGAGTTTGGCGTGAGCAAAATCAACGCCGGTTACCTGACGGCCGCCGCCGCCTTCCTGGGCAGCGCCATGCGGATGGTCGGCGGCTATTTGGCCGACCGGCTGGGCGGAATCGTGGCACTGTCGGTGGTGCTGCTCGGCATCACGGCGGCCTTTTTGGCCACGAGCGTGGCCCCTTCGCTGGTCGCCACCGTTGCGCTGTTCATGTGCTGCTTCGCGGTGTTGGGCCTGGGGAACGGTGCGCTGTTTCAACTTGTGCCATTGCGCTGGCCGCTGACGGCAGCGGTGGCTGGCAGCATGATCGGCGAGGTCGGCGCACTCGGTGGGGCCATCGTGCCCAAGATCATGGGGTACTCCAAGCAATACGCCGGTTCGTACGCGCAGGGCTTCGTCGCCTTCGCCGTTCTGGCAGCCCTGGTGTTCGTCGGCTTGCGCGTCGTCCAACGCTATTGGGTGGGCAAGTGGATCGCCCCGGGTGGACGCGCAATGACGAGCACCTTGATCACCCCTCATCCCAGCTCGTCGCCGGAGATGCCGGTGGGCGAACCGGCATGAGCCTCGCGTTGTGACCGCCGCCGAACCACCAGCCTCGGAGCAGTTCAAGACCGTCTGCCCGTACTGCGGAGTCGGCTGCGGGATGGTTTTGCACGTCGAGAACGGCCGCGTGGTGCGCGTCGGCGGGGACCGGGACCACCCCGCCAACGCCGGCAGCCTCTGCACGAAGGGCAGCACGGTCCACCAGACGATCCACACCGCTGACCGCCTCGCCCACGCACACCGTCGCCGCGCGCCGGGCGGGGCGTTGGAGCGGGTACCGCTCGACGTGGCGCTCGACGCGGTGGCGGACGGCTTCCGGCGGATCATCGACGCCCACGGGCCGGACGCGGTGGCGCTGTACGTCTCGGGCCAGCTTTCGAGCGAGACGCAGTACGTTGCCAACAAGCTGGCCAAGGGATTCCTGCGCACCAACAACATCGACAGCAACTCGCGCCTGTGCATGGCCAGCGCGGCGAGCGGCTACAA
>CAXTMD010000161.1:0-9867 GCA_964245035.1 uncultured Chthoniobacterales bacterium
CGCGAACAGCCGGGCCAGCCCGTCCATCAGCGCGGTCTTGCCGGTGCCCACCGGTCCGCAGATGAGGTAACCCATCGGCGAGGCAGCCGTGTCGCCGGTGCGGCCGAGAGCGATGTCCTCGCGCAAGGCATCCTTCATGGCGGCGGGTGCGTGGAAGTCGTCCAGCGTGCGGCGCGGTTCGATGAACTCGATCAGGCCGCCGGCCTCGCGTTCGACGAGGTCTTTCTTCAGTCCGACGAGGTCGTTGGGACGCAACGCTTCGCGGCGGTATTCCTTGAGCTTGACGAGGTTTTCGACCGCCGTGAGCGTCGAGCCGGTGAGTGCCGCGGCGAGTTCGTGCACCCGGCCGGAAAACTCTGCGAGCGCGGCAGGTGCGGCGGGGGCGAGGAGGTCGAGCGCAGCTTGCAGTTCTGCCGTGGTCGGCAGCGGGATCGACACGCGGGCGACGCGCGGGTTGTTGACCAACAGCGGGTGCAAATCATTGAGGTTGTCCGCGATCAGGCATGTCACCAGCCGTGAATCGCTCAGGAGCGCGTCACCGGCCCAGTCGCGCATCAGCAGGGCCAGCGCACTCAGGTCATAGTCGGTTGCCGTGCCGGGCACCGCGGGTGCGATGAGGTGGGCCGAGCGCAGCCAGCAGCCGATTTGCAGCGTCGGTTTTCCCAGGCGGCCGAGATTGGCGTTGTAACGGAAGAAATGGGTAAGCGTCTCGACGGCGGCACGTGGCGAACGCGGCAGCGGCGTGCCCTGCTGGGCGGCGGGCCACTGCGCGAACGCCTCGCCGCCGTGTTCCACGCGCAGGCCGTTGCCGAGGTCGTAGGAGAGCACCACGTCAAAGCGCGGCAAGAGTACCTTGCCCAGAAACTCGGTCAGGCTGCCGAGTGTGGGTTTGCCGCCGCCGAGCGGGAGCAGGAAGCGGTCGTTGACGTTGCCGCTGAGGATGAACTGGCTGGCGGTGTGGCTCTGGTAGAGCGCGATTATCTCCGCCGCCCACGGCGCGAGGGTGGGTTGATGCGTGGACGGGGTAAGATCGGGCATGTCGTCTACAAGGTAGGGACGGCTCTCCGAGCCGTCCCTAGATTTTCTGCCAAGCGCACCGTGCGAACGACGATCATCCAAGCCAAATTTGGGACGGCTCGGAGAGCCGTCCCTACCTTGTAGACGATGCCGCTTCGCGGCAGTGCGGGCGGTCTCACTGGTTCTCCGTCGGTCCCATCGTCTTCTGACGCGGCTCGGCAGGTGTCGACGTGGTTGGATCGACGGCGATACCTTCCTTCGCAGCGAAGTCGGCCAACGCCTGGTCGGCCAGCGCCTTCTGCTCGGCTTCCTTCATGTGGAAGTCGGTGGTGTCTAGTGAGTCCTTGGCCACCCGTGCGCGGCCGGCGGCGCGCTGGCGGTCTTCCTCCACCATATCGGTCAAACGGTTCAGCGTGTCGCCCGCACCGCCGATCTGGCTGACCATGCCCGCCGCCATCTCGTTGAGTTCAGCCGTGGCGTTCTTGATCTTGAGGTCGCTCAGGCTGTACTTGAGCGCTTCGATCTTGGACTGCGCCGCGCGCACGCTGACCTCCCGGGCGCGCACGAGTTCCTGGTAGGTTTTCTCCGCTGATTCGAGTTGGGCGCGGTTTTCCTTGAGTTGGCCGCTGATCGTTTGCAGGCGCAGGGCGTACTGGCCGGCGGCGTCCTTGTTGCCCGCGCGTAGGTTCGCGCCGGTCTTGGCGCGCAGTTCGTTCTCCTCGCCTTCGAGTTTTTTGACCTGGCTCATCAACCGTTCGCAAAGCCCGGCGTGCTCGGCCAACCCCTGGTTGTACTGGGCGATCTGCTTGCGGAGGTTTTCGCGCTCGACTTCGAGCAGGGCTTCGGGGTTGCGGCGTTCCAACCCTCCGACGAACAGGCCGACGAAACCGCGGAACACGTTGAAGATGCGTTTGAACATGGATGTGGATTATTCTGGTTGTTTCGGTGGTTGGGACGAACGGGAAGCGCCGGCGCTCTCCTCCGTCTCCGGCAAGGGAATGTCGCGTTCTAGGTGCCGGCGGATGCCGCGTGCGAGCTTGAGCCGTTCGTCGAGCCGTTCGCTGGCGCGCGAGAGCGCGTCGTCGCCGGTGGGTAGGCGCAGGTCTTCCGGCACGGGGTCGAGGATCACGTCGATCTCGGCGTAGACCTGCCGCAGCGTCGTCGCTGCCTTGTGGAAACGCTCGGCCGTCGCTGCCGAGACCTTCCCGCCGTCCAGCGACATCAGCCGTTCGGCTTCCTCGACCATCGTGCGCACGAGGTCACCGACCATCGCGACGACCTCCTGCTCGTGGTCGGTAACGACGCCGTCGGCGTGCACCCGGTCTTCCACCGCGTGCTTGATCGCCACCGCCTCGCGCAGCGCGGCGAGAGTCTCCGGGTTGGACGCACGCGGCGGCGACAACGCCAACCGCTGCACGCGCGTGGCCAGTTCCTTGTCCTCCGCGGCACGGTGCGCGGCGAGCATCCGCGCGCGGGTCACCGCCGTCAGGCGCGGCCAGTAGTGCGACCACGCCAGGAACACCACCACGGCCACGGCCACCGCCACGGCCAGGCACAGCCACCACGCTGCACCCAGGAACGCGAACGCCGCCGCGACCGGCACGAACGGCACCCAGGTCACGGGATGGCTCAACGCTTGTCCCAGGACCTGCCGGGCAACGTCGATGCGGTCGGGCGCTTTCATGGTCAACGGAGGCAGTTTACGGGAATTGTCACTGGCCGACCAAGTAAATCCGCGCCCGCCGCGCGCGCCGCGCCCACGAAGCGTCCGCTTCGCCGGGGTAACGCTGCGGCGGTTCGCTGGAACCCTTGCCGCGCGCCAGGATACGGTCCTCCGGCACGCCGCACTCGCCGGAGAGAAAACGCTTCACCTCCAATGCACGCGCTTCGGAGAGCGCCTGGTCTTCCTGCGGCGACGCGCCGGGGCTGACGTGCGCCTCCACCACGACGCGAAACGCCGGGTAGTTCGCCAGCTTGGGCGCGGCGTCGCGGATGGACGCCTGGAAATCCTCGGGGATTTCCGTCGCTCCCGGCTGGAAGACGATGGGCTCGTCCAACAACGTGCCGCGCACCTGTTTGGATAACGTGTCCCACTGTTCGGGAGTCAACGGCGGGTAGTACTGGCCCAACTGCCGCGCCGGGTCGCTGCGGTTGGCCGCCGCGCCGCCGGAGAGTTCGGCGATCCCATCGTGTTGTTTGCCCACGGCCTGCACGACGCCGCGGTACAGGATGGAGTCGGGATCATCGTTGGGCAGGTCGATGCGCTGCTGGTGGTCGCGCAGGATCGCCCGGATCTGTCCCACGCTGGTCGCCAGCCGTGCGTCGTGGTCGTGGCTCTCGGAGAGCCAGTCCTGCACGTTGTCGACGAGCGTGTCGAAGCGGACACCGCGCAGCATCGTTTCCGCGTCGGCCTCGCCCTTGCCGCTGTCGTGCGCGGCGGCGTCGGTGAACGCTGGGGCGTGGTTCAGGTAATCGTGCAGCGCCTCGAAATACGCGTGCGTCACGGTCTGCACCAGCGCTGGGTCGCTGTCGAGCAACTGACGGCGCGCCAGCGCGATGTCGATGACCAGGCCCTGCGCCTCGCGCGTGTCGATCAGGACGTGCGCACCGGGGATCTCGCTCTTGGCGCGGGTCACGAGCGGCTCCCACAGCACGGCGAAATCGACGCGCTTGTCGCGCAACGCGTTGTAGGCGGTCTCGACGTTGTCCACGCGCGACTTCTCCAACCCGGCACGGAGTCGGTCGAGATGGAAGTGGCTGATCTCCGCGCGCAGCAAAAACTCCGACGGTGATAGCCCCACGAACGCCCCACGCGCGCCGGGGCGGTTGAGGTCGTCGAGGTTCTTGACGGAGTCGCCCGCCAGCACGGCGTCGCCGCCAAAGCTCTCGTCGATGACCCAGGTGACCGCGCCCGGCCAGCCCGTCGCGTTGCCGTTGGCGAGATAACTGTCGAGCGTGGCGGCGACGAAGTCGCACTTGCCATCACGCAGGCCGGCGAAGCGTTTCTCGAAGTCCGGCTCCATTTCCCAGCGCACGCCGATGTCGTGGTCGGCCAGCGCCCGCGCGAACCGCGGCGAGCGCAGCACGAGGTAGCCCAGCCAGTCGTCGCCCCAGATCGTGACGGTGCGCTTGTACTGCCGCGCGTCGCTGGTGCGCGAGAACAGGTCGGCCGTTCGCCGCGCGTCGCGCCAGGGGCGGGCCAACCCCCAGCCGACCATCGCCAGCGTCAGCAGGATGAGCAGAGCCGAAATTGTCTTTTTCATGGTTCCCTCACGCCCGCTTCCTGCCGTGGGAAAGCCGGCTGATCACGAAGACGGCGAGGCCGATCATCACCCAACGCTTCCAATGACTGTGAGGCTTGGAGCTTTTGCCCGGTGCGGGAGCGGCGACCGCCGTTTCGCTGACCGGTGCGCTGCTGGCCGACGCCACGGTGAGCGGGGCGGCCATGAGCCGGCGGGTGGCGTCGTCGATCACCACATCGGACGTGTCGTTGACCTCGGCCGCAATCGCGTCGAGCCCCTTGCTGATGTCCTGCCCGTTTTCGGGCGAGAAGAAGTGCGTCGCGCAGTCGCGCATGTACTCGCCCTCACCCTGGTAGCCGAAGGCGATCACCTCCACGCCCTCTTGCCGCAGGCGGTTCATTTCTTCCTGCACGCCCGGGATGCCGCGCGCGCTGTTGTCCTCGCCGTCGGTCAGGACGACGACCACCTGGCGCTCGTACAACGCGCCGGCCGCGCGCCGGCGACGGATTTCGTTGGCCGATTTGGCGATGGCGTCGGCCAGTGGCGTGGTGCCCGAAGCCCGCAGCTTCTGCACGGCGGCGAGCAGCTGCGCGCGGTCGTTGCGCGCGAGCGGCACGAGCTGGCCGGCGTTGATCGCGCGCAAGCCGAAGCGGTAGCTGTCGGGGGCGTGCTCGACCCACGCGCGAAACGCCTGCTTGGCCATCTTCAGCTTGTTGTTGTCGTTCATCGAGCCGGAGTCGTCGAAGACGATGGAGATCGCCACGCCGGCCTGCGCGTCGTATTCCTCCTGGAGCGCGGCGAGCCGGGTCTTCCAGACGGCGTCGGGCGGCGCTTCCTGCGCCGAAGCAGCGAGCGACAGGGCCAGCCACACGCCGGCCACGACCTTGCGGAGGATGTGTTTCATGGGCGGTGGCGGTTACTTGAGGTCGTCCGCGCCGATGTCGGTGGGCAACTCCGTCTCCGCGGCGATGATGACCATCTCCCCGCGCATGTTGTCGTTGCGCTGGTCGGCGGTCGTCGGGTTCTTGACCACGGGATCGCTGACGCCCATGCCCTTCACGTCGAAGCGCGACAAGTCCACTTCGTCGGGGCCGAGGTGGAGGGCTTCGCGCACGTAGGCGACGTACGCGCGCTTGATGGCAAACGCTCGCGCGTACGAAAGCGAGTTGGCGTCGTTGAGCAGTTCCTCCGGCCGGGGCAGCGGCAGCGTCTCGAATTTATCCGTACCGGCGATCCGGCGCTGGTAGGTGGTCTGGCCCTGCTTCTGTTTGGCCACGACGAAGTTGTAAAAGAAGTTGTCCGCGTGACCGCGCAACTGCACGACGGCACCCCCGTACCGGGTCACTGTTTCGTGGATGCGCGCGAACACGTCTTGGTAGTCGTGCCAGTTGATGTCGCTGACCTGCACCGGAAACTTGAACGTGTAGCGGTACATCACGTTGGCCGTCTTGCTGTCGGCGGCCTTGCGCACGGCCTCGGTCGAGGCGAACGCCGGCGCGGCGGCAGCCGGTTTGCCAACGGGCGTGGCGGCGGGTTCGCTCGCGCCGCGTTCGGTAGGCGAGGGGCGGTTGTAGGCGATGTTCATCGGGCTCTGGATCAGGCCGAGTTCGGTGAAGAAATCCTGGATGCGTGCCGTGGTCGCCTTGAAGCCGACGGGGTTGGCGTCGTCGAAAAACTTCGCGTTGCCCGCACGGCCGGCGAGTTGCAGGTCGCGGCCCACCCACACGATGTAATCGCTGACGGCGTTCTCGTCCTGGTTGAAGATTTTCGCCAGGGGTTTGCACAGCGTCTTGAACGCCTCGACGCGCGGGCGGTCCGCGTTGCGTTTTTTCTCGATGTTTGCCAGTTCGGCCAGGAAATACTCCTGCTGCTTGAGGTGCGCCTCGCGGAAGGCGTTGACCACCTCGGGGTGCTCGCCCAGGAAGTCGCGCCGCACGGCGTACGTGTCAAAGATGATCTCCGAAGCCGTCTTGGTCGTGAACACCGCCCGTGCGCCCTTGACGGTTCCTTCCAGACCCGTGCCGACGGTGCCGCCGGCGGTCAGCGCGAGGATGTCGGGCGAGATGCACGCGGCCCCGGTCAACTGCGGGTCACGCCGGAACGCGTTGGCCGGGTCCTCGGCGGGCGCCGAGGGTTGGTAGCTGGCCGCGGCGGTGATGTCGCGCACGAACTTGATGTTCACGTCACGCGGCTGGAGGCCGGCGTCCTTGAGCAGGTTGCCGATCAGCGAGAGGTGCGGTCCGTTGATCTGCGTGACGACCGTTTTGCCCTTCAGGTCGGCGAGCGACGTGATGCCCTCGCGCGCCACGAAGCCGTCCGCGCCAGTGGAGGTGGACAGTTGCATCACCACGACCGGTTCCAGGCCGGGGTCGACGTTCTTGAGCGCCTGCGAGACGAGCGCGATCATGTCGGCGGTGCCGCGCAGGAAAGGCGACTTGCCGGCCACGTAGTTTTGCACCTGCTGGTCGAAGTCGTCGGTGACTTCCAGCCGCACCGGGCGGCCCACCGCGCGGGCTAGGGCCGAGTTCGGGTTGGCGGCAAGGCCGTTGTTGGCGCTGACGGTCACGCCGTCCGCCGCCCACGTGATGAGCGGGATCAGCAGCGGGCCGTTGGCGTCGACGGGAGCCTTGCGCGCGTTCTTCAGAAACGGCGAGTTCCCGTACGGCCGGGCGGGCTCGACGTAGTGGACGGCGGGGGGCTGCGCGGCGGCCGGCCGGGACGCGGCGAGGAGCAGCGGGATTGCCGCGAGGGCCAGGAGGCAGCGGCGGGACAGATCGGAATGTTTCATGTTAGGCGGTGGAAAGTCGGTCCGGCGCGTCGGCGTCGGCGGCGGCCAGGGCTTCGAGCAACGGGACGGCCTGCGTGGCAAGCGTTTCGCCGAGCGTCCAAAAACCCTGAACCGGGTCGCGTTCGAAGAATTTGACGATGAACATCACCAGCGTCTGGTAGTACGGCGCAAGGTGGGGACGTGCGCCTTCCAGTTGCCCGTGGACGATGCCGTTGAGCGTCGTGCCGACGTGCAGGAGGTTCAGGAACGCACGCGAAAACGTGTTGGCTGTTGCCAGCGTGGTGCCGAGGTCGGTTTCCTGGACCTCGTGGAAGATGGCAAGCAGCCGCTCCAGGGTCGCGTCGATCTCCGCGTCCAGCGCCTCCGCCGAGGCAACGGCGGGGTAGTTGCGGCGGTACTTGAGCCCGAAGAGCAGCCGTGCCCGCGCCATGAAGCTCGCGCGCTGCGTCTTGTCCTTCTCGTAGAGTGTGTTCACGCGCTTGAGCGCGTTGACGAAGAACAGCAGGTCGGCCCACGCGAAATCCAGCTTGGCCGGCTGGTGCGCGAACACCGAGGACGAGGGCAACTCCAGTCCGGCAGCGCGGCACTGCGCACGGGCGCGGTACTCGATCATGTCGGCGGCGAGTTCCGCGACGACCGGGGCGAGCAGCGGCTGGAAGCGTTCGTTCGTCCACGCCGCCGCGTAGCGCCGTGCCAACGCCTCGTCGAACAGCAGCGAACCGTCGCGCCGCAAGTAGACCACGTCCAGGAACGACAGCAGTTTGTCGTCCAACCGCACCGAGTCGCTCGGCGACAACGGCAGGTGGAGCGAGGCCATGCGATGATAGAGCGTGCCAAGGCCGGTCAGGTCCGCCTGCCAGTAGTGGCCCCAACTATCGTGCACAAGGTATTTTTCCAGCTGGTCGCGCTCCTCGATGAAGACAACCGTGTTGAGCAGCGCGACGAGTTCCGCACGCGCCAGATTCATCGCGTCTCCCAACCGGTCTAGGTCCGCCGGGTCCATTTCGCGGGCCTCGAAGGAAGTAAACGCGGGGAAATGCGCAAAGTTGTAGAAATTGAACCGGCGCAGCCGTTTGAGGTATTCCGCCGTGCGGGTGCGCGCCGCCTCGTCGCGGGCCAGGAACGTGTCCGTCCGCTCGAACTGTTCCTGCGAGAGGATGCAGAAATAAGCGCAGCTTTGCGTGAGAACGACATCTACCTCGCCGGGTTGGAGCGGATGGTCGGGGAACAAGAACCCGAAGAATCGGTGCGCGTCGGCGGCGGTCGGCGCGTGCTCGGGATCGGGGCGCAACTGCCGGCGCAGCAACGCGACCAGCGCCTGGCGGCGGGCAAGCTTGCGCGCGGCACCGTCGGCTTCCGCGTCGATGGCGGCGAGGTCGGCCGCGTCCAGTCCGATCCGTTGGCACAGTCCGCGGAACGTGGCGGCGTGCCGCACCGGGTCCACCGGCGCCGGACGCGCGCACAGAAAGGTCGGCACCGGCAGGGTGGCAATGAGATTGTCGCCCGCGCCGACCGTGGCCGGGTAGAGCGCGGAGAGCCGAAACGCCTGCGCAAAAGCGAACGCCGCCTCGCGGCCGGGTGTTCCGCGGGAGGTATCCGCCTCCGGCAGAGAGTGCGCGGCGAAACGTGTTTCGAGATCAGCCAAACGTGTGCGGTCTTCGTCCGCCGCGTGGCCCATCTCGGTGTAGGAGCGAACGTGCAGGAGGCGAACCAATTCGCGGGCGTCCGCCAAGGTGTCGGGGGAACTTGTATCCACCGGCCGATCATAGATCGACAAAGGCGGACAAGTCACGGCGGAATCACCGGATGGCGGCCACAAAGGAGAAGGGGCTGCCTGGCAGTCTTCCCGTTTGAGTGGAGTTTTGATTTTTAGTCGTGGCGGCCGGGTCTCCCTGCTTCCGGAGTCGGCCTTTGGCTCTTTGTCCGAAGAACGGCGGCGAAGGAGGGCCGCGGCTCTTGATGTGGATGCTGACGAGGTTAGCTGTCGGGCTGGGAGCATCAAGCCTCCCCGGCGTTTGCAAGCAGCGCCGTAAGCCCCGATCCCGGGTTTCACCGGGAATGGGTGGGTCCCCCGCTGACCGGGTCACCGCCCGGTCATTAAGCTAACAAAGAACTAACTTCAGACTAGCATGCTTCTTCTACTTTGCAAGCGTTTTTCGAGTCGGCGTGGAGCCAACGATTTGCGTTCTTCTACATTCCTGCGAATGATAGTTGTAACTCAATTGCTACCCACACAACATGAAGACGAAAGTTTGCCGTGCATTGGTGCTGTCCTTGATTGGCCTGTGTACCGCGGCAGGCACCGCGCTGGCCGAACCGCTCAAAATCGGCTATTCGGACTGGCCAGGATACACGCTCCTGGAAGTCGCCAAGCAGAAGGGTTGGTTCAAGGAAGCGGGCGTGGACGTGGATCTGGTCTGGTTTGACTATCTCGCGAGCATCGACGCCTACTCGGCCGGCAAGATCGACGCGGATTGCATCGTGGCCACCGACGCGCTCGGCGCGGGGGCGACCGGGGCCAAGGGCAAGTTCATCGCGCTGCTGGATTTCAGCGAGGGCAGCGACATGATCATCGGTAAGCCCGGCGTGGACTCCATCAAAGATCTCAAGGGCCAGAAGGTGGGAGTCGAAGTCGGGTTGGTCGAGCACCTCTTGCTCTTGCGGGCACTTAAGGAGAACGGTCTGACGCAAGCTGACGTGACGCTCGTACCCACGCCGACCAATAACACCCCGCAGACGCTCGCCAGTGGCCAAGTGGCGGCAGTGGGCGCGTGGTACCCGGTGTCGGGTCAGGCGCTCAAGCAGGTCGCCGGCGCGAAG
>CAXTMD010000162.1:0-3155 GCA_964245035.1 uncultured Chthoniobacterales bacterium
GGGCTGAAGTTCACGGCGAAGACGTCGCCGCGGGACACCGCCGGCGGGCTGACCGGCTCGCCCGTCGCGGCGTCCCAGACGCGCGCCGTGCCCTCCTCCGCGCCGGTGCCCACCCGCGTGCCGTCCGGGCTGAAGCGCGCGAAGCGAACCTCGTGGTCGCTGCCCTGCATGGGTTGGCCGACCGGCTGGCCCGTGGCCACGTCCCAGACCCGCGCCGTGTGGTCCTCGCAGGCGGTGACCACCCGCGTGCCGTCCGGGCTGAACTCGGCCATGCGCACATCGTCGCCGTGCGCGAGCGCGGGGCCGATCTCCTGCCCGGTGCGCGCGTCCCAGAGGCGCGCCGTGCCGTCCGCCGAGGCCGTCACGATCTTGCCGCCGTCGGGGCTGTAGGCCGCGTAGAGCACCGTCTTTTGGTGGCCGCGCAGCACGAAATGGCTGTTGGTGCGACCTTCCGTCAGCAATTCAAAGGCGAGCGGCGCGGCGGGGTTGTCCGCCGGTTGGAGCCGGAGGCTTTCCGCCAGGAGACCGAGCGCCTCCGGCCGGCTGCCTTCCTCCGCCAGGGTCAAGGCTTCGAGATACTCTGCCCGCGCCCGGGTGATTCCGGCGGGGGCTTGACCGGGAAGGCGAGGACTCGGCAGGCTGACCGCCAGATAGCACGCAAACGGGAAGAAAAGCCGGGTGCGCCGGAACCGCGGCTGGGAGCGTGGACGGATGATAGTTCTCATGAGGTTCTCGACCAACTCGGTTCGATTGACTTCTGCAGCGCGGGAAGTCCGCCGGTTAGATGCCGCGACGTTAGGAGGAGACCGCGTACGGCAGCCATACGTCCATCGACGTATGTGCCGCCCGTCCATCCGCTCTCGGCGTTTCGCTCAGGCGTAGAGAGTGCCTGCCAGGGCGGCTTTCAGGCCGGCTGTTCCCCGGTCCACCAACTCAAGAAAGGCGGCGTTCGCTTTTCTGGTGCTCCGACTCTGTCGGAAAATGCGGTGGCCGTGGACAAATGCCACGGACCATGTCGCCAGGAGCAGCCCAGCCGCCAGCTGGGCGGCGGGATCATCGGGTTTTTTCCCCGCGCCACCGGACAGCGCCACGGCCACCACCTGCGCGATCTCGTCGCGGATCGCCCGCGCCCGTGCCTGGAGGGCCGCGCTGCCCTCGATGGTCTCGACAAAGCGTTGGCTCCGGGCGGAAAATTCGAGAAACGAAGTCTGTTCCGCCACCAGCCGGTGGACCAGCAGCCGCAACGTTTCGAGCGGCGAGACGCGTGGGTCGCGCCGCCGCAGCGCTTCGCGCAAGATTTCGCGAGCCTCCTCGTCGAGATCAAAAAACAGGTCTTCCTTGCGAGGAAAGTGGTTGAACACCGTCATCCGGCCGACGTCGGCGGCGGCGGCGATCTCGTCCACCGTCACCTGATCGAAACCGCGCTCGAAAAAGAGGAGCGTGGCGGCGTTGGAGATGCCTTGCCTCGTGGCGAGGCGCTTCCGGGATCGGCGATCAGACGGCGTGGACATCCGGCATTCATAACACACTTGAATGTATACTGAGTATAGATTAATACTTGGTGCATGAACGAAGAAGTCGATGTGGTGGTGGTCGGCGCGGGACCGGTCGGGCTCCTGACCGCCATCGAACTCACGCTGGGCGGAGCACGCGTCCTCGTGCTGGAGCGTCTGGCCGCGGCGAGCACGGCCAGCAAGGCGCTGGCGGTCGGACCGTTGGGCAGCGAGGCGTTGCGGCGTCGCGGGATGGCGGCGGCCATCGCCGCCGCCGAAACGCGCAACTTTGCGGCGATGCAGGAGTTCGCGGAGCAGAACGGGGCGGACCTGCGCGGCCGCCGAGCGAAGTTCAGCGGCCATTTCGCCGGCCTGTTCCTGATCCGCAAGGACGCGCAGACCGAGCCGGAACGGCGGATGCACGTCGTGGATCAGCAGAACGTCGAAGGGATGTTGACCGAGCGGGCGGATGCGCTCGGGATCGCGGTGCGCCGCGAGTGCGAGGTCACCCACTTCGGACCGCAGGCGAACGGCGTCGAGGTGGACTGGGCGACTCCGGCGGGCGCGGGCCGCCTCCGCTGCGCTTACCTCGTGGGTTGCGACGGCGGACGCAGTGCGGTCCGCAAGGCCGCCGGCTTCGACTTTCCAGGCACAGCCCCGACGATGACGCTGTACACGGCCGTCGCCGACCTCGACCATCCCGAACGCCTGCTGCCCGTCGGCTGGCACCGCACCCCGGACGGCGTGTTCTCCTTCGGGCCGTTTCCCCGGCGGCTGTTCATGCTGGATTTCAGCGGTCCGCCCAAGGACCGGCAGGCTCCGGTCACGCGCGAGGAGATCGAAGGAGTCCTGCGGCGCATCAGCGGCGCGGAGGTCCGGGTGACGGCGCTGGAAAGCGGCAGCCGTTGGACGGACAACACGCGTCTGGTCGATACCTACCGCCGCGGCCGGGTGTTGCTGGCCGGCGACGCAGCGCACGTGCATTCGCCCTTCGGCGGCCAGGGCCTGAGCCTCGGGCTCGTGGACGCAGCCAACCTCGGCTGGAAGCTCGCGGCGGTCGTCCGCGGCGAGATGCCCGACACCCTGCTCGACACCTACACGGCCGAACGGCGGCCCGTTGCGGAGGCCGTCCTGGCGAACACCCTGGCCCAGGTTGCCATCATGCGGCCCGACCCGCAGTCGGGTGCCATGCGGGAGATCATGGCGAAGCTCCTGGGGTTCGACGATGTCAATCGGTTCGTCGGCGGCATGATGAACGGCCTCGCGAACCGGTACGATCTCGGGTCGGAGCAGGACGAGGTCGGGCGACTGGTGGGTGACCGGCCGACCGGGGAAGGCTCACTCTACGATCTCATGCAGGATGGCCGGGGCGTTTTGCTCGACGCCTCCCCGCAGCAAGCGGCTTCCCGGCTCGTGGCCGCCGCCACGCCGCGGGTGCGCTGCGTCGCCGCCGAGTCGGGGCTCTCGCTGCTGGTCCGTCCCGACGCCTGCGTGGCTTGGGCGGGCGAGGGGAACGGCACCGATGGCTTGGAGGAAGCGCTCCGGCGCTGGTTCAACCCCGCGCTTGGATAGCCCCCTTGCCGCGCTAGCGGCCTCGTCCCCCCCCGGGTGGGCCGGCGGCGGGCGCCCACCCCAACCACGGGGGCCCCACCCCCCCGACCG
>CAXTMD010000162.1:3165-8832 GCA_964245035.1 uncultured Chthoniobacterales bacterium
GGGACGAACGGCAGCTTCGCTGCCTGCCCAGAGAGTTTGTCCGGTCGCAACCGCTTCAACTGTGGGCCTGCCGTGCGAGCCGGACGGCGTTAAAGCGGAGCAGCATGGGCAAGGCGACGGCAGCCGCGGCGAAGCCCGCCCAAGCCCCGACGCCGAGCGCCCAGCGCGGACCGAACCGGTTGGCCACCCAACCCACGATAGGAGCGCCCAGCGGTGTCCCGCCCAGCGCAACGGCGACCCGCAACGCCATGACGCGCCCGCGCATGGCGGGCGCGGTGTCCAACTGCATCAGGCTGTTGGTCGTGTTCGTGAACGTCAACGCCGCCACGCCGATGACCACCAGCGACGCGGCAAACCACCAGTAGCCGGGAGCGAACGCCGCGCCCGTGCAGCCCAGTCCGAAGACGGCGGCACCCAGCAGCAGGGAACGAAACTGCGGCCGGTCCCGGCCAGCGGCGAGCAACGCCCCGGAGATCGTGCCCACCGCCATGACGGAGGACAGCAGACCGAAGCTTTTCGCGTCCGCATGGAAGACCCCGACGGCCATCGTGGAAATGAAGATCGGAAAGTTCAGGCCGAAGGTCCCGATGAGGAACAGCATCGCCAGCACGGTCCGCAGGTGCGCGCGGCCCCAGACGTAGCGCAATCCTTCCAGGAACCCGCTCGCGCTGCGGTGCGCCCGGGCGTTAGGGCGCAGTTCCGCGACGCGCAAAAAGCTCAGGGAGAGCAGCACGGCGGCGAACGAAAATCCGTTGAGCAAAAACGCCCAGCCGGTGCCCACCCGGGCGATCAGGACGCCGGCCACGGCGGGGCCGATCATCCGGCCCGCGTTGAACGACGTGGAGTTGAGCGCGACGGCGTTGGGCAACAGTTCGTCGCCGACCAGTTCCCCGACGAAGGTCTGCCGGACGGGCGCATCCACCGCTGCGGCGCAGCCGGAAAGAAACGCGAACCCGTAGAGCTGCCAGAGTCGGATCACCCCGGTGAGGGTCAGCACGCCCAGCCCTAGCGCCAGCGCGCCGAGCGTCGCCTGGGTAATCATCAGCAGTTTGCGCTGGTTGAAGCGGTCGGCGGCAGACCCCGTCCACGGCAGCAGCAGAAGCTGCGGCGCGAACTGGAGGCCCATGACGATCCCGACGGCAGACGCGTCGTGGTGGGTCAGTTGCGTGAGCACCAGCCAATCTTGGGCCACGCGCTGCATCCACGTGCCGACGTTGGAGACCAGCGCACCCGCGAACCACACGCGGTAGTTGTGGCTGCGCAACGCGCGGAAGGCCGCCGGGACGGAAGCTTTCACGAACGCTCCGGGGCGTTGCCGCCGTGGAACTGGCCGAAGTGCCGCGCCAGTTGGAGGCTGATCACGAGCGCGCCCAGCCCGCCGGCCAGCACGTCGCTCGTGGCGTGCAAGTCAAACGCGCCGACGCGCGCAGTCAGCACATAGCCGATGGCCACATTGAGGAAGCCCCACAGCACGTTGACCGTTGAGGAAGAGAGGCCCTTGCCCGGCGGCTTGGCGAAAGGGCTTTGGAACGAGCGTCCCATGACGCCGCTGACCAGATGCGGCACGGCGTTGGCCAGGAAGACGCCGCCGAAGAAGTAGGATAGGAGCGGAAGCCAGTGCATGGTTACGGTCTCGCCTTGAGCAAGCGGAGGACATCGTCGGTCGAGCCGGTCTCACCGAGGCGGGGAAAGACCTGCGCGAGGCTGTGGGCGTGTGCTTCGGGGGATCGGTCGGTCATGGCGTCGATGGCCAGCGTCACGTTGAATCCTTGCTCGTACGCCTGCCGCGCGGTGGATTCTACCCCGGCGCTGGTCGCCACCCCGGCAATGACCACCTGCGTGACGCCCCGGGCGCGGAGTTGTGCTTCGAGGTCTGTGTGGGCGAAAGCTCCCCACGTCCGCTTGGTCACGACGAGGTCGCCGGGCTGTTGGTTCAATTCTGGCAGGAAGTCCGTGAACCCATCAGAGAGGATCAGGGGACGTGACCCCTGCTCGGTGCGTCCCGGCGCGCGGCCGGCGACGTTGACCAGCACCACCGGCAGGCCACGCTCGCGGAAAGCGTCCAGCAGAGCGCGGGCGTGGGCGAGCACATCAGCGATGGGAGGTGCGACAGGCAGTCCGAGGATGCCTTTCTGAAGGTCGACGACGATCAGCGCGGGTTGGGGATCCAAGGTGGTCAGCGGCATCTTTTCAATCCTCCACGAGGCGGGCGAGCAGGGTGAGGGCGGCAGCAAGGGTCTCCTGCTCGCGGGCGGAGAGCTTTTCCTGGATCTTGGCGGTCAGCCAATCCTGCCGCGCCGCCCGGCCTTTCTTGAGCAGGGTCTGGCACGCGTGGGTCAGCGACATAAGCGTTTGCCGTCCGTCGCCGGGATCGGGCGTGCCGCGGACCAGCTTCGTCTCCTGCAAAGCCGCGACGAGCGTACTCATCGACTGCGGGCGCACCCCCTCGGCGCGGGCCAGGCTCGACACGGTGGCAGGGCCTTCCTTTTCCAGGCGCAAGACCACGGAGACCTGCGAAGGCGTCAGATCGTGCCGGCCGCCGTGCTCACGCAGGCGGCGTTTGGTCTTGCTGAGAAGCGTGCGGAACTCCGCCGCCAGCGCGGCGGCGCGCTCGTCGGAAGGAGAACGCGGAGGGTTGCCCATGCAGCGCACCCTTCCATCTATACAGGTAAACTGTCAAGTCAGACTGTGCAGTTTTCCTGCGTTACTTCACTCCGGAGAACGCCACGCTCTGCAAAAAGAAACGTTGCGCGAAAAAGAAGATGGCGACCACGGGCAGCGTCATCAACAGCGCGCCGGCCATCATCATGCCCGTGCTGCCGCCCGCCTGAGCGTTGAGCGCGTACAGTCCGAACGACAGCGGGTACAACCGCTGGTCGCTCAGGTACACCAGCGGTCCCATGAAGTCGTTCCACGTCCCTAAAAACGTGAAGATGGCGATTGCCGCCAGCGTCGGCCGGACGAGCGGCAGGACGACGTGCCAGTACACCCGCCAGAACCCGCACCCGTCGATGCGCGCGGCGTCTTCCAAATCGCGCGGCACGCCCTTCATGAACTGCCGCAGCAAGAACACGTTGAACGCCGACGCGAAGAAGCTGCCCACCCACAACGGGTACAGCGTGTTGTACCAGCCCAGTGACCGGATGATCAAAAAATAGGGGATCATCGTGAGCTGGCCGGGGATCATCATCGTCGCCAGCAAGAGCGCGAAGCAAAACCGCCGCCCGGGCCAGTGCAGCCGCGCGAACGCGTACGCCGCCAGCGACGAACTCGTCAGCGCGCCGGCGATGTTGAGCCCCACCAGGAACAAACTCGTCGCCACGTAGCGCCAGAAGGGCATGTTGTCGAAGACGAGACGATAGTTGCGCCGGATTTTCGCCCACCACGCGCCGAGCGCGCCAACGCGCTGGATTTTCAATCGAAGATAGATGCCGTGCGGATCGCGCTCGCACTCCGGCGACCGGCCGACCGCGCGCAGCAGGACCCAGGAGCGGATTTTGTTGGTCGCGTCGTCCGGTCCGGGTTCCTGCCAGGTGAACGTGCTCGTCTTGAAGTCGGCCAGGTTGATCACCTTTTCCGCACGGTAGCGGACGCCGAGTTTTTCGACGTAGAGCCGTACGGCGTGCCACGAGTCGTCGGGACGCAGGCCGATTTGCAGGTGGTACAGACGCTCGACGGGAAAACTCGTCGTGAACCGGCCGCTGATTTCAATCGTGTCGCCGTGCGAGAAGTCGTACTGCAACTCGGCAAAATCTCCCGCCGCGTCGTGTCCGGGCACGAACCGCGCGTCGGCGTTGCCGCCCAGGTGCCACGCCGACGTGATGCGATCCGCCGGTACGAGCACGTCTTCCTGCAGGTCGTACGAACGTGCCCAGGTCGGCAGCAGCCGCAGACCTCGGCGCACCTGCGCCAGCACGTCGGCGACGAGGGACGCGTCCACGGCACGGACGAGCGCGACGGCTAGCTCTGCCGGCGGCAACTCCCAGCGTTCGGCCGGCCAGCGGTCCAGCAGTCGCCGGTAGATCCCCAGCGCGAGCGAGTGCCGCGCCGCGTCGCCCGCAGCTTCCGGCGGCAGGAGCGCGGACAGTTCCGGCGCGTTGAGCCGATCCTGGATGAGTGCAACGGCAGCAGCGAGGTGCGGCCCGCGCACATCGCGGAAAAACTCCGTGTCGACGTAGGGCGAATGCACGGCGGCCACGGGTGTTTGCGGCCACAGGTGCAGCCGCTCACCGAACATTTCCCTGTCCACCTTGAAGGACGTGCCCACCAGCCACAGGAACGGCCACAAGAACACCAGCGAACCGCCGCCCAACAGTCCGTAAATCAGCACCCCGCGCGCAAGCCTGGAGCCGCGTCGACTTGCAGAAGCCGCGCCTCTGATTTGTAGGGCAGGCGCTCCGCCTGCCGCGTTTCGGGAAGCCGATGGCCCGTTGCGCGCCTCCTCTCTTCCTGGCCGGGCCCCAAGCCACGTCCCGAAACGCGGCAGGCGGGCGAGGGTCTCTACAACCCGAGGGCGCAGCCATCTAAACGATGCCCTAGTCGCCTTCATAGTGCACCCAGCGTTTGGAGAAGTGCATCTGCGCGAGCGTCAGCGCGCAGACGAGCACGAACAGCACCCAACCCATCGCCGAGGCATACCCCATGTGCAGGTAGCGAAACGCGTTGTTGAACAGATGGTAGACGAAGAACAAAGTCGAGTTCACCGGGCCGCCCTTCGTCATCACGAACGCCTGGGTAAAAATCTGCAACGTGCCGATCAGCCCCATGATGAGGTTGAACAAAATGTAGGGCGAAAGCAGCGGCAGCGTGATGTGCCGGAAGCGCGCCCACGGCCCCGCGCCGTCGAGCGCGGCGGCCTCGTAGTAAGTGTCGTTGATGCCCTTCAATCCGGCCAGCCACACGATCATGCCGCCGCCCGCCGCCCACAGACCCATGAGGATGAGCGCAGGCTTGCTGGTGCGTTCGTCCTGGAGCCAGTTCGGCCCGCTGATGCCCAAGGAGGCCAGCATGCCGTTGAGCAGCCCGCCTTGCGGATTGAGAATCCAAATCCACAGCAGGCTCGACGCGACCGTCGGCATGATCGAGGGCAGGTAAAAAAATGTCCGCCACACCGCCACACCGCGCACGCGCAGGTTGAGCAAAAGCGCGATCCCCAGGCTCGCCGCCATGCCCAGCGGGATGCCGGCTGCCATGTAGAGGGTGTTGCCGAGCGACTTCCAGAACAGCGTGTCGTCCGTGAACATCCGCACGTAGTTGCCCGCGCCCGTGAACCGCGCCGGGTTGATCACGTCGTACTCGCAAAAGCTCACCACCACCGAGAACAGGATCGGCCCACCCGTGAACACGACGAACCCCACGATCCACGGACTCACGCACAGCCAGCCGCCCACCCACTGCGAGCGGAAGTAGCCGCCGCGCGTACCCTCCACCGGGTTGCCCCCGCGCCAGCGCGTGTCCCAGAAGTAAACCGCCGCGCCGACTGCCAGCAGCAGCAGGGCATAGAGCCAAGGGAGCACGCCCCAACGCACGGGCGTGCCGCGGGGCGGGGCCAGGGCGCGGTCGAGTTCGCGCTGGCTGTGGGCCGTCGCGCGTGCCAACGCGGCGGCGGGCGTCTGCTTGTGGAAGAGCGCGTCGTCGGTGGCGGTCAGCTGCTCGTTCCACATGAAC
>CAXTMD010000162.1:8842-9818 GCA_964245035.1 uncultured Chthoniobacterales bacterium
CGTCCACGTAGCGGGCGAAAAGCTCCTCGTCGACGACGCGGTTGGCGCGCGGAGGCGGCACGTAGGTCCAGCCGGCGCTCTCGTCGGTCTGTCGGTCGCTCTCGGCAATGATCGCCGCCGCGCGTGGGCTGGCGAGGAAGCGGATCAACTCCCACGCCGCTTCCTTATGCCTGGCGGTCGAGGGGATCGCGTGGCACCACCCGCCGCACCACGTGACGGGCTGCGCGCCCGCCGCCCGCCGCGCGGCCGGGACCGGCGGCGGAACCGCGGCGTAGTCCACCCCTTCGCCGAACTGCTCCAGGGTGTTCGCGTACCAGGAACCGTCGATCTTCATGGCAATCTTGCCGAGGATGAACGGGTCGAGGTCGCCCGTTTGCAGGCTCGTCTGGAAGGCGCTGACGGCCCCCGCGCCGCCGAGCGAATCGTAGACGCGCGTCATCCACTCTAGCGCCGCGACCACCGGCGGGTCGTCGAGCGTGCAGCGCCGGCCGTCCTCGCTCATGAAGTGGCCACCGTTGTTGAACCCATAAATGTACACCCACGCGTCGCCAAAATTCGGCGCGAACCCCAGCCGCGTGATGCGCGCGGGGTCGGCGGGCTCGCCGTGTTCGGTCAGCTTGGCGGCCATGTCGGCCAGTTCCTCCCAGGTGCGCGGCGGCCGGGCGTCGCCTTGCTCATCGACGAAGCCCGCGCGTTTGAGCAGGTCCTTGTTGTAGTAAAGGATGCGGTCGTCCAGGCCGTCGGGGATGCCGTAGATCGCGCTGGCACCCGTGCGCGGGTCACGGTAGTTCACCTCCGCCCAGCACGGCCGGTAGAAGTCCTGCGGCCGGACGGCGTCGGGCAGGCCCGCCGCGGCGTCGCGCGCCAGGTAGGCGTCCAGCGGCTCGAACGCCCCGCGCGAAGCCCACTCGCTGACGGCGAAGCGGTCGAAGCGGATCACGTCGGGCGGTTCGCCGCCGCCCACGCGCTTTCTCGT
>CAXTMD010000163.1:0-2364 GCA_964245035.1 uncultured Chthoniobacterales bacterium
TGGCGCGCGAACTGGTCGTGCCCTGGTCGAGGGCGAGGATGTATTGGGGCATGGGAGGTGGGGGATGCGGGGAAAATGTCGGAGGGGCGAAGCGTCTTGGTTAGCGGCGCACGGAGTGGGCCTCGGCTTCGGCGGTGGCGGTGGCGCGGGGCTCGACATGGCTAGGGTCCATCCCGGCAGCCGGCTCGGTGACGGCGTTGGCGCGCATGAGCGGACGGCCGATCAGGAGGTCGTAGGCCAGCGTGCCAAGCAGGCCGCCGACCATGGGCCCGAGCACCGGCGGCAGCCAGATGCTGTCGCCGCTGGTCAGGCCGTTGTTCTTGAAGCCCGCCACGACGGCAAACAGCCGCGGCCCGAGGTCGCGCGCCGGGTTGATGGCGTAGCCGTTCATGCCGCCGTAGGAGATGCCGATGGCCAGCACGATGAGGCCGATGATGATCGGGGCGAGGTTCGCGCCGGGGGGCGAGTTAAACTTGTCGCCCACCGCCAGGATCAGGCCCAGCAGCAGCGCGGTGCCGACGACTTGGTCAAAGAAGCCGGGGAAGAACCCGGGCACGGCCGGTGCAGTCGAAAAGATGCCGGTGGTGTGGTCGAGGCCCGGGTCCACTTGAATCCACTTGGCGTAGTACACGGCGAAGAGCAGCGCCGCGCCTGCGAAGGCGCCGGCGAACTGCCCGACGACGTAGTGCAGGCACTTGCTCCACGGGAAGCGGCCGGTGACGGCCAGCGACACGGTGACAGCCGGGTTGAGGTGCGCACCGCTGACCGTGCCCGCGATGTAGATGCCCATCGTCACCGCCAGGCCCCAGCCGAGCACGACGTTGGTGTAGCCGCCGTGCACGACTTCAGCAGGGACCGTCGGCGTGCTGCCAAAGAGCACGACCATGGCCACGCTGCCGCAGCCAAAGAGGATGAGGACCATCGTGCCGAGGAACTCGGCGACGAATTCTTGGAGTTTGGTGAACTGTTTCATACGAGGGAACGAGTGGGGTGGGGAACAGGTGCTGCGGTGGAGAATGAGACAGGTTCACCACACCCCAGGCGGGAAGGAAGCCGACGCGCAACGGCTCCGGCAAGTCGCCACTCTGGGGGGAGGGAAACGGCTCAGACGGATAGTGTTCTATGGCCGGTTGCACAATGCGTCAACAAGAATGCACACTTGTTCATTTCTTTTTTCGCGACGGTCTGCTTACCCTTGCTGGAGGTGAGATTTATTGCCGCACGCCTCCCCTTCCTTCGATGACCCTGAGACCTCCCAAAAATTCCCGCGACCAGGGCACTCTGGCCGTGAAGGTCGCGCGCCTGTACTTCTATCAGAACCTGACGACCGAGGCGATCGCCTGCGAGTTGAAGCTGTCACGCTCGGCCGTGTCGCGTCTGCTGACCTTCGCCCGCCAGAGCGGGCTCGTGGAGATCCGCGTCCACGACCCGCAGCACCAACCCCAAGAACTCGAACAAGCCATCCGCGAGCGCTTCGGGCTCAAGAAGGTGCACGTGGTCAGCGTCCCTTCTAATGCCCGCGAGGAGGAATGGTTGGATCGCGTGGCCAGCTTCGCCGCCAGCCACCTCAACGGCCTCATCCACTCGGATATGACGGTGGGCCTCGCCTGGGGCAACACGCTCAACGCCATCTCGCGCGCGTTGACACCCAAGCACTGCGCGCGCGTCAACGTCGTGCAACTCAACGGGTCGAGTTCCACGGAGGCGGTCAACAACTACTATACCGGCGACATCTACTCGCGGTTCGCGGAGAACTACGGTGCGCGGGCGCACCTGTTCCCGGTGCCGGCGTTCTTTGACTACCCCGAAACCAAGCGGGCGATGTGGCGTGAGCGTTCGATCCAGGAGATGGTTGGTCGTATGCGCAAGGCAGATCTTCTGGTCTACAGCGTGGGAGCCCCGGGTGCCCGGGTGCCCAGCTACGTGTACGTGGGTGGCTATTTGAACCCGAAAGATTTCCGCGAGTTCGACAAGGAGCGGGTCGTCGGCGACATCGCCACGGTTTTTTTCCGGGCGGACGGGAGCTTCGAGGGCATCCCGCTCAACGAACGGGCGAGCGGGCCGGACCTGTCGCTGGTGCGGCGGACGCGGCACGCGCTGTGCGTGGTGTCGGGACTGGGCAAGGTCAACGGCCTGCGCGCGGCGCTGCTGGGCAAGCTGATGACGGAACTGATCGTGGACGAACCGACCGCGCACGCGCTGATGCGGGAGTAGGGTTGTTATCTCGCTGGCAGTGCCCCACGTTAGTTTCCAGAATAGTCGGAGCACGGCGGGAAATGCCGTCGGCGCTCTCCTTTTTTGTCTGTCCTCCTGAGGCGAGTTCTGCGAGCCGAAGGACCCCGGCGGAAGGGACACGTGGGCTCC
>CAXTMD010000163.1:2374-9805 GCA_964245035.1 uncultured Chthoniobacterales bacterium
GAATTTGATTGTCTCGAAACCGATTCAGTGCTCAGAGGATGGATCAGTCGTGCGGACCCGCGCCGTGCTTTCGCGCGTGGCGAGGTCCGGACGCAGCGGCGACAGCGGCAGTTCGAGTGACTCGCCGCTGATCATGCGCAGGAGCACCTGGATGCAGCGTCCCCCCTCGGCGGCGAAATCGTGGCGCACGGTGGTCAGCGCCGGGCGGAAGAACCGCGCTTCCGGCAGATCGTCGTAGCCCGCTACCGACACCTCGGCAGGCACCGCCACGCCACCATCGTGCAGCGCGCGCAGCGTTCCCAAAGCCATCTGGTCGTTGGCCGCGATCACCGCCGTGAACCGCTCCCGCCCCAGCGCCAGCAGTTGCCCGGCGGCGTCGTAACCGCTCACCGCGCTCCAGTCGCCCTCCACGTACGGACCGGGTTCCAGCCCGGCGTGTTGCAAAGCCTGCGTCCAGGCCGTCTTCCGCACCTCGGCCGGCGGCCAGCCGGCGGGTCCACCGACAAAGGCGATCCGCCGATGCCCGAGCGCCAGCAGATGCTCGACCACCAGCCGCACGCCGTGCTGCTGATCCACGACCACAGTAGGCACGTCGGCGGCGACCTCGGCGTCCAGGGTCACGAAGGGCGTGTGTCGGCAGAGTTTGCGGATGAGGCCCAGTTTGCCCTTGGCGTGCACGCCGATCACGAGGCCGTCAACCTGGTGCGCGCACAGGTCCGCGACCGCCTCCTGCAACTCCGCCCGGCCCGGACCGTTCACGCGCGCGAACATCAAATTGTAACCCTCGCGCTTGGCGGTTTCCTCGATGGCGACCATCACCTGCGCGGGGCCGTGGTGGGTGACGTTGGCACCTACCATGCCGATGACGCTCGCCCGTCGCGTGGCTAGGCGGCGCGCGGCCAGGTTGGGCCGGTAGCCGAGGGCGTCGATGGCACGCAGCACTTTTGAACGCGTCTTCTCAGCCACCGCCGGGCTCTTGTTGACCACGCGCGAAACCGTCTGGTACGACACTCCACACGCTCCGGCCACGTCCTCCAGGGTCGCGACGCGCGCGTGCTGTGAGGAAACCCGGTGACTCATCGCCCGCCTACCATTAACGCAACGTCCGCCCGGAGGCCAGGGCATCCGCCAACGCCAAATGTGAGCGTTCACAAAATTTTACTTGCCCGCTTCTTTGTTCTGGTTTTGGCTGGCCAGCGTGCAGGCCATCTCTGGCCGGTATACCCCCTCCGTCTGAGCGCTTCCCCAACCGTTCGCACGTTCCTCCCATGATCCCCCTGCGTATTCCCTCCCTGTCTCTCCCCCGTTGCGCTGCCCTGCTGTTGGTCGGCGCTTGCCTGGCGCTGCCGCCAGCCGCCAACGCTGCTGACCAAGGCGGCTTCAACCAACCCGATTATGGCAAGTTCGCTCCCGAGAGCGGCCAGTACACGCTTGAGGTCTGGTCCTGGGTCGGCGGCCTGGACAAAACGGCGGCGGAGTTCGAGAAGGCGTACCCGAACATCAAGGTCCACGTGAACAGCTTCGGCGGCGGCGATGCGCAGTACGCCAAGATGCAGACTGCAATCAAGGCGGGCAGCGGCGGCTGCGACGTGGCGCAGGTCGAGTACGACTATCTGCCCTCGTTCATCGCCACCGATGGGTTGGTGGACCTTTCCAAGTACGGCGTCGACAGCGTGAAGTCCTTCTTCGTGCCCTGGACCTGGGGACAGGTCTCGCCTGAGGGCAAGGCAGTCTTCGGCGTCCCGCAGGACAGCGGCCCGCTGGCGCTGCTCTACAACAAGAAGATCTTCACCCAGTACGGGCTGACGGTGCCGACCACCTGGGACGAGTTTGCCCAGCAAGCCGAGAAACTGAACCAGGCCAGCGGTGGCAAGGTGAAGCTGGCCAATTTCTTCCCGACGCACGCGCCGTGGTTCATCGGCCTGGCGTGGGCCAACGGCGCGGAGTTGTTCAAGGCGCAGGGTGACACGTGGACGCAGTCCGTCAACAGCCCCGAGTGCGTCAAGGTGCTCGAATTCTGGGATGGGTTGATCAAGAAAAAACTGGTGTCGACGATCCCGGATTTCACGCCCGAGTTCTTCAACGCCGTCGGTGGCGGTCAGGTCGCCGCGTCCATCGAGGCCGCTTGGGGGCCTGGTGTGCTGGCGGCTTCCACGAAGGGCGAGAGTTCGGGCGAGTGGCAGGTCGCGCCGCTGCCGCAGTGGACCAAGGGCGGGAACTTCCGTAGCGGCAACTGGGGCGGGAGTTGCAATGCCGTGCTCAAGCAATCCAAGCACCCGAAGGCGGCCACGCTCTTCGCCGTGTGGCTGAACACCAACAAGGGACCCATCGTGGGCAACTGGAACAACTACGGCATCTTCCCGGCCGACAACTCCGGTCTGGCCTCGCCGGACCTCTTCCAGGCGGAGAAGAACCCGTCGAAGTTCTGCGGTGGCCAGGATGTGGCCAAGGTTTACGCCGAAGCTTCCAAGGCGGTGAACGTCGAGTTTGCCTGGGCACCCTGGTTCGCGTTTGCCGGCGACAACTTCAACAAGCAAATGAGTGGGATGCTCAACGGCCAGATGAGTGCCAAGCAAGCTCTGGATGCTTGGCAGGCAGAGACGCTCAAAAACGCCAAGGCGGACGGCTACGAGGTCAAAGGCAAGTAAGCTCCGCCGCCGGTTCACCGCCGTTTGACCTCCCCACCGGAGGCGCGCTTCCATGCAAGAAAACCGCCGGGTGCCGTGGTTGTTCCTCGCGCCGTTTTTAACGGTGTTCACGGCGTTTTACCTCGCGCCGGTGGGATACGCCATCTACCTGAGCCTGTTCATCCGCAAGCGGGGCGGACTTGGACAGGCGAAGGAGGTCTTCGGCGGGGTGGCCAACTATGTCCGTGCCTTCCACGACACGGACTTCTTCGCCGGGCTGAAGAACATGTTCGCCTTCGGGGTGGTGCAGGTGCCGGTGATGCTCGGCCTCGCCATCGCGCTGGCGCTGCTGCTCGACCAGTCGCGCGGGGTGTTTGCCAAGGTGTGCCGGACGGCATTCTTCATGCCGTACGGCATCCCCACGGCCATCGGGGCGCTGATCTGGGGCTACCTGTACTCGCCGAACCTGTCGCCCTTTAACCAGGCCCTCACCGCGCTGCACCAGGGCACGGTGGACTTCCTCTCGCCCCGGATCGTCCTGTTCTCCATCGCCAACATCGTGACGTGGACCTGGACGGGTTACAACATGGTCACACTCTTCGCGGCGTTGCAGAACATCTCGCCCGACCTCTACGAGGCGGCGAGCGTGGACGGAGCGTCGCGCTGGGACACCGTGCGGTCGATCAAGCTGCCGCTGCTGCTGCCCACGCTGCGGCTGCTGTTTGTGTTTTCGGTGATCGGCACCTCGCAGCTGTTCACAGAGGCGTTCGTGCTGCGTCCGCTGGGTTACGTGCCCGATAACATCACGCCCAACCTGTATCTCTACCTGACGGCCGCGCGCGATGCGAATTACTCGTACTCCGGTGCGCTGGCGGTGCTCCTGGCGGTGTTGATTTTCATCCTCAGCGCGCCGCTGCTGCGCCGCATCTCCCGACGCTCGTAGGCTTATGGCGATTACCTCACCGACCACCCCGGCAGTGCCCGGTGACGCCACCGTGCCCGCCGGCCCGCCCGGCAACGTCCCGGCCCCGGTTCCGCCCCCTACCCGCGAAGAACCCGATCATGACGAGGAACGCGCTGGCTCCAAGGTCGCGCGCAACGTCGCGCTCGGCGCGTTTTTGATCTACTGCGTGCTGCCCGCCGTCTGGATCGTGACGGCGATGGCCAAGAGCAACCAGCAGATCTTTTCCACGTTCGGCCTGTGGTTCGCCCAACCGACCCATTTTTGGGAGAACTTTACCCGGTTGTTCACCTACAACGACGGCATCTTCGTGCGCTGGTTCTGGAACTCGCTGCTGTACGCGGGCAGCATCACGGTAGGCAGCACGGCGATCTGCGCGCTCGGCAGTTACGCGTTTTCCAAGTACGAGTTCACGGGCAAGAAGTTCCTTTTCAACTTCATCCTGGGCACGGTGATGGTGCCTGCTACGGCGCTGGTGCTGCCGTTGTTCCTGCTGCTGAACGAGGTCGGTCTGACCAACACCCGCTGGGGCGTGATCCTGCCCAGCCTCGTCAATCCCTACGGGCTCTACCTGATGAAAAGCTTCTGGGATTCGGGCTTTCCGGACGAGTTGATCGAGTCGTCACGGTTGGAAGGTGCCAGCGAATGGCAAATTTTCTGGCGGGTGGGCCTGCCGCTCATGCCATCGGGTCTGGTGACCATCGCGCTGCTCTGTTTCGTCGGCGCGTGGAACAACTTCTTCCTGCCGCTGATCGTGCTGGGCGACGACAAGCTGTACCCGCTGACCCTGGGCCTCAACGTATGGAATGCCAACAGTTCGTCCACCGGCGGTGGGGACCCGGTCTTCAACCTGATCGCGCTCGGCTCGCTGGTCAGCGTCGTGCCGCTGCTGGCGGTTTTCATCGTCCTCGGCCGGTACTGGCGCGGCGGCCTCACGGCCGGAGCCACCAAGGGATAACCCTCCAAAGGGTTTCAGCGTTCGACCCGGGCCTGCGTGTGGGCGGGCGGCACTTCTCTCCATGAATAAGTCCTATTCTTACGACGCCTTTTTGTACGGCGTGGTCTACTACCCGGAACAATGGCCCGAGCCGCGCTGGGACGCCGACCTCGCGCAGATCGCGCAGACCGGCATGAACGTCGTCCGCATGGGCGAGGGCGCGTGGAGCGTCTGGGAACCGGAGGAGTGCCGCTACGATTTTGCGTTGTTCGACCGTGCGCTCGAACTCTGCGCCAAGCACGGACTCAAGGCCATCATGGGTACGCCGACGTACACGCCGCCCGCGTGGCTGACGGAGCGTTACCCGGAGACCCTGCGCGCCGCGTACGACGGCACGCTCCTGCGTCACGGCTCGCGCCGGCACTACAACTACACTTCGCCGGTCTACCAGGAGAAATCCCGCGCCATCACGCGCGCGCTGGCCGAGCACTACCGCGACCACGCGGCCGTCATCGGCTGGCAGACCGACAACGAGTTGAACTGCCACGTGGACGTGAGTTTCGCGGCGAGCGACCACGAGGCGTTTCGCGCGTGGTGCCGCGCGCGCTACGGCACGCTTGACCGACTCAACGGGGCGTGGGGCACGGCGTTCTGGTCGCAGACCTACCGCGCCTGGGAGGAAATCTGGCTGCCGCGGCCCACCGTCACCTACCAGAGTCCTGGTCTGCTGCTGGACTTCTACCGGTTCACGTCTGACGCCACGATCCGGTTTGCCCTCATGCAGTACGAGATCCTCAAGGAAGTCGCGCCCCATCAGTTCGTCACGCACAACGCCTTCCAGAGCATGACGAACGTGGATTTCGAGCGGTTCGTGCAGGAGACCGTGGACTTCGTCTCGTACGACTCCTATCCGGAGTTCAAGGTGTGTGACCCGACGCTGCCGGCGCACTTCAAGGATCGTCACGAAACTTTCCTGCTGTCGCGGATGCGCGGAGCGTCGCCCAAGTTCATGGTGCTCGAACAACAGTCGGGACCCAGCGGCCAGATCGGCGGCACGCTCAACGGCAATCCCGACTACCTGCACGCCACCCCCAAACCCGGACAGATGCGCTTGTGGTGCTGGAACTCCATCGCCAACGGTGCGGATGGACTGCTCTACTTCCGCTGGCGTTCCTTGCCCTACGGTCCCGAAGCGCATTGGAATGGTCTGATTTACCACGACGAGCGCAACACCCGGCGCCTGGAGGAAGCCCGGCAACTCGGCGACGAAATCCGGCGGCTGTCCGCGACCCTGCTCGGCACGCGCTGCGTGTCGTCCGCCGCGATCCTGTACGACTACGACAACGAGTCGCACGCCCTCATCGAGAACGCCACCGGCCAACACCGCGAGACCAGCGAACGCGCCGTGCACCAGGCACTTTCCGAACGCCACCTCAACGCCGATGTGCGGGCGCTCTCCAGCGTCGGCGGCCCGGACGCGTTGACCCCTTACCGGATCGTGTTTTTCCCGCACGCGCACCTGTTGACCGCCGACCACCTGCCACCCCTGCGCGCCTACGTCGAGGCGCGCGGCACGCTGGTGTTCGGCTGCTGGAGCGGTTACCGTGACCGGCAGCATTGGTGCTACGACGCCGCCGGACGCGCGTTCTTCGAGGAACTGAGCGGCGTGCGGGTCGGAGAGTTTACCTATCTCCCGGAGGGCGTGGGGTCGTCGTTGCGTTTCAGCGGGGCGTCGTCGGTGCTCGCGGCCCCGGTGTTCAACGAGGCGCTGACCCCGGTGCGGGCAGGAGTCGAGACGCTGGCGTTCTACGAAGAGGATTATTACGCCGGCGAACCGGCCGTGACCTCCTACAAACTGGGGAAGGGAAGGGTGGTCAGCGTCGGCTGCTTTTTCACTCCCGAGAACACCAGCGCCCTGCTGGATGCGCTGGAGATCTGGGACCCGTTGGCGGAGTGGGCGACGATCCCGGCGGCGGTGCAGGCCACCATGCGCGACGGGGAGGCCGGCCGGCATTGTTTCCTGCTGAATTTCACCGCCCGGCCGCAGTCGGTCACGCTACGCCGTCCCGTGCGCGACCTCCTCGCCGGACAGGAACTCTCCGGCCGCACGGAACTGCCGCCCTACGGCGTTCGCCTGCTCGCGGTTCATCCGAACAACGAGGCGACGGGCGCGACACGGGAGGGTAAAATCCTTCTTTCTCCTCCCTGACGTTGCTTTTCAGCGGGCGCACCCGCCGCTCGCCGTCGCTGCCTTCAGCGCGCAAACATGGCGGCGTCGCGAGTCGCGCCGAAGTCCTGGATGACGGTTCTGCCATCGCCGGACAGGCGCAGTTCACCGACCACGCGGCTGTCGTCGATCAGGGCCACTTTCCAGTAGCCTTCCCGCGGCATGACCTCCGCCCCTTGGCTGACGCTCAGCCCCCTGAGAAGGTCGGATAACCGGTCCCTGATCTGGTCGAGCTTGGGCGGAACCACCGGCTTCGCAGCCGCGGCTGTCGCCGGAGTTTCTGCGTCTGAAGTGGCGGCGTCCGCCTTCGCCTCCGCAGAGCCTGGCGGCACCGGAGAGGCCGCGTCGGCACCCGGGTCACGACTGCTGCGGCGGGCAGCGGGGCTGCCGGGCGCAGGCGACGGAGGGGTGTGTTGCCCGCGAGCGAGCAGTGCGCCAGTGGCGGGATCGAACTCCAGCCGCGCTACTTCCTTGCCCTGGAAGACGACGCTCGCCTGCAACTGCTGTTCACCGCGTGGCAGGGTGTGGGTCCAGACCTGACCCGGCGTAAGACCGGCGAGTGCATCGGTGGCGGTTTTCACCGCCGTCGGAGCGGCGTTTGGATCAACCGGCTTCACCGGGCCTTGCACGTCGTCGGGACGGGGCGGATGCGGGGGATGCTCACCATGCGGACCGGGAC
>CAXTMD010000164.1:0-9787 GCA_964245035.1 uncultured Chthoniobacterales bacterium
GCCGTGCACGTGGTCGCGGCTGGAATCTGGCCCGGTGGACTGCTGGCGCTGGCAGCCCTGCTGGCGCGCGCGAGGCGGGACGCGGCGCTCGTGCCAGCCGCTGCGGCGATCACCCGGCAGTTTTCGCGAGCGAGCATGGCGGCCGTGGCGATCCTGGCTTTCAGCGGTTCGCTCGATGCCTGGGGGCTGGTCGGCACGTTGGCCGCGTTGTGGGCCAGTCCATACGGACAAATTTTGTTGTGCAAGGTGACGCTTTTCCTCGGCATGACCGGCCTCGGATTCGTCAACCACCAGCTGGCCAAACAGCCCTCCTCCGCTGATGTGGTGCGGCGATTATGCCTGAACGTAGGCTGGGAGTGCGTTCTGGCGGCCGGGGTGTTGCTGGCGACGGAGGCGCTCGCCACCAGCGCGCCGCCGCACGGCTAGGAATGCTCGGCCGTCGCAGGTTCGGGCTCCGGCGTGGACTCCTTCACTGGAACCGGCGCGTGCTTCTGTCCCTGTCCGGTCAGCCGCTCGATCACCGAGAAGAACACCGGCGTCAGGAAGATGCCGAAGAGCGTCACCCCGATCATTCCGCTGAACACCGCCGTGCCGAGCACCTGGCGCATCTCCGCGCCCGCGCCCGTGGCGATCACCAGCGGCACGACACCCAGGATGAACGCGAAGCTTGTCATCAGGATCGGCCGCAGCCGCAGCCGCGCCGCTTCCACCGCGGCCTCGTCGCGGTCCTTGCCGGCTTCAGCCTGCTGCTTGGCAAACTCCACGATCAGGATCGCGTTCTTACACGCCAGTCCCACCAGCACCACAAAGGCAATCTGCGTGAAGATGTTGTTGTCCAGCCCCCGCAGGTAGATGCCCACCAACGCCGACAGCAGACACATCGGCACGATCAGGATGATCGCCATCGGCAGGCTCCAGCTCTCGTACTGCGCCGCGAGCGCCAGAAACACGAACAGCACACACAGCGGGAAGATGTACAACGCCGTGTTGCCCGCGAGCACCTCCTGCAACGACAGCTCCGTCCACTCGTAGCCGAACTGATCGGTGAGCGTGTCCTTCGCCGCCGCGGCCATCTTGGTGATGGCGTCGCCCGAGCTGACCCCCGGCAGGGTCGCGCCGTTGATGTCCGCGCTCGTGTACAGGTTGTAGTGCATAATCTTGTCCGGCGCGTTGATCTCCTCCACGTCCATCAAGGTGCCCAGCGGCACCGCGCCGCCGCTGTTGTTGCGCGTGTAGAGGTTGCGGATCTGGTCGGCGCGTGCCCGGTACATCGGCTCGCCCTGGATGTTCACCTGGTAGGTGCGGCCCAGGAAGTTGAAGTCATTGGCGTAGTACGAACCGAGTTCCGCCTGGAGCGTCTGGAAGACGGACTCGATGGGCACGTCCAACGCCTGGACCTTGTCGCGGTCGATGTTCAGGTAGATCTGCGGCACCTGCGGGCGCAGGGACGTGAAGAAGCCCGTCAGCCCGCCCTGTTTTTCACCGGCGGCGATGAGCGCGTCGCCCATCTTGGCCAGCGCCTGCACCCCGGCGTTGCGGCGGTCCTGCAACTGGAGCTTGAACCCCGCCGCGTTGCCGATGCCCTGCACGGGCGGCGGCGGCACGACGAGCACAAAGGCGTCCTGGATGCCCGAGACGAGTCCCTGCACCTTGCTCAGCAGCGCGTTCATGGTCTGCTCGGGGTGGCCCTTGCGCTCGTCGAAGGGCTTGAGCGGCAAAAAGATCGTCAGCGCGTTGGCGCGGTTAGTGAAGTCCAGCGCGGACAAACCGGTGATCTCCACCGTGTAAGCGACGCCGGGCACCTTCAGCGCCATCTCGGAAATCTGCTTGCGCACGGCGTCCGTGCGCTGGAGCGACGCACCGTCGGGCAGTTGCGCCACGCAGAAGATGTAGCCCTGGTCCTGCGTCGGGATGAAGCCGACCGGGATCGTCTTGAAACCCAATCCCGTCAGGACCAACAGCCCCGCGTAGACGAGCAGCGCGACGAACGCAAAGCGGATGAAGCGCGTCACCAGCCAGGTGTAGCCGCGGTTGGCGGCGTCGAAGGTCTTGTTGAACAACCGGAAGAACCAGCCCAGCAGAAAATCCACGCCGCGGGTGAGCAGGTCCTTCTTCGCGCCGTGCGGACGCAGCAGCAGCGCGGCGAGCGCGGGCGAGAGCGTCAGCGAGTTGAACGCGGAGATCACCGTGGCCACCGCGATGGTCAGCGCGAACTGCCGGTAGAACTGCCCGGTGATTCCTGAGATCAGCGCCGTCGGCACGAACACGCTCGTCAGCACGATGGCGATAGCCACCACCGCGCCGCTGACCTCGTCCATCGCCTTGGTCGTGGCCTCGACGGGCGACAGCCCCTCCCCTAGCCAACGCTCGACGTTCTCGACGACCACGATGGCGTCGTCCACGACGATGCCGATGGCCAGCACCAACCCGAAAAGCGACAGGTTGTTGAGCGAGAAGCCGAAGACCTTCATCACCGCAAACGTGCCCACGAGCGACACCGGCACGGCGCACAGCGGGATGATCGTCGCGCGCCACGATTGCAGGAAGATCAGTACCACGATGACCACCAGGATGATCGCGTCGCGCAACGTGCCCAGCACCGCGTGGATGGACTCGTCGATGAACGTCGTCGGGTTGTACGCGATCTCGTACTTCAACCCCGGCGGGAAGCTCCCTTTCAGCCGCTTCATCTCGTTCTGGATGTTTTCCGCCGTCTGGAGCGCGTTCGCGCCCGGCAACTGGAACACGCCGATACCCACGGATGGGTGACCGCTCAAATACGAGCCGTTCACGTAGGTCTTCGCGCCGAGTTGCGCGTAGCCCACGTCGCCGAGGCGCACGAGCTGGCCGTTGCTGCCGCGCTTGACGATGATCCGCTCAAACTCCTTGGGGTCCGTGAGCCGGCCCTTGGTGTTGACGATGAGCTGGAAGTCCGTGTGCGGCGGGGCGGGTTCCGCGCCGAGGTTGCCGGCGGCGACCTGGACGTTCTGCGCCTGCACGGCGTTGATCACGTCGCCGGCCGTGATCCCGCGCGAGTACATCTGGTCGGGGTTCAGCCACAGGCGCATGGAATACTCGCTCGCACCGAAGATCTGCACGCTGCCCACGCCTTCGAGCCGTTTGATGACCTCCTGGATCTGGAGCACGGCATAATTCGCCATGTAGAGCGTGTCGTACTTGTCGCCATCGGAGAGCAGGTTGATGACGAGCATGATGTTCGGCGACTGCTTCTGGACCGTGACGCCGATGTTGCGCACGTCCAGCGGGAGCTGCGGGGTGGCGATGGCGACCCGGTTTTGGACGAGCACCTGCGCCACGTCGAGATTCGTGCCGAGCTTGAAGGTGATCGTCAGCGTCATCGTGCCGTCGCTAGCACTCTGGCTGTTCATGTAGAGCATGTTCTCGACGCCGTTGACCTGTTCCTCGATGGGCGTGGCGACGGTGTCGGCGAGCGTCTGCGGGTTCGCGCCGGGGTAGACGGCCGTGACGACCACCGTCGGCGGCGCGATCTCGGGGAACGACGCGACGGGCAACTGCGTGTAGCTGATGCCGCCAAGGATCAGCAGCACCAGCGACAGCACGATGGCAAAGATCGGCCGGTGGATGAAAAAATGCGCGAACTTCATGGAAAGATCCGGGGTGCGGGAGGCTGGATGATCGCTGGGCGGTCCGCCAAAATTTGACTTCAGTTGCTGCCCATCACGGGCTTTGCCTGCACCTCGTCGGAGGCGAACTGATCCATGCGCCCCGGCTCGGCCTTGACCGGGCTGCCGGGGCGCCCCTTCATGCTGCCGCTGATGATGACCTGGTCGTCCGGCTTGAGCCCGTCGACCACCACGCGCAGACCGTCGATCACCGGCCCGAGCGTCACGGGGCGCTGGTCCACCTTGCCGTCAGCGGTGAGCACGTAAACGAATTTCTGCCCCTGGTCGGACGACACCGCGCGGTCGGTGATGAGCAACCCGTCCTTCTCCGGACTGGTGGGGATCGACATGCGGATGAACATGCCCGGCAGCAGGCTGCCGTCCTTGTTGGCAAACTGCCCCCGGATGGACAGCGTGCCCGTGGCGGCGTTGATCTGGTTGTCCACGAAGTCGATGGCTCCCTGGTGCGGGAAACCCTGCTCGCCCGCCAGCGCGACGGCCACCGGGATCGTGGTGACGCGCGCGTCCTTGACCTCGCCCTCGTTGATCATCTTCTGGTAGGCGATGACGGTGCGCTCGTCCACGTCGGCATACCCATAGATGGGATCGACACTGACGATGTTGGTCAGCACCGTCGTGTCGGTGGCGACGAGGTTGCCCACGGTGACCTGCTCGCGGCTGACGCGGCCGTCGATGGGCGAGGTGATGCGCGTGAAATCCAGGTTGAGTTTGGCGGCGTCCACGGCCGCCTGGGCGGTGGCGACCTGCGCCTCGCCCTGGCTCTTGCTGGTGGCGGACTGGTCAAACTCCGACTTGGAGGTGACCTTGGTGGCCTGGAGATCCTCTGCGCGGGTGAAGTTGCGGTTGGCGAGGTCCTGCGCGGCCTGCGCTTGTTTGAGCTGGCCCTCGGACTGGCCGAGCGCGGCCTGGTAGGGGCGCGGGTCGATGACGAACAGCAGGTCGCCCTTTTTGACCAGCGCGCCGTCCTTGAAGGCAATCTCGGTGATGTAGCCGCTCACACGCGGGCGCACCTCGACGTTTTCGATGGCGGCGAGTCGGCCGGTGTATTCCGAGTGTTCGACGATCTTTTTGGCCACCGGCTTGGCGACCGTCACGCTGGGCGGCGGGGGCGGCGGAGCGGCGGCCTGTTTTTTGCATCCGGCCACGGCCACGGAGAGCAGTCCGAATACGGCGACGAAGAAGGAAGGCGAGCGCATGGGCACGACGGCGGCGGACAGAGTCCAACGGTCGCCGCTTTCGCGTGAGAATCAATAGTTCCGAAAAAAAGAACAGGCACCGCCATGCCCAGTTTGGCGGTGCCTGTCTCGTCCGCCGCGGCCTACCGCGGCTACTTGACGATGATCTGCCCCGTGTCGAAGCGATAAAAGAAGCGGTAGCCATCCGTGTTGTAGTGGCCCGGGTTCTTCGGGTCCGGGTAGTAGTACAAGACGGTGTTCAGCGTAAAGTCGTACAGATACGGGAACGGGAACACCGGGCTCGTGTAGAAGAACGTGCTGCTGGCAAAGTCGTACAGGTACACGCCCGCCTTGCCGTCCGCCGCGTCGAAGACGTACTCGTAGCCGAGGTCGAAGTGATAAACGTAGCGAGGGTCGGAGAGATAACTGTAGTAGCCAAAGTAGTTCCCGTTGGGGAAGGCGAGGTAGTACACGCCGCTGCTCAGCGCAGCTTCGCCGCTGAAAAACGCAGGGCGACCGGCAGCGGCCAAGTACCGCGCCGCCGCCAGGGGAAAAGGCTGCTTCGCCGCCCAGCACGATTTTACCGTCGGGCTGGATGAGCATGGCGGGTGACACGTCGGCGCCGCCCTGGAAATCAGTCAGGGTGAGGCCGTGGCTGCTGACGCCGAAGTCCTGACCGCTCTCCCCGCTGTCGAGTGCGATCACGCCCGCCCCCACGATCTTGCCGTCCGGCTGCAAGGCGAGATCCTGGATGAACCCCAAACCCGGCACGGTGGCCGTGCCCGGCACGGCGCCAGGGCCGCCATTGCCGAAGGTGGGATCGAGGCTGCCGGCGGTTTGTGCCCGGGACGGGCAGGTGCCGGCCGCGATGGAGATGAGTGCTAGCGCCCCCAGAATGGCGGCGCGGGATCGACAGGTTTTCATAGGGCAAGGAAGGGCAGGAAGATGAAGGCAGCGGGGCGGACGGTGCGGGGGTCCGTTGCATCCACACGCCGAAAATCCGGTCCAAACGGCTCAACAATTTTTCGAGCCTGCCGATGGCGGCAGCTAATTCGCTGGCGGCGTGAAGTTTGTCGACTGGACACTTTTGGGAGGACTTGGCTAAAATGCCCGCTGCCCTCCACCGATGCTCGGCTAACCCAGACCGTCCGCGCGACGCCCGATCCTGCCCGCTGGCAGCGGGTAAAGGACGCGCTTGCCCGGGCGCTGGATCATCGCACCACCGGGCGCCTGCGGTTTTTGCGGGAGGTCTGCGGGGATGACACGACAACGTGGAAACGGCGTTTGACCTCGGGCGGGTGCGCCAGGGGCTGCGCGACGTGGAAGCGGCCGGCGGGCCACGGAGGCGTTCGACCCCGGGTGGTCGGTGGCGTGCAAACCCTAGGCCATCTCGCGTTGGAGCCAGCGCTTGGCGACGCTCCACTCGCGCTTGACGGTCGCCGGAGAAATGCCGAGCAGCCCGGCGACTTCCCCCACCGTCAATCCGCCGAAGAAGCGCAGTTCGACGATGCGACCCTGCAACGGGTCGAGCGCCTCCAACCCGCGCAGGGCCTCGTCCAAGGCGACCAGCGAGATGGCCTGCCGGTCGCAGAAGTCGAGGGCGTCGTCCAGAGCCACGTGCGCGCTGCCCCCGCCCCGCTTGGCCGCACGATGAGCCGTGGCGTGGCTGGAAAGCACCCGGCGCATCATGTGCGCGGCCACGCCGAACAGCTCGGCGCGGTTCTCCCAATCCAGGCTGTGCTGGTCGTGCAGCCGCAGCACGACCTCGTGCACGAGCGCCGTGGGCTGCAGGGTGTGGTCGGGCCGCTCGGCGCGCATGTACCCGGCGGCCAGCCGGCGCAACTCGTCGTACACCGTCGGCAGGGCAGCCTGCCAGCCGGCGGAGAGCGGGGCACGGGTGGAAAAATCTTCGGGCACGGGGGAGGGGCGGCGGATTGCACCAACAGATCTCGTGCCTGCCCACTCTTTCCCTTCATCCCGGGGCACCTTGCGTCCGCCGCCGCCCGCTTATAACGTGGAGGCCACTTCCATGGCCATCTTTCGCAAACCCAGCTTCGTTCCCGGCGGCGGCGAAAAAAAGAAACTCCAGATCCCCGGCGGCCTGTTCCAGGCGTGCCCGGACTGCGGCGAGGTCATCCACAAGCTCGAACTCGCCGAAAACCAGCGCGTCTGCCCGAAGTGCGACCACCATTTTCCCATCAACGTGCGGGAGCGCTTCGACCACTTGCTCGACGAGAATTCCTTCGAGGAAGCCGACGCCGACCTGGAGCCGGTGGACATCCTCGATTTCCGCGCCGCCAGCGCGTACAAGGACCGCCTCGCCGAATACCAGAAGCGCACGGGGCTGAAGGATTCCGCGGTCACCGGCCTCGGGCGGATCGAGGGGCGCGAGGTGGCGTTGTCGGCGCTGGACTTCAATTTCCTCGGCGGCACGCTCGGGAGCGTGGCGGGCGAGAAGATCACGCGCAACGTCGAGACGGCCACCGCGCGCGGGCTGCCAGTGATCATCGTGTCGGCGGCGGGCGGGGCGCGGTTGCACGAGGGGATGTTCGCGCTCATGCAAATGGCCAAGACGAGCGGGGCGCTGGCGCTGCACGCACAGGCGCGGCTGCCGTTTATCTCGGTGCTGACCGACCCGACCTACGGCGGGGTGACCGCGAGCTTCGCGGTGCTCGGCGACGTGATCGTGGCCGAGCCGAAAGCGATGATCGGCTTCGCGGGTCCACGCGTCATTGAGGAGACGACCCGCCAGAAACTGCCGGAGGACTTCCAGACGGCGGAGTTCCTCCAGACCCACGGGTTGGTGGACATGATCGTGGACCGGCGCAAGATGCGCGCGACGCTGGCGAATTTGTTGGGATACTTCGCGGGAAACGCATGAGGGCCGGACTCGGACCAAGTCCCCCTTCCCGCTTTACGCCCGCTGGCCTCGGCGCAGCCGCCACACGCCATTGAACGCTACTGCGCCGAGCAGCGCACCGCCCAGCCAAGTTGCCGGTTCGGGCACGGGAGAAATTGCCAACCCGTTCGCCCCGGCGTTGGTGAGAAAGTTTGCTTTGATCAAGCTGCCGTCTGAAATGTTGTACTCGCTCACCTCGGTGTTATTCCCGGTGCCGGTGAAGGACGAGACGTAGAGGATATTCCCCGAAACCGCGAGCCCGCGTGCGGTGGTCAAGCCAGTGATAAAATTCGCGTTGATCGCCGCGCCAGTTGCCGCGTTGTACTCGCCCACGGTCGCGCCGTTCTGGACCCCGGAGTTTTGGTTGGCGACGAAGAGGTCGCCGTTCGAGACCGCCAGAAAGATCGGGGTTTTCAGGCCGCTCGGCGTTGTGGTGAAAGTGGTCGGAGTGCTGCCCGTGGTGGTGTCGTACGCGCCGATCTTCCCGGTGTTAGCGTCCGTGTAGTAGAGGACGGAACCCGACATCGTCAAACCCTGCGGATTCGACAACCCTGCGATGTTCAGCGTGTTGACGAACGCGCCAGAGGTGGCGTTGTACACGCCGATGGAAGCAGTGGAGGTCGTAACACCGTTATTGGTGGTGGCAGTGGTACCGGAAACGTAGAGATTGCTGCCCGAAAGCGCCAGGCCAACAGGATTGGCTACCTGGAGCGAAATGGTGGCGAGTGCGCCGGTCGCCGTGTTGAACTCGCTTACGGTGCCTCCTTGGTTGTTGGCAACGTAGAGGGTATTGCCCGAGACCAGCAGGCCGTCCGGAGCGTTCAGGCCGGTGAAGCTCGTCAGCGTCGCCCCCGTCGTGGCGTTGTAGGCTCCCACCGCGTTGTTGCTGCTGTTGGCAACGTAGAGGGTTTGGGCGCGCAGTGGGCTGTCCGTGGCGAGCAGCAGGGCGAGCGACGCGGTCCCACCGAGGGCGGAACGGCGCAGCCATCCCCGGAGAGGGGCGCAACCGAGCCAAGCGGTGAACTTGAGCAACGCGGAGATCATAGGAGACGTTCGGTTGGTGGATAGCAGTTCGGCGGACGGGTTTGCTAGCCTGATGAGCGTGCGGATCTGTCGGCGCAAATTTCTGCGGCCAAGCCTCTCTTGCCCTTCCAAGCGCCGACGATTCAAACAAATTTGGGCAAGTTGTCCACCTCTTTTTGGAGCGACGTGCTTTTTTGATTCCGCGACTCCGCCCGTGCTGGGATGATTTGTCGGGACCGCGCGCAAGCCGCAGGTGCCCGCCTACCACCGTCCCGAGGCTAGTCCCAAGGAGAAAAGTCCTGCGCGAGCATCACTTCTCCGCCTTTGCGGCGTGGCGGACTTTGCGCGAGGCTCCCCTCCCCGGAGGACGCCAACCATGGACTACCCCACCGCACTCGCCTGGCTCTACGCCACGCAACTCACTGGTATCAAGCTCGGGCTAGAAACCATCGGCCGGCTCCTGCGCGCGCTCGACTTCGGCGCGGACGGCGGCGCGCGGATTGTCCACGTCGCCGGCACCAACGGCAAGGGCTCGGTCTGCGCCATGCTCGACGCCGTCTGCCGCGCCGAGGGCTACCGCACGGGACTTTTCACCTCGCCGCACCTCGTCAGCTTCCGCGAACGGGTCCGCCTCGACGGCTACCCCATCCCCGAAGGGGCCGTCGCCGAGGGCCTGACCCACCTGCGGGACCTGACCGCCGACTGGCAGCCGCAGCCGACGTTCTTCGAGTACGTCACCGCGCTGGGTCTCGACTACTTCCGCAAACGGCGCGCGGAAATCATCGTCCTCGAAACCGGCCTCGGCGGACGACTCGACGCGACCAACGCCGTCACGCCGGCGGCGTCGGTCATCACCGCCGTCGACTTTGACCACACCGCCTGGTTGGGCGACACCCTGGCCGCCATCGCGGGCGAAAAGGCCGGGATCATCAAGCCCGGCGTGCCGGTCGTGACCGTCCCACAAGCCCCTGAGGCGGCGGAGATCATCGCTCGCACCGCCGAGGAAAGAAACGCTCCCCTGCACG
>CAXTMD010000165.1:0-9643 GCA_964245035.1 uncultured Chthoniobacterales bacterium
GGAAATAATGCGCCGCGCCTAGCAACCGGCAGACCGCACCCGGGCGAATAGCCCCTTGTGAAACAAATCGCCGAAAATCTCTGGACGCTTCATTATAAGCTCCCGTTGTTGGGGGAATACCTGGGCCGCAACGTCACGATCATCCGGCTGTCGTCCGGCGATCTGGTGATCCATTCCACCGCGCCATTCACCCCCGAGGACGTGGCCGCCATCCAGGCGGTGGGCCACCCGGCCTATTTAGTGGAAGCCTACGCGCAGCACGACACCTTCGCCAAGGAAGGGCAGGCGGCGTTCCCAGGAGTTCCCTACCTCGTGCCCGAGGGTTTTGCCGAGGCGGCGGGCGTATCGGCCGAGACGCTGCACCTGGCTCCCGAAGCGTGGGCGGGCGAACTCGAAGCACTCGAACTCGCCGGCAAGACCAGCGCGCGGGAGTTCGTGTTTTTCCACCGGCCGTCGCGCACCTTGATCGTCGCTGACCTGGTTTTCAACGTCGAAGACGATGCGCCGCTCGGCGCGAAGATGGCGTCGATCCTGACGGTCGGTCTGCACCACAACCCGGGCGTGCCGCGCCCGGAGAAGTTCGCGGTGGAAGACATGGACGCGTTCACCGGTTCGCTCGATACGATGATGAGCTGGGATTTTGACCGGGTGATCACCGGCCACGGCGATGTCATTGAAACCGGCGGCAAGGCGCGGTTGGCCGAGGCGTTCAAGGCGGCGGGTTTCCTGGAGGTCGAGTAGGCAGCCAAGGGGGCACGGCGACGGCCGGAACTTCCCGCCGCAGCCTGCCCGGATGCTGGCTCCGCTGCCAACGGTGTTAGTGCCCGATCTTCCAGTCGGCCTTGGCCGCGATGGCGTCCAGTTCAGCGAGCGTTTCTGGCGACAGTTGCAGATCGGCGGCCCGGAGGTTCTCGCGCAGGTGGCCCACGGACGAGGTGCCGGGGATCAGGAGCACGTTGGACGCACGGTGGAGCAGCCAGGCGAGCGCGACTTGCAGGGGTGTCGCGTCCAGCGACGCCGCCGTGCTGTCGAGCGAGGAGGCTTGCAGCGGACTAAACCCGCCCAACGGGAAGAACGGCACGTAGGCGATGCCCTGGCGCGTGAGGTCGTCGAGGAAGGCGTCGTCCTCGCGGTGCGCCACGTTGTACATGTTCTGGATGCAGACGATCGGGGCAATGCCCTGCGCCTCCGCCAGCAACGCCGGCGTGACGTTGCTCAAGCCGAGGTGCCGGATCAGACCCTGCTGCTGGAGTTCGGCCAAAATTGACAACGGCTCCGCGATGGACTTGGTCGCCATTCCCATGCCTTCGCCCATCGCCCGGAAGTTGACGACGTGCAGCGCGTCGAGCCCGAGGTTGCGCAGGTTGTCGTGCACGGCGTCGATGAGGTCCTGGCGCGAGATCGCCGGGTTCCACGATTTGTCGTCGCCGCGGCGCGCCCCGACCTTGGTGACGATCACCAAGTCTTCCGGGTACGGGTGGAGCGCCTGCTTGATGATCTGGTTGGTGACGTGCGGACCGTAGAAATCGCTCGTGTCGATGTGGTCGACCCCCGCGGCCACGGCTTCGCGCAGCACGGCCACTGCCCCATCCGGGTCACGGGGCGGACCGTACACGCCGGGTCCGGCGAGTTGCATGGCCCCGTAGCCGAGCCGGTTGACGGACAGAGAGCTGCCTGGCAGTGTGAAACGGCCGCCGAGCGCGGAAGAGGTTTGCGGGGTGTTGGTGTCGCTCATGGTAGGACCACCATTCCACCGACCACGGGCTCTGACAAGTGACAAAATTGTAAATCTGTCATTTAATACCTGATGCAATCCGCTTGGGGCTGAGTTATGTTCCCGGCGGAAGTTGACCATGCCCAAGGAAGCCCCTTTGTCCCAGCGCATCCTCGATGCCGCCGAGGCCGCGTTGCGCCGCTACGGGGTGGAAAAGACAAACGTGGTGGACATCGCCCGGGCGCTGGGCATGAGCCACGGCAACATCTACCGCTACTTCCCGAGCAAGCAGGCGCTCATCAACGCCGTGGCGATCCGCTGGCTGAACGCCGTCACCAGCCCACTGAAAGCCATCGCCGACGACGTTTCGCGTCCGGCCTCCGAACGGCTGGCGGCCTGGTTCGATGCACTACGGATCATCAAGCGGCGCAAGGTGCACGACGACCCGGAGCTTTTCCGGGTGCACCACGAAGTGGCCATGCAATCGCCCGAGGCCGTCGAGGAGCATGTCGGCACCCTGGTCGGTCAGATTGAAAGGATCATCGTCGAAGGCGCGGCGGCCGGGGAGTTTTCGCGCGGATTGGATGCGCGGGCCGCCGCCGAAGCATTTCTCCACGCCACGTCGCGGTTTCATCATCCGACGATGCTGATGCACGAGCCGCCGCTGACCGACGCCAACGCGCACGCCGTGCTCGGGTTGCTCGTGGCCGGATTGCGCGCGGGAGCGGCCCGCGAGCCTTCAGTCCACCGTGTGGATCAACGACTCGGCCGCGGCTGACGAGGAGGCGTTGCCATCCTCCAGGCGCAGGGGCGCGTGGCCGGCGCGTTGCGCGGGCGAGAGCTGCAACAGCCAGTAGCGGGTGCGGGCGACCCTGTCGTCCGCCGTTCGGCGCACGGCAGCCGCGACGGCGTAGGGCTCCGTTCCCGGGGGGAGGAGCAGCGTGAAGCGGCCCTCGGCGTCGGTGTCCGCCGAGACCTCGGGCGCGGGCAAACCTTGGAAAAACATCCCGCCACCGGCGGCCGCCTCGCGTTCGTCCAACAAATAACGGTGGTCATCCTCGGCGGTCTTGGCGGCGGTCTTGGCGCCCTGGCTGGCGAAGCGCAGCGACGCGGTCATCGCGTCCGCCGGGTCGGCCTCGTGCCATGCTTTGAGCGCTGTGTCCGCCTCCGCCGTGCGGGTGGCGCGCTCCCGGGCCGCCGCTTCGATCTGCGGGTCAAGCCGCGTGCGGGCCGCCCGGGCGTCGGCGGTTTTCTGGCCGAGCGCCGGCTCCAACGCCGACAGCGGGTAGGCCATCACCCGCACACCCGACAGGGAAACGTCCCCGGTCTGCGGCAGGGTGAAGGACAGCGATCCGTGCAGTGGACCGTCCGCCGCCGTCGGCACCGGCTCGGCGACCACCGGGCGGACGACCTCGGCCGCGGGAGTGGGGGGCGGAGTGACGCTCGGCACCGGCACGGGCGCCGGCGTTGGCGCAGGGGTTGCCGCCACCGGAGCGATGGCTCGTGGATGTCCGAACCAACGCACGCCGCCCGCCATGCACAGCGGAATGGCCAGCAGGGCCGCCAGAGCGACCGCGAACGGTTTCCACCGGTGCGGGTGGATCTCACCAACCGGCGCGGGCGAAGCTGGCCCGGGCGTGGGTTCGGCGGGGCGGCTGATCGCGGACAGCGGCAGGAAGTCGGCGAGCGCGCACCAGGAAGCGTCGCCGTTGCGGGCCGCGTAATCGTCCAGGCGTAGGTATCCGCCGATGACGAGCGCCGCGGCTTCGAGCGAATTGTACGGCCCCAAGGTATCGTTGCCCCGGGCGATGTAGATCCCGCTGATGACCTCGGTGTGCTGGCCGGCGGCAGGTTGGCCTATCGTGGGCATGACGGCACGCTTGGCAAGGGTGGGGGAACCGGTGAACGACCACCCGGAACAGCGGGGCGGCGGGCGTTCTCGCGAGGCTTGCTCCCTACCACGGGACAGTCTCCGCCGCAACTTGTCCCGGGAGCTTCAGCAGGGAGCCGATCCTTCCGGCCGGCTTGTGACGAAAACGTCACCGCGCCCTGGTTTCGCCGGGGCGGCGACGCCGGTAGGTGTTCTCCCGATATGCATTTCTTTGGCGAAGCGGTCTCGGGCGGCGGCGGCATCTTCCTGATCCTGGCGGTGGGGCTGGCGCTCGCCTTCGAGTGCGTCAACGGCTTCCACGACACGGCCAACGCCGTGGCAACCGTCATCTACACCCATTCGCTCAAACCCTGGATCGCCGTGGTCTGGTCGGGGATGTGGAACCTCATCGGCGTGCTGTGGTCCTCGGGCGGGGTGGCTTATGGGGTGGTCGCGCTGCTGCCGGTCGAACTCGTCCTCAACGTCGGCTCGGCCGCCGGCTACGCGATGGTCTTCGCGCTGCTGATCTCGGCGATCATCTGGAACCTGGGCACGTGGTACATGGGGCTGCCGGCCAGTTCGTCGCACTCGCTCATCGGCGCGATTGTCGGCGTGGGCCTGGCCAATTCGCTGATGAAGCCCGGGCACGTGTTCGGCGACGGCGTGAACTGGGGCAAGGTCAAGGAGACGTTCGAGGCGCTGCTGTTTTCGCCCATCATCGGGTTTGTGTGCGCGGGCGCGCTGCTGCTCCTGCTCAAGAAGTTCGTCAAGCAGCCCGACCTCTACCAGGCGCCGGAAGGTGAGCAGCCGCCTCCGCCGTGGGTGCGCGGTTTGTTGGTGCTGACCTGCACGGGGGTCAGCTTCGCGCATGGCTCCAACGACGGCCAGAAGGGGCAGGGACTGCTCATGCTCATCCTCATCGGGGTTCTGCCGGCCACGTACGCGCTGAAGATGGACGCCAAGCCGGACATGATCCAGTCCGTCGTCATGTACTCGCAGCAGGTCAGCGAGGACGCGGCCAAGAAATCGGCCGGTGTCACGATCTCGGACGAGGACGCCCAGCAGGTGCTCTCCGACTTCATCAAGTCCGACGGCAAGTTTGGCGACAAGACCTTCGCGGCGGTGGCGGAAGAAGCGCACGGCGTCCACGACATGCTCGACGGCAAGGCAAAGTTCAACGACGTGCCCGTCGAGTCGCGCCGCGCGGTGCGCAGCAACCTCTATCTCATCGGCACGGCGATGGGCAAGCTCGTCAAGATTGGCAAGATCACCGACGCCAGCGAAAAGGATCGCGCCACCAACTATGGCACCGAGGCTGACAGGCTGACCAAGTACATCCCGCTGTGGGTGAAGGTGGCAGTGGCGTTCGCGCTGGGCCTGGGCACGATGGTCGGCTGGAAGCGCATCGTGGTGACCGTCGGCGAGAAAATCGGCAAGAGCCACCTCACCTACGGACAAGGCGCGTCGGCCGAACTGATCGCCATGGGCACGATCCTGGCGGCCGACCACATGAACTTGCCCGTGAGCACGACGCACATCCTGTCGTCGGGCGTGGCGGGCACGATGGCGGCCAACCACGCCGGGTTGCAGAAGGAGACGTTGAGGAACATCCTGCTGGCCTGGGTGCTGACGCTGCCGGTGTGCGTGCTGCTCGGGGCGGGGCTCTTTGCGGCCGGGTTGTTCCTCGTGTTCAACGTGCTGGGGCTGCACTGAAGCGCGCGGCGCGGTAGCGTGCGAGGCTGGGCGAGGCGCCGTCGATGCATTCCACGAAGAAGTTGCGCTCCTGCCAGATGACTTCTAGGTCGTAGACGCAAAACGAGTACCTGCCCGGGTCTTCCGTCCAGCCGGCCGCCGTTCGCACCGAGACCGACGTGAACAGTTCGTTGTCGTTGCCCCACCAGGCCAGGACGAGGTAAGCCAAGCTCGCGCCGTCGTGGAAGATCGCGAAGGCCGGCGTGGATGCCCAGGCGATGGCGCGTCGCTGTTTGACCTCGGCGAGGCGTGCGAGATACGGAGTTTGATCAACGGGCAGGTGGCGGGCGGAGATCGCGTAGATCTTGATGCCATCAGGGTCCAGCCAGCGCAGGTCACTCTCGATTTTCCTGGGATGGAACACGGCTGTCTTTCTGGATTGTAGGACAGGCTCTCCGCCTGCCGCGTTACGGGGAGGGACTTGTTCTTCGCACGCTTCGCTGTTTCGTCTGTTCGCAAACCACGTCCCGAAACGCGGCAGGCGGGGCGCCTGCCCTACAATCCAGAGAGATTTACGCGTCAAACTCTCAGCAACCCCCGGAAACCCCGGACTCGATAGTAGCAGGGTGCGCTGTTCTGATAAACGAAAACCCGACCATAGCGCCGGTCGGCAAAGAGGGCGCCGCCCTGTCTCCTGATCTCGGGAGGCGTCCGCACCCAACTCGAAGTCTTCGTGTCGAAGTCCCCGAGCTTCTGCAGTTCCAGGTATTGTTCTTCCGTCAGCAACTCGATGCCCATGGCGGCGGCCATGTCGATGGCACTGTCTTCTGGCGGGTGTTCCTTGCGGGAATCGAGGGCCTCGCGGTCGTAGCAAACGCTCCGGCGGCCACCGGGACTTTCCGCTGCGCAGTCGAAGAAGAGGTATTCACCCGTCTTCGCGTCGTGCCCGACCACGTCCGGTTCGCCGCCGGTCCCCTCCATGGCGTCGAGCGACCACAACTTTCCTGCGTGCGCCTCGAGTCTCGCCTGCACCTCGGCCCACGCGATGCCCCGATGGCGACGCACGTTCTTCTCGAACCGGGCTTTCAGAATTTCGAGCAGGGCTTGGCTTTGCTCCGCCGGAAGCTCTTTGGACCCGGTTCGTTTGTGCATGGCAGCGCGAGGAGGATACCTACTTGCTCCGATCAGGGAACGGCGGGATCGGCGGGAGTTCGTAGCTCTTGGTTTTCATCTCGTCGAGGATCACCTCGATCGCTTTGTCCAGTTGCTGGTCCTCGCCGCGGAACTCCTTCGCGGGATCGTTGTCCACGACGATGTCAGGGTCCACGCCGTGGCTCTCGATCACCCAGCCCTTGCCGTCCTTGGAATACGGCGCGGCCTCCGGCTTGAAGAGCTGCCCGCCGTCCACGAACGGCAGCGAGCCGTTGATGCCGATGACACCGCCCCACGAGCGTTTGCGGATGAGCTTGCCCAGCGCGAGCGTTTTGAAGCGGAACGGGAAGATGTCGCCGTCCGACGCCGAGAACTCGTCCAGCAGCGCGTCCATCGGTCCGAGGAAGGTTTGCGGTGGGTTGGTTTGCGGCACGGAGTTGTTGCGGGTCATCTCGACCATGACCAGCGCGCGGCGCAGCCGCTCGATGACCAGCGGCGAGACGAACCCGCCGCCGTTGCCGCGCACGTCCACGATCAGCCCCTGCTTGTGGATTTGCGGGAAGTAAAGCTTCGTGAACTCGTTCAGCCCAGGCCGGCCCATGTCCGGGATGTGCAGGTAGCCGACCTTGCCGCCGGTTTTCTTGGCCACGTAGTCGATGTTCTTCTGCACCCAGGCGAGGTAGTAGAGCGGCGAATCGTCGGCGGTGGGAACCACCGTGATGTCGCGCGCGCCGTCGTCGCTCGGCTTGGAGTTGACCCGCAGCGTGACCTGCTTGCCCGCCGTGTCGATCAGCGCCTCGTTGAGGTTGGCCAGCTTGGCGACAGGCTGGCCGTTGATGGCGAGCAGGTAATCGCCCGGCTTGACGTTGAGGCCGATGGCGGTCAGCGGCGAGCGGGTTTCCTCGTCCCAGTTCTCGCCGGGCAGGACCCGGTCGATCCGGTAGGCACGCGTGGCCGGGTCGCGCGTGAACTCCGCGCCGAGCAGGCCGAGCTTGAGGCGCGGGGCCTTCGGGCTCTCGCCGCCGCCGGTGTAGGCGTGGCCGTTGTTCAACTCGGCGATCAGTTCGCCGATGAGGTAGGTCAGGTCGTTGCGGTTGTTCACGAACGGCAGCAGCGCGGCGTACTTGTCGTGGGCCGCCTTCCAGTCGATGCCGTTCATGTTGGGCGCGTAGAAGAAGTCGCGCATCTGCCGCCACGCCTCGTTGTAGATCTGCGTCCACTCGGCGTGGTGGTCGAGCGCCATGTCGAGGCCGGTGAGCTTGAGTTTGCCGTCCTTGGTGTCGAGCTTGTCTTTGGGCAGGTCGACCAGCGCGTAGTCCTTGCCTTGTTTGACGAGCAGCTTCTTGCCGTCAAAGGTGATCTCGTAGCTGGCGACCTCGCCGAGCACGGTCTCCTTGCGGTCCTTCAGGCTGTAGGAGCACAGGTCGAACTTCCGGTTGCCGGGGCCTTCCTCCTCGTCATCGTCGCCGCCTTCCTTGGCGCGCAGGTAGAAGACCCGGTCGTCCACCAGGCGCAGGTCACGGTAGTTTCCCGGATGGATGGGCAGCGCGGTGAGGCGCTCGCGCAGGCCGTCCTCGTCCACCACGACCGACGCGGGCTTCTTCTCGCCGGGTTTGGCGTCTTTCTTGTCGTCGTCCTTCTTCTTGTTGTCGTCGTCTTTTTTGTCGTCCGGTTGGCCGACCTCGTCGCTCTTGGGCGCGAGCGGGCCAGGGGTGGCCTTGGCGAGGGTGAGGAGGTAAACGCGCTCCATGTTGCGGTACACCTCGGAGAACTCTGCCGCGCCGAAGGTGGGGCTGAAATCGCGCGCCGAGGTGATCATCAAATACTTGCCATCGTCGCTGAAGGATGGGCTCCCCGAGTCGTACCAGCCTTCGGTCGCCTCGATGCGCTTGCCGCCGTTGAGGCCATATAGGTAGACCTTCGCCATGGTGTCCTTTTCCTGTCGCGCCCAGGCGATCCACTGGCTGTCGGGCGACCAATCGTAGCTGCGGATGCCGGACACGTCGCTGTGGTCCACGAGCGTGACGGCTTTCGTCGTCACGTCCACGAAGCGCAGGCGCTCCATTTCGTCGCTCCAGAGCAGCTTCTTGCTGTCGGGCGACCAGATCGGTGTGAAATAGTACGTGTCCCCGCCCGTGGTGATCTGCTGCGGCTCGCCCTTGCCGTCCTGCGGGCGGATGTAGAGTTCGTTTTCGCCGCTGGCGTCGGAGAGATAGGCGATCCACTTGCCGTCGGGTGACCACTGGGCGTCGCGCTCGTGCGCGCCGGAGGTGTTGGAAAGGTTGCGCGGCGTGCCGTCCTTGGCGGGCGCGGAGAAGAGTTCGCCGCGCGCCACGGCGATCACGCGCTTGCCGTCCGGCGCGGGGCTGACGCCTTCCAGGTGCTCGCCCGCGTCCACGGTCGCCGGGCGGCCGCCGACGAGGTCTTCGCGGATGGAAATCGGCACCGGCGCGGCCTGTCCGCTGGCCAGGTCGTAACGCCAGACGTAGCCCGCCTGCTCGAAGACGATGGCACCTTTGCCCATCGACGGAAACTTCACGTCGAAGTCCTTGAACGCCGTCAGTTGCTTGGTCTCCTTCGTGGCGAGGTCGGCGGAGAACAGGTTCATGTGCCCGTCGCGGTCGGAGGCGAAGTAGATTTTGTTGTCCGGCCCCCACATGGGGCAGATGTCCTGCGCGGGGTTGTCGGTGAGGTTGGTGGTCTCGCCGGTCTTGAAGTCGTGGATCCAGATGTCGTCGGCCATGCCGCCGCGGTAGCGTTTCCAGGTGCGGAACTCCCGGAAGACGCGGTTGTAGGCCATCTTGGAATCGTCCGGCGAAAACGACACGAACCCGCCGCGCGGCACCGGTACTTGCTTGGGTAAGTCGGCGTCCAAGCCGACGGTGTAGAGCTGGCCGATGAAGGAGTTGAACGACTTCATCCGCGAGCGGAACACGACCTCCGGCTTGGTGTTGAGCCAGGTCATGACGATGTTGTTCGGCCCCATGCGGTCGGACACGTCGTCGCGGCTGAGGGTGGGGGTGATCGTCAACCGCTTGGGCACGCCGCCCTCGGCGGGCATAACGTACACCTCCGTGTTGCCGTCGTACTGCGAGGTGTAGGCGATTTGCCTGCCGTCGGCCGAGAAGCGCGGGAACGACGTGTAGCCCGGTCCGCTGGTGAGCCGGCGTGCGGTGCCGCCGTCCTTGCTGACAGTGTAGAGTTCGCCCGCGTAG
>CAXTMD010000166.1:0-6950 GCA_964245035.1 uncultured Chthoniobacterales bacterium
ACAAAACCGCCGGCAGATCACGCACTTCGACACCAACCCGGTGCGCTTCCTCTCGATCTCGGAGGGCGGCGTGTTGTGCTTCGGTTACGACGGCGAAATCTACACGCTCGCCAACGACGCGGCACAACCCAAGAAAGTGGCGATCCACGTCGGCTTCGGCGACACCGAGCGCAAGACGGAAGTCGTCGACATGAGCGACGGCGCGACCGAGATGGCGCTGAGCCCCGACGGCAAGGAGATGGCCTTCATCGCGCACGGCGAGGTCTTCGTCACCTCCACGGAGCACGGCGACACCAAGCGCATCCCCGCGGTCACGGTCCAGGAACGCAGCGTGGACTTCAGCCCGGACGGCCGCCGGCTGATCTTCGCGGGCGAGACCTCCAAGTCCTGGAACCTCTACGAGGCCACGATCCGGCAACCCAAGGAAGAGGAACCCTACTTCTTCAACGCGACGGTGGTCGACGTGAAGCCCCTGCTCGACAACGGCCAGGAAAACTTTCAGCCCACCTACTCGCCCGACGGCAAGGAGGTCGCCTACCTGGAAAACCGCACGACGCTGAAGGTCCTCAACCTCGACACCAAGCAGGCCCGCGTGGTCCTCGCGGGTGACAAGAACTACTCCTACAGCGACGGCGACCAGTGGTACAGCTGGGCGCCCGATGGCAAGTATTTCGCCGTTCAATTCAAGGACCCGGCCCGCTGGGCGAGCGAGGGCGGCATCGTGGACGCCGCGGGCAAGGGCACCCTCGCGGACTTTACCCGGAGCGGCTACGAGAACTCGCACCCCACGTTCACCAAGGACGGCAAGGCGATCCTCTGGTTCAGCGACCGCGCCGGTCTCCACGGCACGGGCAGCGGCGGCGACGGCCAGGGCGACGTGTACGCGCTCTTTCTCAACCAGAAAGCCTACGACCGCTTCCACCTGAGCAAGGCGGAATATGAGATCGTCAAGAAGCAGGAAGACGACAAGAAGGAAAAGGAAAAGAAGGACGCCGACAAGGCAAAGTCTCCGGAAGACAAGAAAAAGGACGACGCCAAGACCGACGAAGAAAAGAAAAAGGAAGAGGAGGACAAAAAGAAGGAGCCAGTCGAGATCGAGTTCAAGGACTACGAGGACCGCACTGACCGGCTGACGATCAACTCCTCCGACCTCCAGGACGCCGCCATGACTCCGGACGAGGAACAACTGGTCTACCTCAGCAAGGACAAGGAAGGCTACAGCGTCTGGCAGGCCAAGCGTTTCGAGAAGGAAACCAAGCGCCTGGCCACCCTGCCCGAGACGCCCAACAACCGCGCCCGCCACGAGGAGGACGCCGCGCAGGTCCTCCTCGACAAGGAAGGTAAAAATGCCTTCGTGCTGGCGAGCGGCCGCATCGTCAAGATCGCGCTGGACAGCGGCAAGCAGGAACCCGTGAAGTTCGCGGCGGAGATGTCCCTCAACCACGCGGCGGAACGCGCCTACATGTTTGACCACGCGTGGCGGCAGACGCTGGAGAAATTCTACGTCACCAACATGAACGGCGTCGACTGGGCGAAGTACAAGGCGGTCTACGAGAAGTTTTTGCCCTTCATCAACAACAACTACGACTTCGCCGAGATGCTCAGCGAAATGCTCGGCGAACTCAACGCCTCGCACACCGGCAGCGGGTTCGTCTACCATGCGCCCGACGGCGATGCGACCGCCGACTTGGGCGTTTTCTACGAGCCGACCTACCATGGTCCCGGCTTGAAAGTCGCCGAGATCATCGAGAAAGGCCCGCTGGTCATCGCCAAGAGCAAGATCACGCCCGGCATGGTCATCGAGAAGATCGACGGCGAAGACATCGCACCCGGCGCGGACTGGTGCCCGCTGCTCAACCGCAAGGCGGGCAAACCGACTTTGCTGTCGGTGTTCGACCCGGCGAAGAACGCGCGCTTCGACGAGACCGTGAAGCCGATTTCGCAGACTGAGAACGAAGAACTCCTCTACCAGCGCTGGGTCAAGTCGCGCCGCGAGTTGGTGGACAAGCTCTCGGGCGGCAAACTCGGCTACGTGCACGTGCGCGGCATGAACGACGCGAGCTACCGGGCGACATACTCGGAGATCCTCGGGCGCGAGAGCGGCAAGCAGGCGCTGATCGTGGACACCCGCTTCAACGGCGGCGGCAACCTGCACGACCAACTCGCCACGCTGCTCAACGGCCACGCCTACCTGACCTTCTACCCGCGCGGACACGTCCTCGGCGTGGAACCGCGGGACAAGTGGGACAAACCCTCGTGCGTGTTGATCGGCGAGAGCAACTACTCGGACGCCCATCTCTTCCCGTGGGTCTACCGCGACCAAGGGATTGGCAAGCTCATCGGCATGCCCGTGACCGGTACCGGCACGGCCGTCTGGTGGGAGACGCAGATCGACCCGACCCTGTACTTCGGCATCCCGCAGGTCGGCTTCATCGACAAGGGCGGCCAGTACATGGAGCACGCCGACATCACCCCGGACATCCAGGTAGCCAACGACTACCAATCCGTCGCTACCGGCGAGGACAAACAGGTGGAGGCGGCGGTGAAGTTCCTGCTCACGCCGCCCTGAGCACACGGCCAGAGTCGTGATCCGTGGCAGGCGCTCTCCCGGTCTCATCGGGAGAGCGCCTGATTTTTTTGTTCCTCATCGGCCGGAGCGAATGCGCTCGCGCCGGCCCAGTTCGCGGCAAACCAGTTTGCGTTTGCATGTCAGACTCCGCGTCGCTCGGTCGAAGGCAGAGCCGCAGTTGAACCCGGGAGCAGCATGGTATTAGGAGAAGGGTTATATGTTGGTAAATATATCGCTTGTGCGTGCTGCTCAGCTTCTCTAAAATCCCGCGTCGTCGCCACTCGTCTTCCATCTGCTATGAACGCTCCCCGGACACTGCTCCTCGCGCTCTGCTTGGCCGCTGCCTTTTCCGCCTCGCGGGCGGACACGCTGACCTTGGGCGCGTCCCAAGACAATTCGATCTTCCAGAACAACGTCAACAACAGCAGCGGCGGCGGCCCCGGCATCTTCTCCGGCACGAACGGCAACGGGTCGCCGCGGCGCGGCCTCATCGAGTTCAACGTGGCCGGTGGCGTGCCGGCCGGGGCCACGATCACGGCGGTGACGCTGCAACTGACGGTCGGCCAACTCGGCGGCGGCTCGTCGATGGCCCGCACGGTTGATCTCTTCGATCTGACCAAGGATTGGGGCGAGGGCACCGCCGGCCAGTCCACCGCCATCGGCGGGACCGGCCAGGGAGCCGCCGCAGGCACGGGCGACGCGACCTGGAACGCCAACCATTACACCGTCAGTACCTGGGCAACCGCGGGCGGCGACCACGCCGCCACGGCCAGCGCGACCGCCGGACTGGCCACCGTCAGCCTGAACTCGGTTTTCAGTTGGTCGTCGGCCGCGCTCGTCACCGACGTGCAGGGCTGGCTCAACAACCCGGCCTCCAACGACGGCTGGGAGATCATCAGCGAGAACGAGGCGACGGCCCAGTCGCTGCTCGGCTTCTACAGCCGGGAGGGCACCCAGGTCAGCGGCGTGACCGCCAGCCAACTGCCGCAGTTGACGATCAGCTACAACCTTCCGGCCACCGGAGTTCCGGAGCCGTCCGGAGCCGTCTGGCTGCTCGCTGGCGCGGCGGCGCTCGGGCTGGGAGCGATCCTCCGGCGGCGGCAGCGGGCTTGAGGAAGGAGAGGATGCCCGGGCGCTGGAAGCTGCGTGCGGGGGCAGCCTTCACCCTCTTGGAACTACTCGTCGTGGTGGCTTTGGTCGGCGTGCTGGCCGGCACCTTGCTCGCCGTGTTGGCCCGCGTGCAGGCCGACGCCCGGTCGGTGCAATGCGTGTCCAACCTGCGGCAGTGGGGAGTGGCGCTGAACCTCTACGCCAACGACAACGGCGGCGCCTATCCCAAACGCGGGCAGGGCATCCAGCCGATCCAGAGCCTCAACGTGCCGCAGCTCGACGCGCCCGACGTCTGGTTGAACGCGCTCCCGCCCTACGTGGGGCAGCCCGGGCTGGTGGATGCGGTCAACGCCGGCCACGCACCCCAGCCGGGCGACCCGTCCATTTTTGTTTGTCCTGCCGCCAAGCCGAGCACGAGCGGACCGTACTTCCTGCCCTACGCGATGAACATGTACCTGTCGCCGACGATCCGGCCGACGCCGCACAACCGCGTGCAAATTCCCAACCCTTCCCAACTGGCGTTCTTGGCGGACGGCCCGGTGGCCTGGTCGTCCACGGTGCCTTCCTCGCAGGCGTATTCCGTGCAGGCGCGCCACTCCGGCCGGGCAAACGTCTGCTTCGTGGACGGACACGTGAGTTCCTTCGACGGCACCTATTTGGGCTGCGGCGTGGGCCAGCCCAACCCGGAGCACGGCGACGTGCGCTGGCAGCCTGGTGCCGGCGGCGTGGATCAACCTCCCGTCCCCTGACCATGCAAACCGTTCCATCCACCCGCGGTGTGTGGGCGTCGGTGCTCCTGGCGGCAATCCTGTTGACGGCCGGCGGCGGTTGTGGCCCGCGGAACCCGGTCCCCGCCGCGTCTGAAAAACCACCGGTGCGGGTGGCGGTCATCGGCGGCATGACCCTCAGCGGCATGTGGCCGGCGGCGAGCGAGCGGTTCACGCGTGAGACCGGCTGGCCGGTGGAGACGGTCGTGAGCGGTCCGAAAGACCTGCTGTCGGCGGCCTTCCGCCAGGGCAAGGCCGACCTCCTGACCATGCACTCCAGCGACCAGGCGACGAACCTGGTGGCCGAAGGCTACGGCTTGAACATGCGCCCGTGGGCGCGCAACGAGCACGCCATCCTTGGACCGTCCGTGGACCCCGCCGGCATCCGCGGCGGGCACGACGGGGCGGCGGCCCTGCGCCGGATTGCCGACACGCGCTCGCCGTTCGTGGATTTCAGCGGCCCCGGCAGCCGCGACGTGGCGCACACGCTCTGGAAAAAGGCCGGCATCGGAAATCCCAAAGGCGACTGGCTGCTCAAGGACGAGAGCCTGACGCCCCAGGGCATCCTCGCCTACGCCGCCGGCCACCAGGCCTACGTGATCGTCGGACGCATCCCCGTGCTCCGTGGCAAGATGGCCAACCCCGGAGGTTTGGAAATCATGGTGCAGGGAGACCCGGCTATGCGCCGACCCTACGTGGTGCTGGAAGCCAACCCGGCCAAGCTGCCGCACGCCAACGTGGCGGGAGCCAAGGCGCTGGCGGATTGGATGCTCTCGGGTAAGGGGCGGGCCTTTCTGGCCGACTTCGCGGCGCAGCAACGCGACGGCTTCCCCCTGTTCTACGCGCCGGATGCGACCGACCCGGCGGCGCTTGAGCAGGGAAGCCGGTAGCCGTTGCGGTGGACCTCCAGGATCAGGGGGCCACCAGTGGTCGGCAACCGTCGTCGTGGCTTCATCCGCGTGGGCTTGGCCGGGTGCAAGTCGATATATAAGGGAGTAGATGTTGCGGCGGTGCGCACCAAGGATTTAACCTCAGGAAGTTTGCCGCTCGGCAAACCGGGTAAAAGCCGCCTCTGCCATGCCACTCCTCGTCAACGGAACCACCGTAGAATTGCCGTCTGATCCGCGTGTCTCCCTGCTCGACCTGCTGCGTGAGCGGCTGGAGATGCACGGCACCAAGCTCGGCTGCAACCAGGGCGCGTGCGGAGCCTGCACGGTCTTGGTGGACGGTCAGGAACGCATCCTGTCCTGCCTCGCGCTGGCGGTGCAGTACGAGGGGCGTGCGATCACCACCGTCGAGGGGCTCGCCACCGACGGGACGCTGCACCCGTTGCAGCAGGCGTTCATCGACTGCGACGGCTTCCAGTGCGGCTACTGCACGCCGGGGCAGATTTGCTCGGCCATCGGCATGGCCGCAGAGATCCGGCGCGGTGTGCCGAGCCATGTCACGGTGGACCTAGCCGCCGACCACATCGCCTTCGACAACGAGGAAGTGCGTGAACGCATGAGCGGCAACCTGTGCCGCTGCGGCGCGTACAATGGGATCGTGGCCGCCATCAGCGAGACCTTGGCGACGGAGGGCGCGGCCAAATGAATCCGTTTACCTACACCCGGGCAAGCAGCGCCGAGGACGCGGTTCGACAGGGGGGCGAGGTGCAGGCGAAGTACCTGGGTGGCGGCACCAACCTCGTCGACCTGTTGCGCGAGACCATCGAGCGGCCGCGTGCCCTGGTGGACGTGACCGGCCTGTCGGCCGCCATCGAGGAACGGGCGGACGGCGGCCTGCTCATCGGCGCGGCGGCCAAAAACACGGCGGTCGCGGAACACCGGGCGGTGCGCACGCGCTACCCGGCGCTTTCCCGGGCCATTGTCGCGGGCGCATCCGCGCAGATCCGCAACATGGCCACGACCGGCGGCAACCTGTTGCAACGCACCCGCTGCACGTACTTCTACGACGACGACGGCTCGCGCTGCAACAAGCGCCAGCCCGGCCAGGGTTGCGACGCCATCGACGGCTTCAACCGCATCCACGCCATCCTGGGCGCTTCGCCGGCGTGCGTGGCGACGCACCCCTCCGACATGAACGTGGCGCTGGCGGCGCTCGACGCCGTCGTGCACCTGCGCGGCGCGCACGGCGAGCGGACGCTGCCCGTGACCGAGTTCCACCTCTTGCCCGGAGACTCTCCGGAGGTTGAGACGGCCCTGCAGCCCGGCGAACTCATCACGGCCGTCGAACTGCCGGCGCTGCCGTTCGCGGCGCGCTCGACCTACCGCAAGGTGCGCGACCGGGCGAGCTACGCCTTTGCGTTGGTGTCGGTCGCCGCCGCGCTCGAACTCGACGGCGGCACCGTCAAGGACGTGCGCCTGGCCCTGGGCGGGGTCGCCCACAAACCGTGGCGGGCGTGGAAGGCCGAGGCGGCCCTGCGCGGGCGGGCGGCGACCCCCGCCAACATACCCCCCCCCCCCGCCGCCGGCCACGCCCCCGCCCCCCCCCCGCGCCCCCCC
>CAXTMD010000166.1:6960-9629 GCA_964245035.1 uncultured Chthoniobacterales bacterium
GAAGGCGTTGGGGGCCGGGGGGGGGGGGGGGGCTCCGCGTCAAAATTGCGCGTGGAAGGCCGAGGCGGAACTCGCCGACGCCCGACCACTGAGCCACAACGCATTCAAGCTGGAACTGGTCCGGCGCACGGTTGCGGCCGTGCTCGGCGAACTGACGGAGGACAAACGATGAGCAGATTTGGCAACGTGGCAACCAAGGCGGTAAAGAAGATGGTGGCGCTCGCGCCCGACCGGTTGATGCCGGGCGGCAAGCCCGATCCGCTGGTCGAGCGTCGCGAGGGTCTGATCGGCCAGCCCGTGTCGCGCGTGGACGGTCCGCTCAAAGTGCGCGGCGAAGCGCGTTTTGCGGCCGAGTTTCCCGTGGATGGGATGGTGTACGCCGCCGTAGTCTTCAGCACGATCCCGAGAGGACGGGTCGTGTCCTTCGACACCGCCGCCGCCGAGTCGGCACCGGGCGTCGTGCTGGTGATGACGCACCGCAACGCGCCGAAGATCGAGGCCATGTCATTTTTCGGCGAGGCGGGCAAGGCGGCGGCGGGTGACGACCTGCCTATCTTCCAGGATGACCAGATCCACTGGAACGGCCAGCCGGTCGCCGTAGTGCTGGCGGAAACCCAGGAGCAGGCCAATCACGCCAAGACCCTGGTCGGGGTCAGCTACGAGGAAGCGCCGGCCGTCACCGCGTTCGGCCGGGCCAAGGCCAACGGGCTGCACCGGGCGGAGATGTTTGGCGAGGCGCTCGAAAACAAGGTGAAGGACGCCGAATCAGCCTTGGCCGCGGCACCTTACCGGACCGATCAGGTTTACGAAACGCCGCGCCACAACCACAACCCCATCGAACCCCACGCGGTGACGGTGGCGTGGCAGGGTGGGGAGCTGTTCGTCCACGACGCTTCCCAGTGCGTGACGCACACGGCGTGGTCGCTCGCGGGAGCGTTCGGGCTGGAGGAAAAGCAGGTTCACGTCACCTCGCCGTTTGTCGGCGGCGGCTTCGGCAGCAAGACCCTGTGGCAGCACCACGTCTTGGCCGCGGCGGCGTCCAAGCTGGCCGGTCGGCCCGTGCGGATGGCGCTCTCGCGCGAGGGGGTCTACCGCGTGGTGGGCGGGCGCACGGTCACCGAGCAGCGCGTGGCGATCGGCGCGGAGGCGGACGGACATTTTGACGCCATCATCCACACGGGCGTGGTCGCCATGACCGCGCACAACAACATGCCCGAGCCGGTGATCCTGGCGACCCAATGCATGTACGCGGCGGACTCTTTCAAGCTCGGGGTGGAAACCGCGCACATGGACATGCTGGCCAACACCTTCATGCGCGCGCCGGGCGAGTCCGTGGGCACCTTCGCCCTGGAAAGCGCCGTGGACGAGTTGGCCGAAACCCTTGGCCTGGACCCCATCGAACTGCGCCTGCGCAACGAGCCCGAGCAGGACCCGACGCAGGGCATCCCGTTCTCCTCGCGCCACCTGGAGGAATGCTTCCGCACGGGAGCCGAGCGGTTCGGCTGGGACAAGCGGTCGGCGGTCCCCGGCACGCACCGGGAGGGCGAGTGGCTCGTCGGCATGGGCGTGGCGGCGGCCACTTACCCTTACCAGCGCATGCCCGGCGGAGCGGCCCGCATCACGTTGACCCGCCAGGGCAGTGTAACCGTCGAGATCGCCGCGCACGAGATGGGTATGGGCACGGCCACGACGACGGCCATCGTGGCCGCCGAACGCCTTGGCCTGCCACTGGAGCGGGTTACGGTCAACTACGGTGATTCGTCCTTGCCCGGAACCGTGTTGGCCGGCGGCTCGCAGCAGACAGCTTCCATCGGGGCCGCCGTGCTCGACGCTTACCAGGAACTCGTCGCCGCGCTGCTCAAACTCGCGCTGGCAGGCTCGCCGCTCGCCGGTCTCAAGCCGGACGAGGTCACCGGCCGGGACGGAGGCTTGTGCAAGACGGACGACCCGAAGTGCCGCGAGGACTACGCCGTTCTCCTGGGCCGCGCCGGACGCGACGAACTGGCGGCGGAAGGCAGCGCGCCGCCTCCCTTGGAGTTGATGCATTGGTCGATGCACTCCTACGGCGCACAGTTCTGCGAAGTGCGCGTCAACGCCATCACTGGCGAGGTGCGCGTGAGCCGTTTCCTAGGGGCGTTTGACTGCGGACGCATCCTCAACGCCAAGACGGCCAAAAGCCAGTTCCGCGGCGGCATCATCATGGGCCTTGGTCTGGCGCTGATGGAGGAGACGCAGTTCGACGAGCGCAACGGGCGCATCATGAACCCGAGCCTGGCCGAGTACCACGTGCCCGTGCACATGGACGTGCCCGAGATCGACGTGATCTGGACGGACATTCCTGACCCGCACGCGCCGATGGGTGCGCACGGGATCGGCGAGATCGGCATCACCGGGGTCGGCGCGGCGGTGGCCAACGCCGTGTACAACGCGACCGGCAAACGCGTGCGCGACCTGCCCATCACCCTCGACAAACTGCTCTGACGGGTGCCCGGTTGTCCCGTGGTTCTGGGAACCGCCTCCCGTGAGATTACCCGAGGCGGGGTGTGTCAGCCCGAGTTAATTGGTGGGACGCTTGAACCTTGGCAGCGTGCGCGCTTCTCTCTTGCTGTCATCCTGAGGGGGGGGGGGCCCCCCCGCCCGCCCCCGGCCGCCCCGATGCGCGGGCGGCA
>CAXTMD010000167.1:0-8778 GCA_964245035.1 uncultured Chthoniobacterales bacterium
GCCAAAAAACTTTTCGACGCAAATATGGGGCGACTTTCGTCCGCTGTTCTGCGGGGGCGGTAGAAAGCCGATCTTCACACACATGCCGATGTTTGCACCAAATGCCGCGGGTTCTACCGGCAGCGTCTGGAAAGTGCTGGTGGTGGCCCTTCCCGTTCGGGCGCTGGTTCGTCTCTCGTTTAAAGCGTTTTCTGATTGCTTGTAAGGGTGGCAGGAGTTTGGCTGGTGGCTGTTTATGCCAGCCGTTTACTCCTTGGACCTGCGCGCGCGGGTGGTCGCCGCCGTGGATGCCGGGCAGGGCACGCAGGCACAGATCGCCGCGCGTTTTGCCGTGAGCCTGGGCTGGGTGGAGAAGCTCTTGCGCCAGCGACGGCGCGCCGGGCACATCCAGCCCCTCGGCCACCGTGGTGGGGCGACGCGCCGGGTCAATGAAGCCGCCGTTGAGCGCATTCGCACCTTGGTGAGCGCGCAACCGGACATCGCCCTGGAGGAACTGCGCCTGCGCTTGCGCCGCCAAGCCCGGATCAAGGTCAGCGTGTCCACGCTCTGGCGCTGGGTTGAAGCCTTGGACTTGCCGCGCAAAAAAAGACGTTCGTAGCCCGCGAAGCCGACGAGGAGGAGCGGCGCGCCTTTTGTTCGTAGCCCGCGAAGCCGACGAGGAGGAGCGGCGCGCCTTTTGTGAGCAGGTCGCTGCCATCGACACCGGAGCGCGGCGGCTGATCTTCGTGGACGAGACCGGCTGCAACCTGAACCTGGTGCGCCGCTACGGACGCGCTCCGCGTGGCGTGCGCTTGGTGGATCGCACCGTGCCGCGCAACACCCCGCCCAACCGCTCGCTGGTCGGGGCCATGAGCCGCGAAGGGCTGCTCACGAGCATGGAGGTGGAGGGCAGCATGGATGGCGACGCGTTTTTCGTCTTCCTGGAGCACTGCCTGGGTCCGCACCTGCACGCGGGTGACGTGGTGCTCATGGACAACCTGTCCACGCACAAGAGCAAGCGCATGGTCGCCCTCATCCAAGCGCACGGGGCCGAGGTCCTCTTTTTGCCGCGCTACTCGCCGGACTTCAACCCCATCGAAGGAGCTTGGAGCAAGCTCAAGAGCTACCTGCGCAAGGTGGCCGCGCGCACGCCCAAGGCGCTCGACCGTGCCCTGGCCCACGGCCTGGCGCGCATCACCGCCACCAACGCTCGCGGCTGGTTCCGGCACGCGGGCTACAAAACCGCCTAACCCTTACAAGCAAACGAGAAACGCTTTAGCCTCTTCCTCACTGGTGAAAACGTTTTCACCACCTGCTGTCCCAAACGGCCTCCAGACGGCTTTTTGACGAGAATATAAGGAGCTTCTCGCTAGCGAATTGGAGGAGAGATAAGACGCCGTGTTAGACGCTTGCTTGTTCGGCAGACAAGGCGGGGGGGATGCTCGGACGTTTCGGACGGGTGTTTACCAGTTATTAACATTCTACTTTCCGCTTCTGGAATACATCCTGACACATCTCGGACTGACCCACGGTGTCCTTTCTGTTCCGTAACTCGCCAACACCCGTCCGAAACGTCCGAGGAGCATGGTGACGCCCACCAGAAATGAGCGTCACCACCGATCAGCCTCCTCTTCTTCACTCCTCCTGTTGAGCCTCCCTTGCCTCTTCCGGCTCTTCGCCGATGCACGGTCTCGCTGGCTTGGCGGTGATGCGCCTGGGCTGTCCCGCCTGAGCAGCTGACGGGTTGGCAGTCGGGATCCTTCGCCACCTGTCATCCTCGGTGAAGCGGGCGAAGCTTCCAAGGTCCATCAACACCGTGGAGGCGGGAGCCTGGAAGGAGCGCACGCTGAGTCTGACTGGTGCGGGACGGTCCTTAGTCGCTTTCCCCACCAACCGGAAGATCTCTTGGCGGTGGGCTTTGTCGTTGGGGTTGGCCACGCAGGCGTACTTGCCGCTGTCGTAGATGACGAGGTGCTCGCCCTTGGCGTCGCCTCCCGCCAAGGCGCAAGCCGGACAGCGGGCCGTGGTTTTGTCAGGGCCGACGACCCGCTTGTTTTCGAGCCTGGAGAGATCGAGCGCCATCGGTCAGCGTCCTCCTTCCAGAATTGTGAGATTCTTGAAGCCACGCACGGCCCCTTTCCTGTCCAAGCCAATGCCCCGGCTGATGTCGTTGCGCCTAAGGACATGATGGACCTCCAGCATCAGGTCGGCAATGCTGAGGTTGAAGTCCCTGCCGCCACACGCCTGCCAACCCATGTCCTCGCAGTACGCGAAGTATGCCTGTTGCAACTCGTTCACCGACACGTCGGCGTTCTCGCAGGGAACCACCCGGTCTCGCACGAACCGGCGTACGCTGTCCGACTCGGCTAGGATCAGTTCCGTGCGCTGCTGCTGTGCGTCGGTCAGGAAGAAGTCGCCGCGTTCCCGCATCTCCTGTTGGTAGCGGATGGCTCCCTTGATCATCCAGTTGAGGATACCCGGGGCTTCCGCACGGATGAGCTGGTCGGCGAACTCCGTGACGCGCTCCTGCGGCTTGGGCTTGTTGTAGTTGATAATCATCAGCCGGCGCTCCCACGCGCCGGCGTCTCCCTCCAAGCGCACGCGCAACCGGGAGTTGCAGGTGATCGCCACGTTGAAGCTGCCCCGGAGCTGGAACGGCTCGTTGCCCCGCTTTTTCTCGGCGTCGAGCAGGTCGTTGCCCACCAGCGCTTTGATGACCTCGGCACCCTCCTCGCTCAGGCAGTTGGCGTTGACATCCTTGCCCGTGAGCAGCGTCTTGCCCAGGAACCGGTACAACTCGAACTGGTTGTGGAGGTGCTTGGTGCGAAGCTGCGCCACGTTACGCTCTCCGATAACCTTCTCAATGACCTCAATGAGCGTGGACTTGCCGCCACCGGCGGTGCCGATGAGCATGAGCACGCGCTGGGCGGGGTTGGTACCCAAGAGCACGCTGCCGGCCCAACGCTGGAGCAAGTCGATGTCGTCCTCATCCAAAGCGCTGCGCAGCAACTCGTCGAGGAAGCGCGGACACTCGGCCCGTGGATCAAAGGCGATGGGGCAGAGATTACGCGAGCAGTAGTCTGGGTGGAAGCTCACGAGTTGCGGTGGACTGTGCTGGAGATCGAGCATGCCGTTGGCGAAGTGGATGACTGGAACACGTTTCTTGAACGCGTCGCGCTTTTCGGCCGCGCCGCGCAAAGAGTGGACCAGCGAGCCGAGCTTGCCGTCGTTGCGCTGCCAGAGAAACTGCCTCGCCCCCGTCTCGTCGGCGGTGCGCTTAAGATCCTCGCCGAGTCGCCACCGGAGGCGGTCGGCGCTGACGATGGTCCACAATCCCCGGTCGGCATCGTACTCGTAGAACTCCTCCTCCAGCGGTTCCCAAAGGAGCGGGTGTTCGCGTTGGAAGCGGGCGACAAAGAAGTAGTCGTTGGTGCGCAGGGTGCCGCTGGCGCTGACTTCATAGGGCTCGCCGTGTTCCTCGACCAGACGCTCGTACTCATCTTTGATCCACGGCAGCTTGAGGTGCTCGGGCCAAGCGATGTCGTCGAAGGCGATCTCGGCGGGAGGAGCATCGACGAGCCGCTGGTAGCGCATGCCGTGCTCGTGCACGCCGTGGATGACAGATTGCCCGCCATCACTGCGCCACTCGCCCCGGTCCTCGCCGTCATAGGTTTTCAGCTTGGCGAGCTTCGGGTAGCCGCCGGTGAGGCGCACCCAAAACTGCGCGCCACGTGCACCCCTGGTTCGCAACGTCGCCCTCAGCTTGGGATTGAGCGTGAGAAACGCTTCAACGTCTTCGTCCACGTCAAGGTCGACGGCACAAAGCCCGCCGGAGTTCGCGCCGAGCGCCACACCGATGTTGCCGCGATGGAGGCTGGCCACGTAGGCGGGGTCAATCATTGATGCGAGGGTGGTTTGGGTCCAGCCGTTGTGCACCGGACGCTTCTTCCCGGCATGGACCGGGATGAGGACCACGTCATGCCCCAGTAGTTCGCGCAGTTCGGTGACAATGTCCTCACCGTGGCTGCCGTCGCTGTGGGGCTGACGGAGGATGTTTTCAGTCTCGGTCGTGCCGCCACTGAAGACATGCTCCGTCGCCTGGTCAGCATTGACTCGGACGCTCGCGGGACTCTCTGGTGTCCGCTGCTGTTCAGGGACAGGTTCTGGCGCGACCTGCGCCGGGTCTTCTAGGAGTTTGGATTTGGTTGTTTGCATGGGAGCTAGAGTGCGGCCTGTCAATTTACCCGTCGACAGGAACCGGCTTGTCTGGTGCGGGTTCGTAGCCGCTAGGCTCCTGCGGTGTGCAGGGAAGATTCGGGGCACGAAAAAGGGTAGGTGATTCACGAGGGAAAGGTCAGCCGTGTCTCCAGAAGCAGTTGACGGCCGTCTGCCAGGGAAAGACGCAGGCGGCACGGCTTTTGGAACGACAACGCATCGAATTCAGAACTAGAAACCTGCTGAGGGGGTATGCCATGAGCGAGCAGCAACAGCCCAAGAGCGTTGAGAACTTCGGCCGGGTAACCGCTGACCGCCTGCAACACGCGCTCCTTGCTGGTGGAGAGTGCCGTGAGCACGAAGGCTTCGAACGTCTCGCCGGAAAGTCCGAATGCCTTGGCCAAGCACCGGGCGCTGTGTTCCCCGCAAGGGCGGGTGCCTGTTTGCATGGATACCAGCGCCGAGTGCTTGATGCTGGTGATCTTTGCTAGGGCACGGTAGGTCAGGCCGCTTTGCGCGCGGCATCTGGCGTACTGCTCGCGGAACTTGTTCGTCGTTTTGCTCATTGGTTACATAGCATGTTACCGCTTACCCTGCAAAGTGCAAGCAAACTTTTTAAGTGGCCCCAGGGCAGGAGAACCATCGCCGTGCGACAAGGTAGGGTAAGCCTTGCCTCGCCGCACGGCAGGTAGTTGCCGGAAGTATCAGCCCACCGGCACGATCAGCGCAGGCTCCGGCCACTCGCTGATGCGGGTGTGCCAGCGGTTGAGCCAGCGAAAAGCTTCCAGCGGATTGTCGTAGGTGGCGAGCGCCTTGTTGCTCTTGAGCGAGGCGTCCGGCCACAGATGCAGGCGGTCACCCAAGCCCACTTCGCCCGCGATGCGCTCGAACATCTGGAGTTGGTCGAGCGCGTACCGACGCCAGGAGCTTGGCGTGGCGTAAACGGCGGTGTTCACCGTCTCGCCGATGCTGACGGCATGCAGGCCGATGCGTTCGACGTTCTCGGCGCGGATGTTGATAGGTTCGTGGAACACCGTCACCGGGTTTAGCCTAGCCACGGCTTCCAAGGTGGCGCGCAGGTCGGCCTCGTCGCACTCGGGATACGTGGGAGCTACCGCCACGTAAACGTGCAAGCCCGCATCCACGGCGGCTTGGAGCGTTGCCAAGCGCTGGGACGGGGCGGGTGCGTGCGGCTCGTAGATGCGGGCCAAGCGGTCGTTGAGCGTGGGCAGGCTCATGCCAAAGAGTAGTCGGTGGCCGAAGCTGCCCATCAGTCCGAAGTCCGTCTTGGCTAGAGGGCTGCGGGTGAGGATGCGCACGTTGAGCGTGGACTCGTCGCGGATCAGCGTCAGGGCGTTGCGAACCAACTCGCGGTGGTCTCGGGACAGTTTCCGGCCGAGACAAGGATCAGGATTGCTGATGACCTGGTACGGGTCGGTCGTCGTGGAGAACATCACGGCGCGGTGTCCGTCGGCGGCGAGTTCATCCGCCGGAATGTTCTCGGCGCGGCGCACGCTGTCGCGGAGGGCTTTCTCGTTCCACCGCCGTGGAAAAACGTAGCGACCCCAGTCGGCATCGGGATCACCGACACCGAGGGCAGCGAGCAGCGGAGCAAGCTTTCTGGTTGACGTGTCAGGTACGTAGCAGAAGCGGCAGCCGTGGCCGCAGCCAACCGCCGTGTTGAAAGAAAAGTTCGACAGGCTCTTGTACTGGAAGTTGTTGACTTCAATGGTGGCCGGCAGGTCCCACAGGCCGCTGATTACTGGAGGCGCAGTCTGCGCCGGGTTTTGGTGAGTGGATACTGTCACAGAATAAATCTTCAACGAAACTGAACCGAAAATGTGGCAATCGTCAGGCCGGGGATAAGTCCCGGTCCTGTGGTCTGCCTTGTGGATATTAGTAGTTCTCGTTTAATGCTTCGGCGTTGCAGTGGAACCAGTCGCACGCATCTTCGTGCGCCTGCAGCAGATTTCTACGCTGGTCGAGTGTCAGCATCTCGGCCAGCACTTCTTCGAGCTTCGCCGTCGCGCCGATGTAGGTGGCCACGGCTTCATCATCGCTGTCGACGTCGTGTCTCGCTACGAGTTCCGCTTCATCAGCGGCGGCGGCAGACGTAGGGTGAAGCGGCGCGTTCTCGAACTCTCGGGCGGTGGCATCGTGCGTTGCCTCAGCCGTCACGGTTGCCTTGACGGTTTTTGGGCTGTACCCAAGCGCTTGCGCCCGATTGAACGCCGAGTGGAAGCCTTTTTCGTTGAGCTTATCGAGTAGTTCGTCAGCGACATCGTTGTCACCCTGTGCCTGCGCCGTGGCGATCGCTTCGAGCACTTTGCGGCCTTTCTCGGCGGTCACGCCGGACAAGTTCAACGCTTTGGCTGCCTTGTCGCGTGCCTTGCCCGCTTCGCTAAGAGGTGTCAATTTTTCCACCTCCGTCCTCCGACCTCTTGGCCTCTTGGCCGCTCGCACCTTTCGCTCGGCCCCAGCGCGGGCTTCCACGCCAAGTCGCTCGACGTACTCGCGCGCGAGTTCCTGGTTGGTTTTGACCCGCTGCACGTTGTCGTCAAGCGCGCGGAGTAACTTCGCGTCCTCCGTTTTGCAGGCGACTACCTTGACGGGCACTTCGGCCAATCCCAAGCGCACGGCCTCAAACAGCCGGCGGTTACCTCCGAGGGTTTCCCCATCCTCGGTGACCACTAGGTCGGTCAGCACGCCGTTCTCGCGGATGTTCTTCGTAAACAGCACGTCGTCACGTTGCGCGTAGATTTCGGCGTTCTTGGAGTAAGGGCGCAACCACGCCACGGGTACCATGCCCGTCACGATCTTTGGCGCCGCTATCGCCTCCAAAGGTGCTTCGGCAGCACTGACCTCCGGTGGTGCGGGCAATGAAATTGTCACAGCCTCTACGTTGGAGAGGTCGTTCAGGGTGTTGCTGGCTCCTTCCGCCAAGCGTCCCCCAGCTTCTTCTTCTCGTGCCTCCGTCTGTGTCGCCATGTAAACCGCCACGTTGTGGTCGGCGTCGCCTGGCATCGCGCGGTTTTTAACCGCGGCTACACCGTTGTCGGGAGAGATTCGGAGCGAAGTTTCTGTCATTTGTGGATAAACGAACAGACCGACGCGTGAGAGGATTGCGCGCGACGGCGGGGCCGGTCAGCCCGTAGCGCGCGAGCGTTGCATTGTAGTTTCACTTGGATGTGGCCGGACATATGTGACGTCCGGGTTTGAACTATATCCCACCTACGGGGGAGTTGCAACCGAACAGCGCGGCGCTTGAGCTCTCCGCGTTGATGGATGTATGCTCCCGCCGCCCATGGGAACACGCGGCATCAAGACCACCCGCTCGCAACCCCGGCCCAACCTGGCTTTGGGGCAGGTACGCGCCGCCTGTGGGATGAGCAAGCTCGCGTTCGCCAGGCTGCTGGGCGTGTCTGACTCCTACATCCAGGCCATCGAAGTCGGCCAGCGCCCCGCCAGCGTTGACTTCGCCGAGAAGGTCAGAGATCGCACGGGCGCGTGGACGCGCTGCATCGTGGAGGCTTGGGCGCAGGCCGTAGACGTCAACGGCCACCCGTACACCGCGGCTACCTACCGGCAGTTGCAGGCAGACGGAGCCGCCGCGCTAGCTTCGGCTAAACCACGACAAGATTCTTCACTGACCTTGGGCGAAGCTGCCACCGGAACGGCAGCGGGCATCAGCAAGTCCTCCTTGGTGCTGAGCATCGTGCGAGACAAGCTGCAGGAGGCAGCCGAGCACATCGTGCTCTTGGAAGGGGAAGGTGAGCGGCAGATCTTGCCCGGTGCCCTGGCCGGCAAACTGACGCTCGGGGACCTGCGCCGGCATCCTGCGTTGGCCGCCCTGGTCGGCTTCCACGACGACGGTATACGGGGGGACGATCAGATCATCCTCCTGCACCATGCCCAGACGCCTGCCAAGCTGGCTGGAGGCTCACTCAAGATCTCCGCATCTGCCGGTGCGGTAACGGACAGCCTTGTTAAGCCCGGTGGCAAGGCCGCCGCTCGTAGCAGCCACGGCAAGCGGAACACGGGCGGCAAAAAATAAGGATAGCTGCGCGTGTCGTGAGACGGTGCCGATCAGTCAGTCTTCCGCCAGCGCCTCCGCAATCATCTTGGCACGGGTACGCCTCATCTCCGCCTCGGACGGTCGCCGGATGGTCTCGCCTTCGCCGTCGTACGTCGGGGTGACGCGCCAGTACCGCTTCGCTTCTTCCTTGGTCACCAGCGCCCGGTACGTCTCCCACAGCAAGGACGGGTTCTTGTGCCCGAGCAGCAGGGAGGTTTTCGCGGCGTCCTCGTGCAGGGCGACGTGGTAGCTGGCAAAGCTGATGCGCGCCGAGTTCTGCTTGCACCCCGCCTTGGAAGCTTTGCGCACGTAGCGCATGCGTCCCTGGTAGTTCGCGGGCGTCAGCTTGCCCGTACCGCGCACCCGCTGCAGCCACTCCAGCGCGTTCTTGGGGATCGGGTTCACGCGCCGGTGGTTGGCCTTGGTTTGATCCAGCACGACCGCCGGCTTTTCCTCGTCCAGCTTGATCTTTTCCCACGTGAGCCGGTCCACCTCGTCCACACGCACGC
>CAXTMD010000167.1:8788-9608 GCA_964245035.1 uncultured Chthoniobacterales bacterium
GTGTGTCAGCGCGTACTGGAGCAGCTTGATGACGTTCTCCACCGCCAGCACCTTGTCGGCCGAGTTGTTGGCTTGCCGCTTAGGCCGCTGCACCTTCTCGAACGGGTTGAGGGAGGCGTAGCCTTTGTCGATGGCGAAGTTGAAGAGCACGTTGAGGTGCCGGATGTGCGTGGCCCGGGACGTGTGGTTCCAGCCCCTGTGGCCGTAGATGTACTTCTCGCAGGCATCAGCGGTCACCTCGGTGATCAGCCCATCCTTGAAGTGGTCACGGAAGGGACCGAAGAAGCAGCGTGCCGAAGTGTCCAGGTACTTCTTGGACAGGCCGGCCTTCTCCTTCACCGCTCGGAACTCCGCGACGACGTGCCCGATGGTGGCATCGGCTTTGACGGGCCGCGAGTGCTTGAGGAAGAAGTCGACGGCGTCGGTGAGGGAGGCGCGGTGCTCTTTCAGCCGAGCCATAGCTGCAAGCACCTCGTGGCGGGTGACGGCGTCGATCTCGGCCAGGAGGCTCGGGTGCTTCTGCGCCTCGGCTTGCAGACACTTGCGGCTAAACTCCTGCGCTTTGACTTGGCTGGGAAAGTTCTTGAACGTCCTTTTGCCGTTGACCAAGCCCAGATCCACGCGGTAGCCGACGTTGCCGCTGGCGTGCTTTTTCTCGTAGACGGCGAAGGTCTTGGGCGCACTCACAACCACACGTGTCTCACCACGTACCCCGAACGTCAACTTCGACAACCATCAACGCTTCACAAATGACTCTGACTGAACAGGAAGCCGGCACGGGGGCTCGAACCCCGGACCTGCTGATTACAAATCAGCTGCT
>CAXTMD010000168.1:0-9595 GCA_964245035.1 uncultured Chthoniobacterales bacterium
CATTTCCCGGTGCCGGGCATAAAGCCTATTGCAACTTGTGCAAATTGTCTTTGCGCGAAACGCAAACGAGAATGTCGAGTTTCAAAGATCCCGATGTGTAGCCCTGAGGGGAAAACATCCCGCGTCTGGAACGTAACGTGCCGGTGACCGGTTATACGACGATTGCAGCCACCGAAGCTCCTCACGCGCACATCCCACTTTTGGCGATGGTAGGGTCGCCAGCGCTGCAGCCGAATGTCCACGCGGAGGCGTCTGCACAGTTGCTGCACGAAGAGGCAGGTCGAGTGTCCGCTCCGGCGACCAAGGCTGCCGACGCGCTCACTCAAAACTCCATCGCTGGTAAGGGCCACACTCGGAGGCGGCGAGTCGAAGCTTGAGTTTGGTGGCTTGGTGTCAGCCCCTCGCTGAACCAGCGGTGTCAGCTTTCAGGTTAAGGCAAGAAAGGACGAGGGTTTGGGGATATGCTCACCAATTCACAACTTGAACTACTACTGCCCCGGGGGCGGTTCTATCTCAGCGAAGTCAAGAAGCTCAGGAGAGCGTCGTTCACCGCTTCCACCGCTTCGAGCTGCGGCCAATGACCGACCCTTTCCATCGGAAGAAAGCCACGCAAGTTCGTCAGCGTCTTCTCCAACTCCTCACGTTGTGGCGCTCGCAGCTTCGCCATGCCGTCTTCCACGCCGAAAGCAAAGAAAGACGGCTGCGCGATCTTTGCGCCCGCGAACGCGCCCGCCTGGTCAAAGTAAGGTTGGATGGCGCGGTAGTAGTTGAGTGGACCGTGAAAGCCGTGCTCGCTAAACTCAGCCACGGCCCCGGCGACCTCCTGCGCGTCCGCGAAGGGCGGGATGCCAATGGGCGACGGACGCGTCAGGCTCTTGGCGGGATCCATCGGGTCCCAGCGTTGGTCCTCAGGCGCGAGGCCCGAGGTCCAGTACAGCATGCCTGGCAGCGTCGTTGCGGCATCCGCCCACTCGCTTTCCGCTTCGGGCCGCATCTGCCGGAACATGTAGAAGTCGGTTTTCCCCGCCGACTTCAACTGTTCAAGCAAGCTGGGTCCACCCGGGATCATCGGGGGCACGCTCAGACAGAACACGGACGGAAAGCGGTCAGGACGCATCATGGCGGCACTCCAGCTGATCGCCGCCCCGAAGTCGTGCCCGACCAGCGTCGCCGTCTTGATCTCCAAGGCATCGAGCACGCCGACCAGGTCGGCGACGCAGTAGAAGATGGTGTAACGGGCGGGGTCGTCCGGCTTTGAGCTTTTTCCGTAGCCGCGCATGTCCAGTGCCACCGCGCGATAGCCAGCCGCAGCCACTACCGCCATTTGCCGCTTCCAGCCCCGCCAGGTATCGGGAAAGCCGTGGACGAACAGGACCGCAGGCCCGTCGCCTTCCTCGACCACGTGGAGGGTGACGCCGTTCGTCTGAACCTGCCGGTGCCGCTCTTTGTGTTCCTCGCCTCCCGCCGTCAATGCTTTCTCCGCCATGAGCAATCCTCGGCTCATCGCAAGGGCAGTCAAGAGGGCCGGTTCTTTGCGCGGTGGCATCGTCTAGTAATACTTCGTCAAATAGAGGCAGGCGGGTGGAAGTAGGTGTGACACCACGGACATCGTCCGTTGAGTTCGCAGTAGTCCTGTTCCACGCGCCTGCGCGCCTTGGCGGTGGGTCACCAGTCTCTTGAGCGCGGGCTTCCTGGGTAAACGCGCCAACTAGTAGCGCGTGGAAGCGAGTTTGTCGGCAGGCCACTCGATGAGCACGCTTTCTTCGACCTACTCGGGCTGCGGTCCTCGCTTCCAGCCGTGCGCCGCCCACAGGGGCAGGCTGGGTGGAGCGTTCACGGCCAACCCCCGCCCCGGATAGCGCAGCAGGCACAGCTGCACGGCCAAACTCAGTCGGTTGGCATCGTCCCGGCGCTGGCGGACCAAAGCCAGGTCAAGTTCACTAAAGGTGTACCATCGGGTCAAATCGTCATGGTTGACAGGTGGCGCCAGCAACGCTTCGCGTTCGAGAGTGGACAAGATGATCTGGCGAAGCATGGTCGCACCAGCGGGGGGCGCTGAAACCATCCCGTACCTGTCCGATCAGTGAAAGACAAACCTGAGGAACGTGACTGTCTCGCAGAGTCTTAACGTCCAGACTGCCCTCTCCGTATCGACGAAAGGCGGCGATCGCCACTCCGCACGCAGTGGCTGGGAAGCATCGATCCTCGCCAGCTTGCGTACGATCTCTTCCGTTTTCTGACGCCACCCCCATTTCAGACCCACAACGAGGCTGCTGCCGGTTCATCGGCGGGATGGAGGCCGAGCCATCCGGCGCACGGTTTGTGGCGACCTTCCGAACAAACGCAGGAAGCTGCGCCGCATCCTTTCGGCATCGCCGAAGCCGACTTCCCGGGCGATGAACTCGATTGGCTCCTGGCTATCCTCCACCCGGGAGCGGGCAGCCTCGGCGCGGAGGCGCTCGACGGCCCGAGCCGGGGTTTCGCCGGTCTCCTTGAGGAAGAGGCGCGAGAACTGCCGGCTGCTGACGCACACGCGCTCGGCCAGATGCTCAAGCGAGAGCTCCTCATGCAGGTTGTCGCGCGCGTAGACGAGCGCCTGCCGGATGCGGTCCGAGGCCGGTTCCAATGCAAGGATGGCCGAGAACTGGGATTGACCACCCAACCGGCGATGGTAGACGACGAGATCACGCGCCACCGACTTGGATACTTCTGTACCATAGTCCGCTTCGATCATAGCCAGCGCCATGTCGATGCCGGCCGTGATGCCCGCGGAGGTCCAGATCTTCCGATCTCTGGTGTAAATACGGTCGGCATCGACAGCGAGCGTGGGAAAGCGCGAGCGCAACAACGGCGCGAAGCGCCAGTGCGTGGTCGCTCGGTGGTCATCCAAGATCCCCGCCTCCGCGAGATAGAACGCCCCCGTGCAGACGCTGGCGATCCGTCGGGTGCGAGGTGCCAGCGCCCGCAGCATCGCGGTGATCGCAGGCTGCGATCCTGGGACGTGCGCCCCCGATCCGCCGACCATGATCACGGTGTCGCCATGCCTTGCTTTGGCGGGCCCTTGGACCTCAATCGAGAGGCCAGCGTTGCCATGTACCGGCCCGGGTTGCGCCGAGACCACATTGATTTTATAAGAAGCTTTATAGAACTCCCGCGCGATGTTGAACGCACACAAGGGGCCGCTCAGGTCGAGGAGTTCGAAGGCGGGAGCGACAACGAAGGACACTTGGCGGGTCGCACAGTGCGTTTTCCCTGCACTAGCAGAGGCGAGTCTGGGCATTTGCCGTTGCATTGTGCACGAAGCCGACCGTGAACGCCATGTCTGAATTCGAGGGATGAATGTCTTTTGCGCTGCTCCAAACCAGATCTAGCCAGGGAAAGCCGCGCGTCTGACTCAAAGGCAAGTGTCCGTTGTGCGGCCGACCACAATCGAACAAGGCCGCTGGATCAAGCTTGGAGGAAAACACGCCATGCCGACGATCACCGCCGCACTCACGTCCGGTGCTGGCGAGAAGTGGACCCTGGTTGAAGTGGACTTGGCTGATCTGCAAGGCGACGAACTGTTGGTCCGCATCATCGCCTGCGGGATTTGCGGGACCGACCTCGCGGCCCGGGACGGCCATTTGCCCCAAGCGGTGCCACTGCCAGCGGTGTTCGGTCACGAGGGGGCCGGTGTCGTAGAGAAAGTCGAGCCTGCGGTGACGGAGTTCGCTCCCGGCGAACGTGTCGTGCTCACCATGCTGAACTGCGGCGAGTGTCTGAGTTGCTTATCGACCACCAGGATGAGATCGCCACCGCCTTGTCCAAGGCCTATGGTCACCGCAGCCGCGACGTGACGATGATCGCCGACATCTACGTGACGGTGGCAGGATTGCGCCAAGCCATCGCGCAGGTCGAGGACTGGATGGCACCGGAGTTGCGCAACGCGATGTCAAAGGGTGCCCAAGCTCGGGTGGAGTTCACGCCGAAAGGGGTCGTCGGTGTCGTCGGCCCGTGGAACTTCCCGTACAACCTTGTCTTCGCGCCGCTCACCGGCATTCTTGCCGCCGGGAACCGGGCGGTGCTCAAGCCCTCCGAGATCACGCCCGAAGGCTCCCGGCTGATGGCCTGCCTGGTGGCCGGCGCTTTCGACCCGGACGAAGTCACCGTAGTCATAGGGGGACCCAAGGAGAGCGCGGCCTTCACCGAGGCGGCGTTTGATCACATCATCTTCACGGGCTCGCAGGCGGTCGGGCGCAAGGTGATGGCGGCTGCGGCCGAGAAACTAACCCCCGTCACCCTCGAACTCGGCGGCAAGAACCCGGCCATCATCACCGATGGCTTTGACCTCAACGAAGCCGCGTTGCGGATCATGGCCATCAAGGGGTTCAACGCCGGACAGATCTGTCTGGAGTCCGACTACGTTGTCGTGCCTGCGGGGCGCGAGAAGGCCTTCGCTGAAGCCTGCGTCGCGGCGACCCGGACACTCTTCCCGGACGGGGTCGCCTCGAACGACTACACGGCCATCATCACCGACCACCATTACGACCGCCTGGTCGGCGTCGTCGACGATGCGCGTGCAAAGGGGGCCGAGGTGATCGAAGCGTTCCCGGGCACGAGCCGCAAAGAGGCGCGGCTGTTGTCGCCGACCTTCCTGGTCAATGCCACCGACGAGATGGAGGCCATGAAGGCGGAGATCTTCGGACCCGTCCTGCCGATCATCGGCTACGCCAAGCTCGACGAGGCGATCCGCCGCGTTCGTGCCGCGGACGCGCCGCTCGCGCTCTACTACTTCGGCACGGATGATGTGCAAACGCGCGCGGTGCTCGACGGCACAGCTTCCGGGGGCGTCACGATCAACGACGTAATGACGCACGCCTTCAATCACGACCAGCCCTTCGGCGGCATCGGCCCGTCGGGCACGGGATCCTACCACGGCAAGGCGGGTTTCACGACCTTCAGCCATGCGCGGGCCGTCTACGTGCAAGGGCCCGATAAGCAAGCCGTCGCGCAGTTCCGCCCTCCGTTCGGCGCGCCGATTCGGAACTTCATCGAGCAGGCGCTCCAAGAGGTGGATGGCGCGCGCGGCTGAGCAAATTTGCCTACGAACAAACTTACCACTGAAGTGGTACGCACCGCGCTTGACACAAAGTATCGAAGGAACTCCGCGGGTCGCGCCAGACGATCACCTGTGACGGGCGTGGCTGTGGCTGGTCTGAACCCGGAAGCGGCTACTCGAGGAGGAATGCTCCGACGAGGCCCGAATGTTCATCGCACCCGAGTTTTTCCTCGTTGTAGTCCACGGAGCACCTGGCTCACCAAGGCCTCTCCGTACTCCTCTGTCAGCGGTGCGTTGCGCACCAGCAAACGGAAGTAGATGGGGGCAAAGATGGCGTCGATCAACAGCTCGGGGTCCACGTCAGCGGCGAACTCGCTCGCCGCCTTGCCCCGCTCGACTTCGCGGATCGAGGCGGCACGCCGCTGACCGATGTGATGCGCGAAGAGTTCCCGCAGGATGGACGGCTCGCTTTGTCCCTCGGCGATCATGTCGGCCATCACCTTGCCAAACAAGCCGTTGAACGCGGCGATCAGCCGCCGCACCCGCCAGCGGAGTGCCTGCTCAGCCGTCAACGCTTCGAGCTTCTCCGGTTGAGCGGCGATGCGCTCGTGCAGCAAGGTCATGACCAAGGCGGCCTTCGTGGGCCACCACTTGTAGAGCGTCGGCTTGCTGACCCCGGCCCGTTTGGCCACCTCTTCGATGGTCAGGTCACGCACCGATTTCTCCTGCAACAACGCGTGCACCGCTTCCATGATGGCCGCGTGAGATTGCGCTGCGTGGCCGCGTGGGCGGCCCACACGATTAGGCACGGGATCATCAGACATTGAGCAACGAATTACTTGAACGCAGCGGAAATGCAATTGACACGCAGAACTTATTTAGTTTACTTTTAGTAAACTAAATTGAACTATGATGATGAAAACCGACTCTCCCGCCTGGGTGCAGACGCACCCGCTTTCCTCCGAAGATCAAAGAGCCGTGCAGGCGATCAGGTCAGCGGTGGGCGCCCACAAGGGCCAGCTACGTGGCCCGGCAGCACGCGCGCCTTTTGACGCCATCATCGGCGCGGTTCCTCCGTTTGAAGGGGTGACCTACCGCCCGGATACGATTAACGGCGTGCCCGGTTGGTGGTGTCATCCGCCGCAGGCGCGTGCTGGCGAGGGTATCCTCTACCTGCATGGAGGATGGTACGGCATCGGTTCGGCCCTGGCTTACCGGCACCTGGCCGGGCAGATCACCGCCCGGGCGAGGGTGGACACCTTCGTCGCTGACTACCGGCTGGCTCCCGAGCATCCCTTCCCGGCGGCCGTGCTTGATGCTCAAGCGTGCTACCAGGGGCTGTTGGACCGCGGCACGCAGCGGATCGCCCTCGCAGGAGACTCGGCCGGCGGTGGGTTGGCGTTGGTGCTCCTCGCCCTTGCCACGGCGCAGTCGAAGGTGGGTGACCGCGCGCCGGTTGGCGCCGTGGCGCTTTCACCGACGACCGACCTGGCTTTGACGGGAGCGAGTTGGCAAACGCGGGCGGAGGCGGAAGTCTACTTCACGCAGCCTCAGGCGGCGGAGTTCGTCCAAGCTTACCTGGGCGAGACGGACCCGACCGACCCCATGGCTTCGGCGCTCTATGGAGACCTGCACGGTTTGCCGCCGGTCCGCGTCCACGTGGGCACCGATGAGATGTTGCTCGACGACTCCCTGCGCTACGTGGAGCGGGCGGTCGCCGCCGGGATGGACGCGAAGGTGGACGTGTGGGAAGGCATGCTCCACGTGTTCCCGTCCAGCGTCGGTCAACTGGAGGCCGCCACGCAGACCCTCAACGAGCTCGGAGCTTTTCTGACCGGATGCTTGGCGGCCACCAGCACCGACCCCCTTCCCCAGTAAGATCGCAGGGCGCATGAGCCAACGGCTGTAAAAGTGCCTCTGCTTGGAGCCGGGGGCGGATGGGCGGAGTGGCGCGGGTGAGTCAACGCTCACTGTTTGGCAACCGATTCAAGCTACGGCTCTGCGCTTCCACCCGCGGCCTCTACCCGCCGCGGGTCTTCGGGCGCGAGTCTTAGTGGCGGTCACGGCAGAGGTGGGCACACGACTCGCCTCCTCGTGCAGCAGCCGCGCGAACGTCTCCGCATGGACGTTCGGCTGCACGGCTGGCAACCCCAGGACCACCACCAATGGTGCCAGTGCCGGAGCAAACGGACGGCTGACCAACGCGGTGGGCAGCATGTCCGAAACGCCTCCGTGAAGGACAGCCAAGCCCCGGCTGGCCTCCAGGGTGGCAAAGAGTGTGGCGATGCCATCGGCGCTCTGCGAGGCCAGTAGCGGTCTGACTCCAAATGGTTTGAGAATGTTCCGCAGACGCGCCGCGTACTCCGGGAAATCGGCTCGACCCAAACCATGCAACGGTAGTTCACGCACTGCGGACGGGTTGACCGCGGCCGCTTTTGCCAGCGGATGCCCGCGCGGCATGACCAGCAGGGTAGGCAGCCGACGCAGTTCCATCCACTGGAACTCCGGCAGACAACCTTCCAGTCCTTGCGCCAAGATGGCCAGGTCCAGTCGCCCGCCCGCCGCCCGCGTGCCCATCTCCCGCGGCGTCGAGTCAAACAGTTCCAAGCGTACCCGGGGGGCGATGGCCTGAAAACGCTGGATGGCCCGCGGCAGGATGTCGACGACCAGGAACGCGACGTAACTGACCCGCAACGCGGCACGGTCCGCTTGGGTCCGCACCCGCCGAACGGCCTGGTCCGCGCGCGCGAGCAGGTCGCGGGCTTCTTCGTAGAACTGCTCGCCTGCCGCCGTCAGCGCCACCGTGTTGCTGCTTCGCTGGAGCAGTGCCAACCCGATTTCTTCTTCCAGGTTCTGCACCTGCCGGCTCACGGCGGGCTGCGTCAGATGCAAGGAACTGGCAGCCCGGCTGAAGCTGCCGTGGGCGGCCACGGCGGCGAAGTAGCGCAACTGCCGTAGCTCCATCGGCGCAACGTAGCTATTACAAAAAGTATGGGCAAGCCCAAAAACATGGCATTGGCCGGGTGGCTGAAGGCGCTCCAGGGTCCGTGACCAACCTCATGGATACCATGCAACCTTCCCTCACTCCTCGCGCCAGCGGCAAACTCGCCGGCAAGATCGCGCTGGTCACCGGTGGCAACAGCGGCATCGGACTGGCCACCGCCAAGCGGTTCGTGTCCGAGGGAGCCTATGTGTTCATCACCGGCCGCCGACAAGCCAACCTGGATGAAGCGGTGCGGGACATCGGACCAGAACATGCCACCGCCCTGCAAGGCGACAGTGCCCGAATCACGGACCTGGACCGCATCTTCGCCGCCGTCCGGGAGCAGGAAGGCCGTCTGGACGTGGTGTTTGCCAACGCGGGCGCGGCTGCCCTCGCGCCGTTGGGCCAAATCAGCGAGGAGAACTTCGACCGGATTTACGGCACCAACGTCAAGGGGGTTGTCTTCACCGTGCAGGGGGCGCTGCCACTCATGAGCGAGGGAGGGACCATCATCCTCAACGCTTCGGCCACCAGCGTCAGTGGCGCGCCGGCCTTCAGCATCTACGGTTCGAGCAAGGCGGCGGTGCGCAACCTGGCCCGCTCTTGGGCGATGGACCTCAAGGGGCGCGGCATCCGCGTCAATGTCATCAGCCCGGGGTTGGTACCGACGCCCGGCTACGACACGCTGGGGCTGAGCAAGGAACAGGTGCAGGGTTTCATCGACGCGCAGGTGGCCACGATCCCCCTGGGCCGTGCGGGGACGACGGACGAGATCGCCAGAGCGGTGGTCTTCCTGGCCTCGGAGGACAGCGCGTTCGTCAACGCGGTCGAGCTTTTCGTGGATGGTGGTAGGACCCAGGTTTAGCCAGCGGCTGCCTGCCTGCCACGGCGGGTAGTTGTGTATGCAGCCAGCTTCCATTCTCGTCTTCGTCGTCGGATGGGTCTGGCAGTTCCTGAGAGCGCGAGGAGCGGCTCTGGGTTTCGGCGGGTCATGCTGATGCCGATTCGGACGACTCAACGGCTCTGCCGGGTTTGCTTTTGTCGGGCGCGGTAGGCAGCAGCCTTGGCACGATTGCCACACACCTCACATAGGTAGGGGCGAACGGCTCAACCGCACGTGTTCAGGGTGGCCAAGGGGTTATCTCTGAACCCTGCAAACCATCCGATGAACTTGACGGCATAGATCATGTACCCAGCTGAGCGACAAACGCGCCGACTGCCTGCGCTAACATCGCCGGTTCGTCTATTGGGATGAGGTGCCCACTACCGGGGATGATCTGCAAGCGCGCGTTGGCAATTCTGGGCAGCACCTCACGACGGTGTTGTTCGACCGAGTCAAGACGGTCGTGCTCACCCGCGAGCACGAGGGTTGGCACCGAGATGCGTTCCACTTCGACTGAAATATCCTCTTGGATCGCGGCCGTGGGCCATGCCAGCTTGGCTTCCGGCACCCCGCTCAGGCTGTCTTCGACAATCTGTTCTACGATCTTTGGCTCGGGAGTGCGCGCGCTGAGAAAGGCGATGGTTTGGAGGACGGTGTCACGGCTATCATAGGCGTGAAGCTGCTGCTGCAA
>CAXTMD010000169.1:0-3795 GCA_964245035.1 uncultured Chthoniobacterales bacterium
ACGTATTGTGACATAAACCATTGATTGTGAATACAAAAAGGGAATTGTTGGACTTCACAATTCGCACGGAGATATCGAAATACCGCCCCGTCGTCTTCCGCGAAGTCAGGCAAAAATAACTCTCTCTTTGCAAGCTGTTTACGATCAAATTGGCTTCGTTGACGCTTCGGTGGCGCGCTTCTAGCAAAGGGACGTGCAACGCCAATCAGATACTGAACTGGATCGTTCGCCGGTTCACAATGTCTGCGGCGTCCGTCCACCATGAACCACTCTGTTTGTCCTCCACTCCGCCACGGGAGTAAACCGGTGTTCTATCCGGGAACGATCCACGCCGCGACCCTCTTGACTTCCGACGACGCGTCGCTGGGGCACTTCTACGCGGACGTGCTCGGCTTGTCGGAACGTGCCCGAGAAACGGGAGGGTCGGTCTGGGGTTCGCGACAAACCGACAGACTCTCGCAAGGGTGTGGTGTGACACTGCGCATGGTCAAAGACCCTGGCGCAACAATGCGCCCGCCGGGCACGACTGGGTTGTACCACCTGGCATTTTTGCTGCCGGATCGTCCCGCGCTTGCCGCCGCCACGCGGGCGCTGCTCGCCTGGAGCAAGCGGAACCCGGCGGTCGTCATCCAGGGCTATTCCGAGCACGGCGTCTCCGAAGCGGTGTACGGCACCGACCCGGACGGCAACGGCATCGAACTCACGTTGGACCATCCCTTCGCGACCTGGCCTCGTCCGGATGATCCGAACGACCGCGTGGCCATGTTCACTCGGCCGTTGAGCGTGCGCGAGTTGCTGAAGGAAGAAGCGGTGCCGCCGCAAGCGAGCGCGTTCAGCCACGCGCACCTCAACGTCGCCTCCCTCGCTGCCGCCGAAAAGCTGTTTGTAGAGGGGTGGGGGATGCAGGTCACGCAACGTTCTTACCCCGGCGCACTCTTCCTGGCCTACGGCGACTACCATCACCACCTCGCCGTCAACATCTGGGAGGGAACAGACGCTGTTGCAGCGCCTGCCGGCACCGTGGGCCTGCTCGACCTGGAGGTGCAGTCACCGGCCGGAGAACGGTGGCATTTGGCCAACGCCGAGCTCGCCCGCCGCTGACCTCTGGCCGCCGACGAGAACACGTAAAGTCCGAGAATCAAACCGAGCCCATCGTGGACACGCCGACCACCATCACCGTCAGCATCACGCGCACGGTGCGCGTAGGACGAGAGGCCGCGTTCGAGGCGGCGCTGCACGACTTCGTGCAAGCCTCCCTGGCGCAGGCGGGCCAGTTGGGCGTCCACGTCCTGCGACCTGCCCCCGGAAGCGGCTCGCGTGAGTACGGCATCGTACGCGCGTTCGCGCACCGCGATGCGCTCGCGGCGTTTCACGCGTCACCCGAGTACCACGCGTGGCAGGAAGCCGTCGCCGGTCTAACCGAGGGCGCGGCCCGCGTCGAGGAACTGACAGGCCTGGAAAGCTGGTTCACACCCCCGGGTGCGGTGCTGCGTCCGCTGTCGAACGGCAAGCTCTTCGTCGCGACGCTGCTGGGCGTTTATCCGACGCAGATGCTGCTTGGTCTGACGCTCGGAGCCGTGACCAACACGTGGCCTTCCGCGCTTGGTTCGTTGTTCTTCGACGCGGTGATGGTCGCCTGCCTGACGTGGCTCGTGATGCCGACCCTTACTCGTTTCATCTATCCTTGGTTGTACGCAAAATGATTGCTGATCTCATCCTCAAAAACGGGCGCATCACCACGCTCGACCCACAGCGACTGCAAGCGCGCGAACTCGTCATCAAAGACGGGCGCGTCGTCGGCGTGGACAACGCGGACCAGTTCCAACGCGGGCCACAGACCCGGGTCATCGACCTAGGCGGGCGGCGCGTCATCCCCGGCCTGAACGACAGCCACCTGCACGTCATCCGCGGCGGCCTGAACTACAACATGGAGTTGCGCTGGGACGGCGTACCGTCGCTGGCGGACGGCCTGCGGATGCTGCGCGAACAGGCCGCGCGTACGCCGACTCCGCAGTGGGTGCGCATTGTGGGCGGCTGGAACGAGTTCCAGTTCGCCGAACGGCGCACGCCGACTTTGGAAGAAATCAATGCCGCCGCGCCGGACACGCCGGTGTTCGTCCTCCACCTTTACGACCGCGCCCTGCTTAACCGGGCCGCGCTGCGTGCCGTCGGCTACGGCAAAGACACACCGGAGTTCCCCGGCGGCGAGATCCAGCGTGACAAGGCGGGCAACCCGACCGGGATGCTCATCGCGCGGCCCAATGCCGCCATCCTCTATGCGACGCTGGCCAAGGGACCGAAGCTGCCCGTCGAATACCAGATGAACTCGACTCGGCAGTTCATGCGCGAGTTGAACCGGCTGGGGCTGACCAGCGTGATCGACGCGGGCGGTGGCTTCCAGAACTACCCGGACGACTATCAAGTCATCAGCGAGTTGCACCGGCGCGGCGAGATGACGTTGCGCATCGCGTACAACCTGTTCACACAAAAACCGAAGCAGGAGAAGAAAGACTTCGCCAAGTGGATCAAGATGACCCAGCCCGGTGAGGGCGATGACCACTACCGCGTCAATGGCGCCGGGGAGATGTTGGTGTTCTCGGCCGCGGACTTCGAGGACTTCCTGGAGCCGCGTCCTGATTTGCCTGCGAGTTTGGAGGGCGAGTTGAAGGACGTGGTGACACTGCTCGCCGCCAACCGCTGGCCGTTCCGATTACACGCCACCTACAACGAAAGCATCGAGCGTTTCCTCAACGTGTTCGAGGATGTGAACCGCGATGTACCCTTCGATGGGTTGCACTGGTTCTTCGACCACGCTGAGACCGTGACCGACCGCAATCTGGAACGTATCCGGGCGCTGGGTGGCGGCATCGCCGTGCAGCACCGGATGGCGTTCCAAGGCGAGTATTTCGTGGATCGCTACGGCGCGGAGGCCGCGCGGCGCACGCCGCCGGTGCGGAGGATGTTGGAGATGGGCATCCCGGTCGGCGCGGGCACGGACGCCACGCGGGTGGCCAGCTACAACCCATGGGTGAGCCTGTATTGGCTCGTGACCGGCCGCACGGTCGGTGGGCTGGAGCTGTACCCGGAGGAGAACCGGATGGGCCGCCTGGAAGCGCTACGGCTCTACACGCAAGGCAGCGCGTGGTTCTCGGGCGAGGAAGGCAAGAAGGGCGGGCTCGGAGTAGGTCAACTGGCAGACCTGGCGGTGCTCTCGGCCGACTACCTCGAAGTTCCGACGGAGGAGATCCGCGCTCTTGAGAGCGTGCTGACCATCGTGGGCGGCAAGCCGGTGTACGGCGCGGGCGAGTTCCGTGGCGAAGCGCCCGGTGCCATCCCCGTGCTACCGGACTGGTCGCCCGTGGCCAAGTTCGGCGGCTACGCGCTGCCTCCCACGACGCACGCCTGTGGTGGGTCGCACCATCACACCCACGTTCATCGAAACACCCCGCAGTCCGGCCTGCGGCAACTCAGCGCCGGAGCCTGGCAGAGCCTCGGGCTGTGGGGCAGCGGCTGCGACTGCTTTGCCTTCTGAAATCACACACCCATTTCACCATCGACCCGCATCCATCTCATGAAAACCAACCAACCGCTACTCACGGCATCTTTGTCCGCTGCGCTCTTCCTCGGCTTCATCCTGCCCGCGCGCGCCGATGACCTGCCCAAGGAACAATCCTTCCAGGCACCGCACGAGATGAAGATGAACGTCAAGACCATCGGGTTGGTGGCGCAGACCACCGACCTGCAAATCGTCTGCGTCTTCAAACACAAACCCGGCGGCGACACGCTCATTGACGC
>CAXTMD010000169.1:3805-4468 GCA_964245035.1 uncultured Chthoniobacterales bacterium
GCTGGGCGGTTTGCTCCAGGCCGTGCGTGACCGTGGCGAGTTCGTGGGCGAGCTGGGCGAGACGTTTCTCTTTCTGCCGCCCGCCGGTTCCGTCGCGCCGAAGCAGGTGCTACTCATCGGTCTGGGCGACGAGAAAGACCTGAGCCTGGATACGCTCCGGGTGGTGGGCCGCGTGGCGTTGCGCGAAGCGGTGCGCCTCAAAGCCGCGCACGTTTCCTTCGCGCCGACGATCCGTGACCAAGGCAACAACACCATCGACGTGGGAGATGGCGACCAAGTCGTGGCCGAGAACGTCCTCAGCGCCTACGACACTGAGAAGCGCCTCCAGGCCCAGAAGCTGGCCGCGCCTTTCAGCATCGAGGATTGGACCATTGAGGCGGGTCCGGCCTTCTTTGCTGAGGCCGCCACGAAAGTCGGCCAGGGAATCACGGCGGCATCCTCCGCTCTCGCCAGCCGCGCCTCGCAGCCCTACGCGCTCACCACAAAATGACCACGCTTCGTCCAAGCTGCCGCCTCACGGCGGTCTTGGCGGCAAGCGTGATCGGCAGCGCGGCTTTCGCCACGAGCGGGCGCAGCCAAGAACTCAACCGGACTGACATGCGCGAAGTACCCGACGAGGTCGGCTTTCCCCGGCAGGAACTGCCTGCGCCGACGCCGGGCGGT
>CAXTMD010000169.1:4478-9586 GCA_964245035.1 uncultured Chthoniobacterales bacterium
CGCTACCTCGGCTACTGCCTCGAGGAGCGCGGCGCCGCGCCCGCGTTCGTGCCGCCGGCCTTCCGGCCCCTGCGCTTCCAGGAAGATTATTCTTACCTGGCGGACCCGGCCAAGCGCGTTGATCCCTTTGACCCGGTCAAGTACATCCCGATCGGGGTCGGCGGACCCTTGTACTACCTGAGCTTCGGCGGCGAGTGGCGCGAGCGTTACGAGTACTACCACGATCCCGGCTTTGGTACGAACGGCGTGCACGACAACGATTATCTGCTCCAGCGTCTCGCGCTCAGCGCCGACCTGCACCTCGGTCCGCATCTGCGCTTCTTCGTGCAAGGCATCAGCGGCCAGGAATTCTTTGCGAATACACCCTCGCCGCCCACTCAGGACGACCGCCTCGATCTCCAGATGGCGTTTATGGACCTGCGTTCCAGTGCTGACCCTCAAGAGTATCTGCTGTTGCGGCTCGGGCGGCAGGAGATGAGCTACGGCGCCGGCCGGCTCATCGCCACACGCGCGGCACCGAACATCCCGCTCAAGTTCGATGGCCTCACGGCGCGCGCCCGAGAAGGTGACTCGACGCTCAGCGCCTTCTTCCTGCGGCCAGATCAGGAGAACGCCGCCAAGTTTGACGGCGAGGATGACACCACCACCTTCTGGGGCGTGTACGGCGAGGCGGTTCTGCCGCGTGTGCCCGCCGTCAAGGTCAACGCCTACTACCTGGGCATCCGCCGGGAAGACAGCCGGTATGCCAGCGGCACCGCCACCGAGCACGGGCAGGTGTTCGGGCTGCGGGTTTTCGGCACGGTCGCCGGTTGGGACTACGACGCGGAAGGCATCGGCGAAGCCGGCACTTTCGGTTCGCAGGACATGAGGGCATGGGCGCTCAGCCAAGACAGCGGCTTCACGTTCGCTGGCCTGCCTTGGACGCCGCGCCTCGGCCTCAAAGCCGACATCGCCAGTGGGGATCGTCACCCGCGCGACGGCACACTGGAGACCTTCGATCCGCTTTACTTCAAGAGCGGCTACTTCAACGGTGCCAGCCTCTACCGTCCGTCCAATCTGATGGACGTTCACCCCACTTTGCAGGTGACTCCGTACAGGACGGTCGTGCTGGGTCTCGGTTCGGACGTGCTCTGGCGCTACACGGTCAATGACGGCGTCTACAGTCCGCCGGGTGCCCTCGTGCTCGCGCCCAACGGCCACGGCTCGCACTACCTCGGCACGACGGCGGAGGCGACCGCGGAGTGGAAGCTCAACCGCCATCTGACGGTGGACCTGGAATACGTGTACTTCTTTGGCGGCGGCTACGTGCGGGAGGCCAAGGGTGGGGACGCGGCCTTCTTCAGCGCCACCACCTCGTTCCTGTTCTGATGGGGAAGCAGCGTTCCGACGAAAACCTTTTATTTCCTCCGCTCCATCAATCTTTCTGCAGACAACCAGCATCGTTCAACCAAACCAAAAATAGAAAGCAGACATCATGAGCAATCCATCCACCCCGCAGCGCCCCGCCGACATCTTCAGCCCCATCACCGACGGGGTCTTGCCCAACAAGACCTCCGTCGAGGAGGCGCGGAAGGCCGGTCGCCACGGTCACGACAAACCCACGCCCGCCAACAGCATCGTCCTCTTGGTCGATCATCAGATCGGCCTCATGGTCGGCGTGCGCGATTTTGTGTCCCTGGCCGAGTACAAGAGCAACGTGGTCGGTCTGGCACGCATCGCCAAGGCGTTGAACATCCCGACGCTCATCACTTCCTCCAACGCGCAGTGGCAAAACGGCGACACGCTGCCCGAGATCAAGGAACTCTTCCCCGACCAGCCGATCTACCGACGCACCGGCATCATCAACTGCTACGAAGATCCTACCTTCCGCAAGGCATTGGAAGACATTGCGGAAAAAACAGGTCGTCGGCACATCATTATCGCCGCCGTGACTATCGGCACCTGCTGCGCGTTCCCGACGTTGTCCATGCTCAACGACGGGTACAAGGTGTTCCCGGTTGTGGACGCCTGCGGCGGCTGGAGCCGCTACGAGGCCGAGGCGGCAATGTCGCGGATGAGCAACGCGGGGGCTGAGTTGGTGACTACCTTCGCCCTCGCCTGCGAGTTGCAGGCAGACTGGAAGCTGCCCACCGCCAACGCCATGCTCGTGCCGTTCAACCAGAACCTGCCGGAGTACGCCTTCGTCATCGGCAACTTCTGGAACAACGCCAACCAACACATGGTGCCTGATCCGTTTGGCATGGTGAAGTGAGTGCTCCAGTGGCAACACGACGCAACTGAGCATCAGCTACCGCGGCTCTACCTTGGCGCGTGATGACCGCAACGAGACCGCCCTGCTCCGTGCCGGTGATCGCGCCCCCGATGCGACTGAACTGATCACGTTGGCAGGCAGACGCCGGCTGTTCGACCTGACGCGGGACGGGCGCTTCACGCTGCTGAACTTCGGAGCGTCGGTGGCCGTCAAAGCCTCTCCTTCGAAGCTCAGGACGCTCCATGTCGTTGGACAACCAGCCAGCTCCGATGACCTCGCCGACTCTGCCGGCCATCTGGCCCGTGCCTACGAAGCGACCGAGCGTACCCTCGTGCTGATCCGTCCAGACGGCTACGTCGGGTTGATCTCCGATGCCGGTGACCTCTCAGCCCTGTCTGACTATCTTACCGTGTATGGTTGAGATGTTGGGCCGTAGCTTCTGCTTGCCTCGGACGCTGCTTACAAAGCTCAGTTGAGTTCATTGATTGCCCAAGAGTATAAAATGCAAGTATTGACCGTCCAGCGCATTGTGTAATAAGCCTTATTGTAAATACTTCGCCGTTTTGGGGCGTAGCATGCTGTGATTATTGGAGATTCCTAGATTGTACGGCCACGCGATGGGTTTGTGGAGCAGCTTGCAGGTGGAACGCGGTGAGTGCACGCGCTACCAGCGCGGGGTCGCCGGGCAAAGTGCAGAGGAAAGCCGGCCAGCGGCAGCAATCCATCTTGGTGCATCATGATCAGGCCCCCTTTGCGATGGACGAGTGTTTGGATGAACCTTCTCGCGGCCATGATCTCTCCTGCCGCGCCCGAACCACGCCCACCCTCCGATCTGGATGCTGCCTTGGGCTACACGTTGCTGCGACTGACAGTGGGCTTGAACTTCCTGCTGCACTCCTTCAGCCGCTGGCACGACGGCGGCAAGTTTGTCGAGGGAGTGGTCGCCGGCTTCGCCCACACGCCGCTACCCGCTTGGAGCGTGCGCGCGTTTGCCATCGTGATCCCCTTCTGGGAGCCAGCGGTGGGCCTGTTGCTCGTCCTAGGGCTGTGGACGCGCTGGGCACTGGCAGCGGGCGCGCTGCTCATCGCCCTGCTGACCTTGGGCACGGCCCTGCGGGCAGAGTACCCGGTGTTGAGCGAGCAACTCGTCTACGCGTTGGTCTTCTTCGTCCTGCTGCTCTTCCGCGCTCAACATGACCGCTTCGGCGTGGACGGTTGGCGGGCCACGCTGCGATGAGCCTCTTCGCCTCAGCCTCTGAGCGGAGGCAAATAATAGATCAACGACCGCTACCCGTTGGTTCCCGATCTTTCAGGCGGCCTGGGGAAGCGAGACTCGCCATTTAGCTGCGCCCCGGTGGCGGCTGGTTAGCTTGCCGCCTTCGGTCCAAGCGACGAACAGGCGCAGACCGCGGGCGCGGGTCTCGGCCGCACGGATGTTTCTCAGTTGCTGGCGTTGGTGGTCGCGCAATGCTCGCCGCCCGTGGCGCGCCTGCTTTCCTGCGTCCGAGCGAGTTTGCTTCGACAACGCAGTCAGACACCCTGCGTCCCGGCTGGCTTTGGAGCGAAAGCGGTTTCTCGTCTGCCGAGCGACCGGGCTCAACTTAACTCGACGAGCATCTTGCCGAAGTTCCCGCCGGAAAAAAGCTTGAGGAACGCCGCCGGCGCGTGGTCGATGCCGTGGTCCACGCTTTGGCGCGTGCGCACCTCGCCCGCTTCGATCCAGCCGGTCATCTCCTCCACGAACCTGCGTTGCAGACCGAGGTAATCCAGCACGAGGAAGCCCTGGACGAGCAAACGTTTGCGGACGATCTCGGCCAGGTTCGCTGGGCAATCATCGTCGCCGTTGTAGCCCGCGATCATCCCGCACACGGCGAACCGGGCGAACGGTTTGGCACAGGCGAGCGCCGCTTCCAGGTGCGCGCCCCCGACGTTGTCGAAGTAGGCATCCAGCCCCCCCGGCGCCGCCTGCGCCAGCGCCGCTTTCAGATCGGCCGTCGCCTTGTAGTCGATGACATGATCCACGCCGATCTCGCGCAAGAACGCGCACTTCTCTGCCCCGCCCGCCGAACCGATGACCGTGGCTCCTTTGAGCCGGGCCACCTGGCAGACGACCAGGCCGACCGCCCCGCTAGCCGCCGACACGAAGAGTGTCTCGCCCGTCTTGATCTTGATAACTTCGAGCAGGCCGGCGTAGGCCGTCAGGCCCGTCATCCCCGCCGCCCCCAGGTGCTCGGCGGGAGCCAGGCGGCTCACGTCGAGCTTTTGCAACTGGTCACCGGGCGCGTTGAACGCCTCGCGCCAGCCGAGCATGGAAAACACCGTGTCGCCGGCCTGCAAGCCGGGATGGTTGGACGCGACCACCTCGCCCACCGCGCCGCCTTCCAGCACCGTGCCGATCTGGAAGGGCGGCACGTAGCTGGGCGCGTCGCTCATGCGCCCGCGCATGTAGGGGTCCACGGACAGGAAGCGGTTGCGCACCTGCGCCTCGCCGGGGCCAGGCGGCGGCACGGAGACGCTCTCGACGGAGAAGTTCTCCAGCGTCGGCTTGCCGTCGGGGCGGCTGCGCAGACGCACTTCGCGGGAGGGGATGGTAGACATATGGAATCAGAGCGGTTGGTGGGTGGGACCAGAGCTGCCGCGGCTAGGAGCCTCCTGCGATGACGATTTCCTCGCCCGAAACCCAACCGGCCTCGTCGCCCGCCAGGAACACGGCCACCTTGGACACGTCATCGGGGCGGCCAATGCGCCCCAGCGGCGTCTGCGAGGCCACGGTCTTGCCGAACTCACCGGCGACGAACTCGGCTGCACCCTCGGTCTCGATCAGCCCGGGCGCAATCGTGTTGACACGGATCTGGCG
>CAXTMD010000170.1:0-9541 GCA_964245035.1 uncultured Chthoniobacterales bacterium
TGACCCTGCCGGTGTTGTTCCTGCACGCCGCGTGGGATCAGATCTGTTCCACCGCGCACAGCCGCTTGGCCGACCCGATGCGCGAGGATTGCACCGATCTGACGGAAGTCACCATCGAGGCTGGGCACGGGTTGATGCTGGAGGCTCCCGCCGCCGTCAACCAAGCCATCGCTGACTGGCTCACGGCGCGCGATTTCCACTGAAGGCAATTAACAAAGGCTCATTCCACTCGTTGCCAACCAAGGAGAGGACGGCCTCTGGTATGACCGCACCTCGAAGGTTCAATCTGCGTCAGGAACTGGCGTTGGCTTTGCTGCCCACGGCGGTAGTGCTCCTGATGCTCTGTGGCGTGGAAGTGTTTAGCCGTCAGCGGTTGCTCTTTGCTTCTCTGGCCTCCAGCGCCTTTCTGATCTACATCGACCCCGAACACCCGATGAACGGGGTGCGCACGCTCGTCCTCGCCCAAGGCTGTGCGGCTCTGATTGGCTTTGGGGCGAATTTCTTACTCGGGACCGGCTACGGTGCCGCCGGGGTGGCGATGGTCGTCACCATCGTCGTGCTCATCGCGGCACACGCCATGCACCCTCCGGCGGTGTCCACGTCCCTGACCTTTGCTTTCCGGGCCAGTGCGGTGAGCAGCCTTTCGCTCTTCGGTCTATCGATGGGGCTGATTGTTCTCCTGGTGGCGCTTCAACACCTTTCGTTGCGGCTGTTGCGGCGATTTCGGGACGTTGCTCGATAAACACTCGCCGTTGGCCGCACGATTTACCACGCCATGGAAAATCCGGTTTCAACCGAGAAACTCTTGTGCAGAACGCCGTCCACTGGCTGCGCTTGGCGGTGGAAAGCACGGGGGCGGTGGTCATCGGGATCGGGGTGAGCATCGCACTGGTGGCGTTCGCCCGCTCACTGCTGGCGCGCAGACCATCGGACTTCAATGCGATTCGCTTGGTGCTGGCGCGCTATCTGGCCATGGCCCTGGAGTTCCAACTCGGCGCAGACATCCTCTCGACCGCCGTGGCACCGACCTGGAACGAGATCGGTAAGCTGGGTGTCATCGCGGTGATCCGCACGACGCTCAACTATTTTCTTTCCCGCGAGATGCAAGAAGAGCGGCGCACGGCCAACGACGAAAAGGACGTGCAGGAAAAAGCACAAATTTAACCGACGGATCGCGTTGAATTTCAGGATCCTCCTGCAATGAAGAAGAGGCCGCCTACCCCCGCCAAGTAGAGCAGCAGCACCGCCAGCGAATCTACCCCCATCCGCCCGACCTGGAGACGGGGCCGGAAGATCAAACCCGCCATGTAGGCAGTCGTCAATAAAATGCCCAGCCCTGTCAGGTAGATGTCGCTTTTCTGCGCGTGCGGCAACACGGATTGGCCGGAGACCACCGAAGCCACCAGGAAGAGCACCGGCAGAAACGCGTTGCCGCCGAAGATGTCGCTGACCGCCAACTGGTAGTCGCCCAACTTGATGGAAGCCAAGCCCGTGGAGAGTTCCGGCAGCGAAGTGGACGCCGCGAGCACCGTCGCGCCAAAGAGCACGCCGGTCATACCGATGTGTTTAGCAATCGCGTCGCCGCTGCTTTCGAGCACCACGCCGCACACTAGCGTGACCACGGCACCAGCGGCAAAGACGAGCACCACACACACCGTGCTTTTCTTTTTGTTCTGTTCGTCCTGCTCTTTCTTCTTCTGGCTGTGGCCGCGCGGCTCCGGCTGACCGTCCGGGGCCAAGCCTTTGTTCTGCCAAGGTAAGTCGGTCTGTGACTTGCCCACCAGCCTGATGCCCACGATCCAGAGCGCCACGATCAGCAGGTCAGCGGGGGCGACGCGGGCGAACACCAGCGAGCCAGGCAACTGGGTGCCCATGATCACCAGCGAAAGCACGGCGACAACCAGCGCGCCTTCGAGTACCAGGGAGAGCGAGGCCGCCCGGTACGTCAACGGCGCGGGTTTGCCCACGCCCCAGATGTCGAGCGCCACCAGGACCACGGTTTGCAGCGCAATGCCGCCGAGCAGGTTGCCTACGGCAATATCGAGTTGATGGTGCCAGGCACCGCTGACGGTGATGGCGATCTCGGGCAGGTTGGTCACCACCGCCAGGATGATCAAGCCGCCGAGCGCCTGGCCCAGACCCCAGCGAGAGGACAGGATGTCGGTCGCGTCCGAGAGGTAAGCGCCGGCAACCCATACGGCCGCGGCCGCCACCGCGAAGATCAAGAGGAGCCACGGCAACGAGAGCGAGTCAAACATTGCGGTTGTGTTGGTATTTAGATTGGGTGGACGCGGGATTTCCGATTCGCGTTTGTACTTGGCGTGGGGTGTTTACTAAAACCATAGCTCACGCCACCAAGTTCGTTACTTGGCAAACAAACCAAGGCGAGAACGAAGGAAGCGTTACAACACTCCCTTCTCCGATGAAAAGGCTGACCTTACTTGACGTCCTTCTGCCACTCGCTCCGCGCGTCTTCGGTATGAAAAGGTTCATCACCACATGCCGCCGTTTGGCCTTGGCCGCGTCGGCACGCTGATCCCTGCCATCGGGCACTACCAGGCAGCCAAAGATCGGCTCGGCGGCAATCAGCCCGGGTGGGACCAGCTTCCCTCTGGGTAGCAGTAGATCACGCGGTTGTTTGTGCGCTCTATTCTAACAGGGTGGCCCATACGGGTGAACACCGTGTCAAAGAACGGTGGTTTACCGGTTTGGAGAACTGCTTCCTCAAATCCATCAGGCAAAGCTGGGTGACGGTTCGAGAGCAGGCTCCTCTCAACAACAAAGAGGCGGCGAACGCGTCGCATACGCATCCACCGCCCTCGCAAGCTAAACCGACGCTTCTTCGGGGTGGCGCTTACTTTGTCGTCAGCTTCTCGTCGAGTTCCTTGGCCTTCTTCAGGTGCTCGGCCACGAGGGTCTCGGCTCCTTCAATGTACTCGGTGAGCAGATGGTCCTTCGTCTCGCCCTTGGCCTTCTTGAGCGCGGCCAGTTCGTTGGTGTGCGCCTTGACCATGGCACCCATGTACACCTTGTCGTACTCGGCTCCCCGCATGGCCAGCATTGGCTGGCTGGCCTTGTAGGCGGCGGCCGGCGGGGCAGGCGGAAAGTCGATGTTGTGGTCCTTGGCCACCGCCAGCAACTGGTCGTTGGCTTTGCAGTGGGCGTCGATCATCATCTGGGCGTAGGCTTTCACGTCCGGGTTCTGCGAGTTCTTGAGTGTGAGTTCGCCCAGGCGGATCATGCCCACGTTGCCCGAGCCGAACATGATGACGTCCAGAGTGTCCTGCGCCGTGATCTTGACCGGGCCACCGGGTTCGGCCTGGTTGAGTTCGCCGGTTTGGGACTCGATGGGATCGGTGGCTTGGCTCTGGGAAGCGGTGTAGACGGCCGGGTCCGTGCCCTGCGCAAAGGTTGCAATCGGGGAGAGAGCGAGCACGCAACCAACACCAAAGGTTGGCCAGAAAGAGGGAGTGAGTTTGAACGGGGCGGTTTTCATGGATGGAATGAACTTGCGATGGACTGTCAGCCATCTACTACGCAGAACTGGCGGTGAGCGGCCCTGAAAATGTCTCGCTCCGCAAGCGTCTGGCTGGTGCCACGCTTTTGCCCCCCCTTTACAGATATTTTCATCGTGCCGGCACAGGCGCAGACTGTCGGGAGTTTTCCTCGCTGTTTTGATCGGCGAAGGTGAACCGCCCATCTCGGTGCTCACCCGAACCGGTGGGTAGCTGATACCGGCAAACCGTGGTTTATCCATCCGACGAATCGCTTCGTAGCCAGTGTCTCACCAGCCGCAGTTGTTCAGGGGGCTCTAACCTCGCTTCTGATGAGAAGGCGACCCATCAAGCGTGGGGAAGCGGCGGACGATCCGTAAGTTGGGGACGATCCACCGCAGAGCGACGGCAGCATCGCTGGCGTCGGCGAGCTGAGGCCGCACGAACGCTAGGCCGATGGGCCGCCTCGCATTGGGAGGAGTCGATCGTGCCAGCCAAGCGCACCAGCTAGCCGCCGAAATCTAAGCCCGCTGCCGAGGTGCTCGGCGATAGCACTACACCAGCAACCCATTGCCATGTCCAACCAGCCAGTCCTCTTCGCCCCTTTCACGCTCAAAGATACGCGGCTGCGCAACCGCATCGTGGTGTCGCCCATGTGCCAGTACAGCGCCGTCGACGGCCTGACGAACGACTGGCACCAGGTCCACTACGCCGATCTGGCGCGCGGCGGCGCCGGCCTGGTCATCGTTGAGGCCACCGCCGTATCGCCCGAAGGCCGCATCACCCCGGGGTGCACGGGCTTGTGGAACGACCAGCAAACCGGGGGCCTCGCACGGATCGTCGCCGCCATCCAGGCTGCCGGCGCGGTGCCGGGCATCCAGTTGGCCCACGCCGGGCGCAAGGCCAGCGCCAACAAACCCTGGGAAGGCGACGACCACATCCCGGACGGAGACCCACGTGGCTGGCCAACGATCTCGCCCTCAGCCGTCGCGTTCGGCGGCGGCTTGCCCAAGGTTCCCACCGCGATGACGCCGGGGGACATCGCACGGGTCCAGGCCGACTTTGTGGCGGCTGCCAAGCGCGCCCTGGAAGCCGGGTTCGAGTGGCTGGAGCTTCACTTCGCCCACGGCTACCTGGCGCAGAGCTTCTTCTCGGTTCACGCCAACCAGCGTACCGACGCCTACGGTGGCGATGCCGAACGTCGCGGACGCTTCCTGTTGGAAACCCTGCAGGCGGTGCGCGCCGTCTGGCCGGAGCGCTTGCCGTTGACCGCGCGTTTCGGTGTCATCGAGTTCGACGGTCGTGACGAAGAAACCCTTGCCGAGGCCATCGGGCTCGCGCGCCGCTTCCGCGAGCACGGGCTCGATCTGCTGGACGTCAGCATCGGTTTTTCGACCCCGGACGCCAAGATCCCGTGGGCACCGGCGTTGCTTGCCCCGGTGGCCGAGCGCGTGCGCCGCGAGACGGGCCTGCCGGTGGCATCGTCGTGGGGCATCGACTCACCGCCCGTCGCCGAACGCGTCGTTGCCGAGGGGCAGATGGACCTCGTGATGGTTGGGCACGCGCACTTGGCCAACCCACACTGGCCGTACCAGGCAGCGCTCGAGCTGAAGATCGCGCGGCCCGCGTGGGTTTTGCCCGCGCCTTACGCCTACTGGTTGGAACGCCACCAGGCGCAGAAGTGATGGGTGGACGCCGCGCGGACGAGCGACGTGCTCGTGGCCGCGTCCTACCGCCAGCACCTATGCGCAAGCGACCGTCATCGAACCTGTCATAGTGGATGGGCGGACTGCCCCTTTTCTCTTCATGAGCTTCCTTTCTCCTACCGTCCTGACCCAAACCCTCGACCTGCTGCGCCGATTGGGACTCACCACCATCTTCGGCAACCCTGGCTCGACCGAAGAACCCTTCCTCAAGAACCTGCCCGAGGACTTCACCTATGTGCTGGGTCTCCAGGAAGCGAGCGTGCTAGCCATGGCCGATGGCTACGCACAGGCCACCGGTAAACCAGCCTTGGTCAACCTGCACACCGTGGCCGGGACGGGCAACGCCATGGGCAACCTCTCCAACGCCTGGCTCAACAAGACGCCGCTGGTCATCACGGCAGGCCAGCAGACGCGCGAGATGCTGCTCTTGGAGCCGCTGCTCACCAACGTGGACGCGACCACCTTGCCCAAGCCGCTCGTCAAGTGGAGCTACCAGCCCGGGCGTCCGCAGGATGTGCCCGGTAGCCTGCTGCGCGCTTACGCGACCGCGCTCCAGCCGCCCCAGGGCCCGGTGTACGTTTCCTTGCCGGTGGATGACTGGGACCAGAAAGCCATCGACCAGCCCGGCGTGGACATCGGCCCCGCGCGCTCGTTCAGCCACCGCTTCGCGCCGGACCCGGAACGTCTGGGCCTCTTTGCCCAAACGCTCGCCCGGAGCAAGAACCCGGCACTGGTCTTCGGCGCGGGCGTGGATCGCACCGGAGGCTGGCGCGAGGCCGTGCGGCTGGCTGAGTCTCTCCAAGCTGCCGTGTACGCACCGCCGGAGAACGAGCGCGTCGGCTACCCGGAAGATCACCCGCTCTACCAGGGCGAACTACCCCCGGCCATCGAGCCGCTCGCAGCCAAGCTCAAGGGTCACGACGTGGTGCTCGTGGTCGGCGCCCCCGTCTTTCGCTACTACCCCTACGTCCCGGGCGACTTCCTGGCCAAGGGCACGCGCCTGCTGCACATCACCGATGATCCGGATGAGGCCGCCCGTGCCGTGGTGGGGGAAAGCCTGTTGGGAGACCCGGCTTTGAGCCTGGCGGCGTTGGTGGCGGCGGTGCTGCCGGACGCCGCTTCCTCCGGGCGCAAGGCTCCCGCGTCCCAGGCCGCGCCTGAGCCGCCGACCATCAGCACGCCGCCCTCGCCTGCCTTCCTCTTCCACGCGCTGGCGCAAACCCGGCCGGCGGACGCGATCCTCGTCCAGGAAAGTCTTTCCAACGTGCGCACCCTCAGAGAACATTGGCGCACGACGCAGCCGGGCGGCTACCTGGCTTTTGCCGGGGGTGGGCTGGGCTTCGGGCTGCCCGCGGCCGTGGGGGTGGCACTAGCGGAACGGGCGACTGGGCGCAACCGCCGCGTGGCGGCGGTCATCGGTGACGGCGCCTTCCAGTACTCGGTGCAGGCACTCTGGACGGCTGTGCAACAGAGGCTACAGCTGCTCGTCGTCGTGCCGTGCAACGCCGAGTACGCCATCCTCAAGTCGTTCGCTAAGCACGAGAAGACTGCCGGCATCCCGGGGCTGGACCTGCCTGGCCTCGACTGCGTGAAGCTGGCGGAAGGCTACGGCTGCGTTGCCCGCAGGATCAATGATCCGGCGCTCCTCACGGAAGCCTTCCAGCAAGCCTGGCAGGCGGAGGGTCCCCTGGTGCTGGAGGTTCCCATCTCGGCCGCTGTCCCGCCGCTGCTGGCCTGAAACGAAAGGAGACCATGCACCGCACCCTTTCCCTGACCGTGCCCCCGGCGGCGACGGCCGCCCTCGCCCGTGATCTCACCGCCCTCGACGAGGTCGTCGGCCTGAGCGTCACGGCGGGAGCATCGCTCAAGCCACCCGGGGACGTGCTGACCGTTCACGTGCTCAACCGCGGGATGGATAAGGTCCTCAAGTGCGTCGCCGAGAACCAACCCGACGGCACGATCTCGGCAACCACCGCCGAGCTGGCCAGCATCATCGACTCCGAGCACTCTGAGGCGGTCGACAACGACGTGGACGAAGCCATCTGGGAGGAGATGGAAGCGGGCTTGCGCCACCAGGGGCGCGTCACGGCCAATTACCTCGCCCTGATGGCAGCGGGCGGCATTGTGGCTGCCGTGGGCCTGGTGTCCACTGACACCTCGCAAGCCATCGCGTTCGTGGCGGCCAGCGTGATCGCCCCGGGCTTCGAGCCCCTGGTCAAGATCCCGCTCGGGCTTGTGCTGCGCCGCTGGGCGGTGCTGCGGCTGGGCCTGGTGTCCGCGTCCGCCGGGTACGTGACGCTCATCCTGGCCGCGGCGCTGACCTTCCTGTGCCTGCGGGTGGCGGGGGGAGTAGAGCTGAAAGAGTTCGTAGACAACCCGGAGGTTCACCGGCTGGAGCATCCGACGGCAAAAGACTTGGTAGTTTCAGGCGCGGCGGCTCTGGCGGGTGCTGTGATGGTGTCTGCCTTCCGGCGCAGCGTCATCGCCGGACCCTTGATCGCGCTGGTGACCATCCATGCCGCCGCGGCAGTGGGCGTGGCCTTGGTCGTGGGCAGGTTCGACTTGGCAGGCGGCGCGCTGCAACGCCTCGGGCTAGACATTGCTCTCATCCTTCCGCTCTGCGCCGCGGTGTTCGCGCTCAAGCAGGCGTTTGTTCATCAGCGTCGCTCGCTCGTCTAAGAAGAACGAGGATCGAATGCTCATTGCCCATCGAGGTCCGGCCACCCGGCTCTCCTGGTGAGACCATACCCCCGCTTACTAACGAGGCGCTTTGATGTACGTGGCTCGGAAGGTCTCCGTGCTTTCGCCGACCACGCCGACTTCCTTGCCGTTGGAACGCAGGAGGTAGTACCAGTCATAGCTCCCGCCGCCCAGGAAGTAGCGGTGCTGGGTGGCCAGCAGGCAGCCCGCGTACTCACCGCGGGGAACCACTTCGAGTTCGTTGCCAGCACACACGAAGCGTTCGGTTTTCCTGGCCAGATCGTAGGCGTGGATGGCACCGGAAGTCACCCACGCCATGCTCTGGAAGTAGATCGTTTGCCCGTCGGGCGAGAACTGTGGCACGTCCATGCTGCCAAGAACCTTCTCCATCTTCTGGTTGGCTTTGCCGCGCAGCAGCATCGTGGCATGACGACCGTCCACGTCGACGATCCACAACTCCGTGGCTTCCACGTCACCGATCCCGACATCGACCGTCTGGCCCGGCGTGGCGCGCACGAACACCACGCGGCGCCTAGTCGGATCGAGGCTAGGCGCGGAGGCCCTGCCATCGGCGGTGAGTTGGGTGCGTTTGCCAGCACCGTCCGTGAAAAAGAGGTTGCCCGCTTTGTCTGCGGCCACGGTTTGCGCCTGGCTGCTCAACGGCAACCATCCTGCCAGTAGCAACATGGAAAGCCGGGAGAGATGCGTTGTCATGAGAGAAGATTTCGCCGTTGACGTTGATGTTTGCACGCAGCCAAGCCCTGCATGGTAGACGCGCTCGGTAAAGTTTGCGTCGTTGCCATAGACAAAGTGTACCCTGCCTGCTCGTTCAACCTCTCGCAGGTCGCAGGCGAGTGGGCGGGCTTCGACCCTGACTGGCTGGAGCGGCGCATCCTCTGCGGGGGCGGCCGCCGCGCCCATGGTGGCGGCGCTGGCAGCGCTACCTGATGCTGGGCTGGAGCGTGCCGGTGCGGCTGCCGGAAGAGTGGGCGGCCTGGCGGCAGGACATCGTTCAACTCAAGGCTGATGCCGCCCGCAAGTTTCCGTCCTGAACGCCAGCTTGCCCAAAGCGAGCATTGATCCAGCCGATGCTCCACACGGCTTTAACGATTCTAAGGCTGCCTCACCTGCGGCGACGCTGTTCGGATGCTGCGCCTCTTCCTTTGGTTCGTCCTGAGCTTGGTCCCCGTGTTCCTTTGCAGCGGCGGCTCGCTGCTGGTGGCCAAGCACGGCACGCGACCCATCCGAGCCCTGAATACCCGCAGCCACCGCGCGGACGTGGTCGCCGAACTTGGCGTGCCCCGGGCGAGCGTCGCGTTCTCCCCGCCCGTGGAGGCACCGGCCGTCATGTTCCCTCCGGCGGACAAAGCCAGCCGCCGCGACGAGTTCGAGGTCAGCGGCTTGCGCATGGTACCGAGTGACACCATCGGCAGCGCCAGCCAGTGGAACTGGTATCCATTAGAGTGCGCCACCAGGCCACCCCTCTTTTCGGTCTCGCCGCCGCGACTCCCGTCCATGAACAACCTGAACCTTGCTCTTCAGCTTTTCCTCCAGATGGCTGCCATCCTGCCGTTCTGCCGGACAATCGGAGCGGTCGCTGCGTGCTTCGGCCATGGTGCCTGCCTTCGGCTCGCTGGGGTT
>CAXTMD010000171.1:0-9413 GCA_964245035.1 uncultured Chthoniobacterales bacterium
ACCCAGCCCCGACCGCCGCTCCAACCGCGACGCCGCCTGACATCCCGGCTCCGACAACCACGCCGAGCACAATGCCCTGAAACGGCTGTGCGGAGCCGTGTCCGACCATCCGCCAGGCTTCTGTGCTGCCTGGCGCTGGCGTTTCTCGGAACCGGTTGTGACCAGCGGCCTGCCCATCGCGCCGAACTGATCATCGCCAACGGCGCGGAGCCCGAAACGCTCGATCCGGCGTTGGCGACCGTCCAACCCGACCAGCGGCTCTGCGCTGCCTTGTTCGAAGGCCTGACGACCTTCGACGCCGCCGGCCAGCCGCAGCCCGGGGTCGCCGCGCGCTGGGAAGTTTCGCCCGACGCGACCGAATACACGTTTCATCTTCGCCCCGATGCGCTCTGGAGCAACGGCGAGCGCGTCACGGCGCGCGACTTCGTCTGGTCGTGGCAGCGTGTCCTCTCACCACGCACTGGCGCGCAGTACGCGTACCAGCTTTTCCTCGTCAAAAACGGCGCGCGGTTCAACAACGCGGAACCCGGCACGCTGCCCTTTGAGGAGGTTGGCGTCTGTGCACCGGACAACGATACGCTGATCGTCACCCTGGAGCATCCCACGCCGTACTTCCTGGACGTTTGCGCGCTGACTACCCTTGCCCCCGTACATTCGCCAACGGTCGAACGCTGGGGCGACGCCTGGACAAAGCCCGAGCACCTCGTCGGCAACGGCGCGTACTGCCTGGAAACGTGGCGGCTCAACGACAAGATCCGCCTGCGCAAAAACTCGCGCTACTGGAACCGCGACCACGTCCGGCTCGGCACCGTCGACATGCTGCCCATCAGTCACGCCAACGTGGCGCTAAACTTTTTCGCGAGCGGCATGTGCGACCTGATCCTTGACAAGGGCCTCACCCCGCCCGCGCTCATCGGCGAACTGCGCCGGCAACCGTATTTCCACGCCGCGCCGTTCTTGGGCAATTACTTCCTGCGCTTCAACTGCACCCGCCGGCCCTTCGACGACGCGCGGGTGCGGCAGGCGTTTTCGCTCGTCATCGACAAGCACCTCCTTGTGGACAAGATCACCAAGGCGGGTGAGCAGCCGGCGTATTCGCTCGTGCCGCCCGGCACCGCGGGTTACCAGCCGCCCAGTCCGGGGTTAAGTTACGATCCCGCCCGTGCGCGGCAGCTTCTCGCCGAGGCCGGTTATCCCGCTGGGAAGGGCTTTCCACCCGTGGCCTACATCTACAACGAGGGCGAGCAGAACCAGTACATCGCCGTCGAGCTCAAAAACATGTTTGAGCGCGAACTTGGCGTGAGCATGTCGCTGAGCCCGCACGAAAACAAGGTTTACAGCTCGATGATGAAGCGGCTCGACTACGACTTCGGCCGCAGCGTGTGGGTGGGCGACTACGACGACCCGAACACGTTCCTGGAACTGTGGCAGACCGGCGGCGGCAACAACCGCACGGGCTGGTCCGATCCCCGCTACGACGACCTCATCGCCTGGGCCGCGCGCGAGATCGACCGCGAGCGGCGTTTCGAGCTTTTCCGGCAGGCGGAGCGTCTCCTCGTCAGCGAGCAGGCCCCGATCTGTCCGCTGTACTACTACGTGGGCGTAGAGCTTTACGACGGCGCGCGGCTCGGCGGGGTCCAGCCCAACCTGCTCGACACCCACCCCCTGTGGGAGATGTACTCCAAGTGAGATGGAGCGACTGATCTACGGAGTCTACCGGGCGGTGACGTTCGTCGTCGGTGTCCTGCCGCTGACGTGGGTTTTCCGGCTCGGACAGTTGGGCGGGTGGCTGGGCTACTGCCTGTTCGCGCCGTATCGGCGGCTGGCGGTGGCCAACCTCACGGTGGCGTACGGCCGCGAGCGCACGCCGGCCGAGATCCGCCGGCTCGCGCGGCAGCACTTCCTCAACCTCGGCGCGAACGCCCTGTGCAGCATGAAGGCGGTGGACTTCGACGCCCGGCGGCTGCGCGAAGTCGTGGAGATCGAGGGCATGGAGATCATCCTGGCGGCGTTCGCCCAACGGCGCGGGATCGTGCTGGCCATCAGCCACATCGGCAATTGGGAAATGTTTGCGCAGGCGTGCCAGATCATCGCCGAGGAAAAATGGGGGACGGTTTACCAACCGCTGCGCAACCGCCACATCGAGGCGCACATCCGACGCACCCGCCAGAAGGTGACGCTCTTCAACCGCAAGGACGGCTTCAACGCGCCGACGGCCTTCCTGCGCGAGGGCGGCGCGCTCGGCGTGCTCATCGACCAGCACGCGGGCGACAGCGGGGTCTGGACGCCGCTCTTTGGCCGGCTGGCGTCCACGTCCACGCTGGCGGCCCTGCTCGCCACGCGCACGGACGCCCTGGTCGTCCCGATGGCGGTGCATACCGTCGGCGTCGCCCGCTGGAAGCTGGTGATCTCGCCGCTGGTGCCGTCGGCTGCCTCGGTCGAGATGCTCACGGCGCGGCTCAACGGGGTGCTCGAAGGGCAGATCAACGTCTCGCCGGCGGACTGGTTCTGGGTGCACAACCGCTGGAAAACGCCCAAGCCGCGGTTCCTGCTTGCGCGCTACAAGCGCGGCGTCGTATTGCCGGAGGGCGTGAACGCAACGGACCTGCAACCCTTTCACATCCTGGTGCGTTCGACGAATTGGCTGGGCGATGCCGTCATGACGATCCCCGCCATCCACGCCATCGCCGCCGGACGGCCGGACGTGCGTGTGACCGTGCTCTCGCCCGCCAAGCTCGCCGACCTGTGGCGCGAGGTGCCAGCGGTTGCAGACGTGCTGACGATCCCGCCGGGCGCGGGCGTGGCGGCCGTGGCATCGCTCGTGCGCCGAGCGGGGCCGTTCGATGCGGCGGTGCTGCTGCCGAACTCTCTGCGCGCCGCGTTGGAGGCATGGCTGGCCGGAGCGCCGCGTCGGGTGGGCTTCCCCGGGCACCGTCGCCGCTGGCTGCTCAACCAGATCGTGGCCGACGAGGACCTGTCCGCGTCGAAAGGCGGCGACCCGCGCCGCAACCAGACGCACCGCTACCTGCGACTGGCGGAAGCCATCGGCGCGGAGAACACCGCTGCGCCCGAGCCGATCCCGGCTAACCCCCGCTCCGGACGCGGCGGCTGGCTGCGGGTCGGCCTCTGTCCCGGCGCGGAGTACGGCCCGACCAAGCGCTGGCCGGCCGAGCGGTTCGCCAAGGCGGCCAAGCTCGTTTCAGCCGAAAGGCCCTGCGAGTGGGTGATCTTCGGCGTGGGGAAGGATGCTCCCTACGCCGCGACCATCACCGAGGCGCTGGGCGAACGCTGCGAAAACCTCGTTGGCAAAACCACGCTGGCTGAACTCATCCCGGCTCTGCGCCGTTGCGATGCACTGCTGACCAACGACACCGGCACGATGCACCTCGCCGCGTACCTCGGCGTGCCGGTGGTGGCGGTGTTTGGCTCGACCGACCCGGTTTTGACCGCCCCGCTGGTCCCGGCAGAGCGCCTGCGCATCCTGCGGCGGCAGGTAGAGTGCAGCCCGTGTTTCCTCAAGGAGTGTCCGCTAGACCTGCGCTGCCTGCACGCCGTGACGCCGCAGAGCGCCGCGGAGGCGCTGCTCGAACTATTGCCGACGAAAACTGGTTAGACGTTCGTGTACGCCCACGATGAGCCTCGAAAAACCCGCAAGGGTTCGCCTGGAACCCCTGACGGCCGCCCACGCGCCCGAGATGTTTCCGGCGATGAGTCATCCGGCGATCTACCGCTACATCCCTGAAAGACCGCCGGCCTCGGTCACCGCCCTGGTTGCCCGCTACCAAAAGCTGGAAACCCGATCTTTGCCTGATCGCTCCCAACGCTGGTTCAATTGGGTGATCCGCCACTTGGAAGACTCGCGGTGCATCGGCTACGTTCAAGCGACGGCTTACTCGGAAGCCACCGCAGATTTCGCCTTTGTGCTGGCTCCGGCATTTTGGGGCCGGGGTCTGGCGCACGAAGCCGCCTTGATGGGCTTGTCACTCCTCTTCGCGCAGTCAGAGGTCATGTCGGTTTTTGCCACCGTGGACAGACAGAACACGCGGTCATCGGCCTTGCTGACTCGCCTGCACTTCCGACGTGTTTCGGTTGACGCTTACCCACACGGCAGCGTGGAGTGTTCCGACGAGGTCTTTCGGCTCGACCGCAACGTCTGACCGCGCTTCGCTGCACGAACTTCAGACTTGTTCGTCCAAAGGCAGTTCCAACGCGGACTCTGCTGCCTTTTCGTCAGAAAGGGCCTCCCCGCTCCCGGCTTCCGGCGCATCACCGGAACTTGCGCCGCCCCCGAGCATCCGGCGGAACTCCGCTTCGTCCACCGTCTTCACCCCGAGCGTCTTCGCCTTCTCCAGCTTGCTGCCGGCTTCCTCGCCCGCCAAGAGGTAGTCGGTTTTGTTGCTCAGGCTGCCGCTGACCTTGCCGCCTTTTTCCAAGATCAACTCGCTGATCTCCTCGCGTGGCTGGCTGAGCGTGCCCGTGATGACCCAACGCGTTCCCGTCATCGGCGAGCCCCCCCCCGAGCCGGCGAGCGGTGCCGGGTCGCGGTCACCAAAGTTCAACCCCGCGGCACGCAACCGGTCGAGGTTTTCGCGGTTGGCGGGGTTCGTGATGAATTCATGCACGCTCAGGCCCACCACCTCGCCGATGTCCCGGGCGCGGCGAATGCGGTCCAGCGGCGCTTCCAGCAGCGTGTCGAGGGTCTTGAACTCCGCCACCAGCGCCCGCGCGCCCGTCGCGCCGACGTGCAAAATGCCCAAGCCAAAGATCAGCTTCCACAACGGCCGCTCCTTGCTCGCCGCGATGCCGTTCACCAGGTTCTCGGCGCTTTTTTTGCCCATGCGTTCCAGTTCCGCGAGCGCCTCGGCCTTCAATTCGTAGATGTCAGGGATGCTCTTGACCAACCCGTGTGTGACCAACTGGTCCACGCTCGCCTCGCCCAATCCTTCGATGTCCATCGCCCCGCGCGAGGCGAAGTGCTCCAGCCGCCGCCGCACCTGCGCGGGGCAGGCGGTGTTCAGGCAGCGGATCGCCACCTCCTCCGGGTCCTGCGCGACGGGTTGTCCGCACGAGGGACAACTTTCCGGGAAATGGTAGGCTTTTTCTTTGCCCGTCCGCAGGTCGGTGCGCACCAGCACGACGGCCGGGATGATCTCCCCGGCCTTCTCGATGGCCACCGTGTCCCCGATGCGGATGTCCTTGCGCTTGATTTCGTCGGCGTTGTGCAGGGTCGCGCGCGCCACGGTCGTCCCGGCGATGGGCACCGGTTCCAAAATCGCCTTGGGTGTGAGCACCCCGGTGCGGCCCACCTGGATGAGGATGTCGAGCAGTTTCGTCTCGGCACGCTCGCTCTCGTACTTGTAGGCCATCGCCCAGCGCGGCGACTTGGAGGTCAGTCCCAGACGGTTGCGCTGGGCGAAACTGTCCACCTTCACCACCGCGCCATCCGTCTCGTACTCAAAGCCGCGCCGCACCCCATCGAGTTCGCGGATGGCCTGGAGGATGTCCTCCGCCGTCGCGGCCGTCCAGAGGCGTTCACTGATCTTCAGTCCGCACGCCGTCAGCAGCCGAAACATTTCGCTTTGGGAATGCAGTTCCGCGCTGCCACCTTCGAGCAAGCCAAAGCTGTGCGCCACGAACGCCAGCGGGCGCTTGGCGGCGACCGCCGGGTCGAGTTGCTTGAGCGAACCCGCCGCGGCGTTGCGCGGATTGGCGAACGCCGGCAAACCGGCCTCCGTGCGCTCGCGGTTGAGCCGCGCGAAGCCGCTCTTGGGCAGGTAAACCTCGCCGCGCACTTCCAGGCGTTCCGGCAGCGCGTCGCCGTGCAGACCGCGCGGGATCGTGCGGATCGTGCGGGCGTTTTGCGTGATGTCGTCGCCGACGACCCCGTCGCCGCGCGTGGCGGCGTACTTGAGCGCGCCGTTTTCGTAGAACAGCGACACGGCCACGCCGTCAATCTTTGGCTCGATGATGACGGGCACCTCGCGTCCCGGCAGTGCCTTCTGCACGCGCCGGTAGAACTCGGCGACCTCTTCCTCGGAGTAGGTGTTATCGAGACTGAGCATCGGCACGCGGTGCCGGATCTGGCTGAACTCCTCCAGCGGCTTGCCGCCGACACGCTGCGTGGGCGAGTCGGGCGTGAGCAGTTCCGGGTGCGCGGTCTCCAGATCAATCAACTCCCGGTACAGCGCGTCATACTGCTGATCGGTGATCGTCGGGGCCGCTTCCTCGTAGTAGCGCCGGTTGTGTTCGGCGAGTTCGGTCCGGAGGGCGGCGACGCGTTTTTGGTCGCTTTCGGTCGGGGAGTTCGTCGCTTTGGCCATGCCGGAAAGGATACGTCGGGAGGCCGGCAAACGGCACCTGAAATCTGCCGCGTTCTGCACAACCAAAACCATCCAGCTTGGTCAAAACTAACCAGCCTTCTCCTGGTGCGGAGGTGCCACGCAGGACAGCGTCGATGAAAAAGTAAAATCCTCCGCAAAACATTGTATCAGAGATGCTTGCTCGTCGGATGATCCTGACACTCTCCTCCCGTAAAACTCAAGCAAATCTCCTTGGCATCGTGGCTGCTAAAGGCATGGATGTTCGTTTTCGACGAACGGGGAAAAAACCAAAAGGCAGCCTGACTGGAGGGAGTTGGTTGAAATCTGGGGGGAATCTTCAACCGGGCCAGTCAGGCTGTTTTTCCATTTTCGGGGTAGGGCTTCGCCGCAGGGGCAAAGGGCGGCGAAGCAGGGTCCTTCCAACCAGATTTTTGGCAGGAATGCCTGCGGCGCAGCGTTTCAGATCTCTTTCTCCAGCCGCTCGCTGAGCCACTGCTTGACCATGCTCTGGTAGTTCAGGTAGCGCGAGCGCGCCAGCCGCTTGATGCGCGCAAGCATCCGCGGGTCAAACCGCAGCGTGACCGTCGTCGACTCCCGGGTGTCCGCCTTGAGGATGGCGGTGTTCATCAACCGAGAGTCGATGCGCGTCGTCGCCCAGAACGCGGCTTCCTCTTCCTCCGTCTCGAAGGTCGGCACCTCCGGCCAGTGCGCGACCACGCGCTGGATTTTGGAAGGAGACGTTTCCACGAACAAAACTACAGATTGAACTCGGAATTCTTCCGGTCGTAAAACATTTCTTCTTCGGGCGTCATGTCCCGCGCCAGGATCACGCGGTAGCGCTTGCCGTCCGTCCAGAACACGCTGAAAATCGGACGGTTGGCGGTGGTGCGCCCGAGGTTGAAGTAGCGCGCCTCCCCGTTGCGCGAAGGCAACTCCGGCAGGAGACGCAGGCTGAAAGGGTCCTCGAACGTCTCCTCGATCTCGCGGGGAGGCACTTTACGCAGGTCGAAGGGCACTTCCAGCCAGTCGAAGTCCATGAAAGGCGATTACTTCGCGCGCTGGATCAGCTCGACCTCGTAGCCTTCCGGCGCGTCGATGAAGGCGATCACGCTGCCGCTGCCGCTCTTGTGCGGGCCGTCGGTGAGCGGGTAACCCTTGGCCGTGGAGTGCTTGGCAAACGCCTCGATGTCGTCCACCTCGAAAGCCAGGTGCGTGATGTCGGAGCCGACGTTCACCGGGCCGCTGCCGTCGTACTTGCAGATCTCAATTTCCTCGTCGCTGCCGGGCGCTTTGAAGAACACCAACTGTGAGCCGCGGCCCGAGGTGTGGCGGGCGGTTTCTTCCAGGCCGAGCACGTCCTTGTAGAACGCGACGGTCTTGTCCAGGTCGGTCACGCGGTAACGAGTGTGCAGCAGTTTCTTGATCATGGCGGGGAAATGGTGTGAGATGACGCCTCGACGCGGCCGCCACTCGGCCCCACAGTAAGGCGGAAACCGCGAAACGAAACTCCAAAATCATGGTTTATCTCGGGCTCGACAGCGGGACACAGAGCACCAAATGCATTGCTCTGGACGCCGACACCGGCCGCGTACTGGCCACCGCAAGCAGTTCTTACGGGATGGTTCCCGGTTTGCCGCCCGGCCATCTCGAACAACATCCCGAGGCGTGGCTCGACGCCGCCGACGCCGCCGTGCGCGGGTGCCTGGAGCAGATCGGCGAGCGGCGTGGGGAGGTCCGCGCCATCGGCGTCAGCGGCCAGCAGCACGGCCTGGTCCCCCTCAACGCCGACAACGAACCCGTGCGCCCGGCCAAGCTGTGGTGCGACACCTCGACGACGGCGCAGTGCGAGCAGTTCAACCACGAGTTCGGCGCGGACGAGATCATCGCGCTGACCGGCAACAGTATGCTGCCGGGCTACACCGCGCCGAAAATTCTCTGGCTCAAGCAGAACGAACCCGCCAACTACCGCGCGATGCGTTCGATCCTGCTGCCGCACGATTACCTTAACTTCTGGCTGACCGGCGAGCAGCGCATGGAGTACGGCGACGCCTCCGGCACGGCGCTGCTGGACGTGCGCACCCGCCAGTGGAGCGAGTCGATCCTCAACTTCATCGACCCCGACCTCGCCGAGCGCCTGCCGCCGCTGGAGAGTTCGCGCAAACCATGCGGATTGTTGCGCGAAACGCTGCGCGCGGAGTGGGGACTGGGTTCCAACGTGCTCGTGAGCGCGGGCGGCGGCGATAACATGATGGCCGCCATCGGCACGGGCAACATCGCGCCAGGCGGCGTGGTGACGGTCAGCCTGGGCACGAGCGGCACGCTTTTCGCGTACAGCGCGGAGCCGGTCGTGGACGAGGAGGGCGAGCTGGCCGCGTTTTGCGACAGCACCGACGCCTGGCTGCCGCTCGCCTGCACGATGAACGTGACCGTAGCCACCGAGCAGGCGCGCCACCTTTTCGGCTGGGATCACGCCGCGATGGAGGCGGCCGTTGCCGCCGCGCCTCCGGGAGCAGGCGGCCTGCTGTTTTTGCCGTACCTCAACGGGGAGCGCACCCCTAACCTGCCGCGCGGCTCGGGCGTGCTCCATGGCCTGAACACGCGCAACATGACCCCCGCTTACTACGCGCGGGCCGTGATGGAGGGGGTCACGCTGGGAGTCGGCTACGGGCTGAACCGCTTCCGCAACCTGGGCGTGCGGCCGGCGGAGATCCGCCTGACGGGCGGCGGCAGCCAGAGCGCGGCGTGGCGGCAAATCTGCGCGGACGTGTTCAACGTGCCGGTGGTCACGCTCGAAACCGCCGAGGGCGCGGCGCTGGGCGCGGCGATCCAGGCGGGTTGGACGGAGGCGGCCGTGCTGGGCAAGAAGGGGCGGCTGCGGGAGCTGGTCAACCGCGCCGTCCGGCCCGTCGAGAGCACGCGCGCGGAACCCGACCCGAGCCGCCGGCAGCTCTACCAGGATTTGCAGTTCAAACAAGCGGAGATGACCCGTCGGCTGCACGGCGGGGGCTTCCTGTGAAATTCGTCGTCGCCGCCACGGGGGCGAGCGGGTCGATCTACACGGAGCGGCTGTTGCAGCGCCTAGACGCGCGACAG
>CAXTMD010000172.1:0-4681 GCA_964245035.1 uncultured Chthoniobacterales bacterium
GGCCAGGACCGCGAGGGCCGCCAGCGTGGCTCGGACCTGCGTTACGACCTGCAAATCTCTCTCGAAGAAGCCGCCGCAGGCGTTGACAAGGAAATCGAGGTCACCAAGAACGCCGCTTGCGACGTGTGCAGCGGCACCGGCGCGGAAGCCGGCAGCCAAGCCGTGACGTGCCGCACCTGCCAGGGGCGGGGTCAGGTCATCACTTCGCGTGGATTTTTCCAGGTGTCGCAGACCTGCCCGCGCTGCAAGGGCACGGGTTCCATCATCGAGAATCCCTGCAAGAAGTGCCGCGGCGAGGGCCGTACCGAGCAGACGGCCAAGATCAAGCTCAAGATTCCCGCCGGCATCGACGACGGCGTGCGGCTGCGCTCCACGCGCAACGGCGAGGCGGGCATCCGCGGCGGCCCGGCGGGCGACCTGTACGTGGTCGTGCACGTGGCCGAGCACGCCGTGTTCCAGCGCGAGGAGGACAAGCTGTACTGCGAGGTGCCGATCTCGTTCATGACGGCGGCGCTCGGCGGCGAGATCCAGGTGCCGACCCTGGAGGGCCAGGCGTCCTTGAAGATTCCCTCCGGCACGCAGAGCAACACGATGTTCAAGCTGCGCGGCCGGGGCATGCCCGACATGAACACCAAGGTGCGCGGCGACCTTCTGACCCGCGTGATGGTCGAGGTGCCCACCAAACTCAACGCCGAGCAGCGCCAGAAGCTGGAGGAGTTCGCGGCGCTGTGCGGCGAGGAGAACTCGCCCATCCACAAGAGTTTCTTTGACAAGGCGAAAGAGTTTTTCCGATAGTCTCGGCCATGAGGATCAAGGTTTTGGCCGCTTCCTTGGTGTTGTCTGCCTTGGCTTGCGCCCATACGCCAGCCCAGCAGCCGGACAACATCACGGTGAACGTGCTGGGCGCGGTTAACAAACCTTCGCGCTACGTTTTGCCGCGAGGGGCGACCGTTCTGGATGCTTTGGCCTCCGCTGGGGATGTCACGAAAGAAGGCGACCGCAAACACGTCAAACTCATCCACGCGAGTACCGCCGGGAAGCCGGACGTGGCGATCATCAACGTCAGAGCCATGTTGGACGGCACTGTCGCAGCCGGCGGGTTGCAAGACGGCGATACTATCGTGATCTCCGCACGCGTGTACGACTTCCAATACTGAAGTCTCTGCTTTCGTGCACCGCTTCTACATTCCGCCCACCGCCTGGTACCCCGACGCCCTCGCGCTCGACGAGGGCGAGTCGCACCACGCGCTCAACGTTTTGCGTCTCCAGCCCGGCGAGAAGGTCGTCGTCTTCAACGGTGAGGGCACCGAGGCCACCGCCGTCATCGCGCCGGAGTCCACCAAGCGCGCCGTCCGCCTGACGGTCGTGCAGCGCGCCAAGACGCCGCCGCTGCCCTGCCGGATCACGCTCGCCCAGGCCGTGCCCAAGGGCAAAAACATGGACCTCATCGTCCAGAAGGCCACCGAACTCGGCGCGGCCGGGATCGCTCCGCTGCTCTCCGAGCGCACCGTCTCCCGGGTCGAGGACCCGGAGGATGCCGCCGCCAAGCAGGCCAAGTGGCAGGCCACCGTCATCGAGGCCGCCAAGCAGTGCGGCCAAAACTGGCTGCCAACCGTCGCCCGGCCGCAAACGCCCAAAGAGTTTTTCGCCGGGCAGCGGCCGGGGGCGTTCGACCTGATGCTGATCGCCTCCCTCCAGCCCGATTCGCGGGGTCTGCGCACCTATCTGGAGGAACACGGCAGCCAGCCCAAGAGCGCGCTGATCCTCGTCGGCCCGGAGGGCGACTTCACCCCGGCGGAGATCGCGCTGGCCAAGAGCGCCGGCTGCCGGCCGATCACGCTCGGTCCCATCGTGCTGCGCACCGAGACGGCGGCGATCTACTGCCTGAGCGTGCTCTCGTACGAACTCCAGGCGGGCTAGGCTTCCTCCCGGCTGCCCGCTGCGAGCAGCAGGCCAGCAACCAGAGGTGCAAACATCCCCGCCAGCGACCAATTCTTCCAGACCCCCTCGGCCCACGCGCCCGCCAGCGCCCCTGCGGCGAAAAACACGAGCAGCCCCGCCACGGTCCACGGCTGGCGTTTGGACCGGTCATTCGGGCTCTCCTGCCCGGTGGCGCGTTCGACGGTCGTGCTCAGCAGCGTCGTGCTCAGGCCGGTGATGAACGTCGTGCGCACGCTCAACGATCCGCACCGCCGCAACGCGCCGTTTTGCTGACCCAGCATCAGGCACAGGCAGACCACGCAAAGCTCGTTGCCCACCCAGCCGTCCACGAACCGGCTGCCCAACGCCGCCGCCAGCAGCGCGCCCTCGATCAGCAACGGCACGCACAGTTGCCGCGCGAGCGTCGGCTTGCCCGCGTGGGCGGTCGTCCATTCGGCCACGACGATCCCGACGGCGAAGGCGACGATGGCCAGCGCGTTCGCCGCGGCCTCGCGCCAGCTCGCCCGCGCCAGGTGGATGGCCAGCAGCACGGCGTTGCCGGTCAGATGGCCGGTGAACGAGCCCGTCAGCAGGTAACTGACGGCGTCGGCATACCCGCCGACGAAGGCCAGCAGGAAGGCAATCGTCACCACGCGCTTCATCGGGTCTGGTGAAATCGGGCGGACCCCTGCCCGCCGGTTGCCACGACCCAGCCGGGCGGCGGCTGCGATTCTGCGGGTAGATGCCAGAGCCCACTTCCGAACCCACCCAACGTCCACCGCTGCCGCCCTTCGACCGCGAGGCCGCCGTCCGCAAGGTGCGCGCTGCCGAGGACGCTTGGAACACCCGCGACCCGCAAAAGGTCGCGCTCGCCTACACGCCCGACTCCGCATGGCGCAACCGCGCCGAGTTCTTCGCGGGCCGCGCGGAGATCGTGCGCTTTCTCACCCGCAAGTGGCACCGGGAACTCGACTACCGGCTCATCAAGGAACTCTGGGCCTTCGGCGACGACCGCATCGCCGTGCGCTTCGCCTACGAATGGCACGACGACTCCGGCCAGTGGTTCCGCTCCTACGGCAACGAGAACTGGGAGTTCGACGCCTTCGGCTTCATGCGCCGCCGGCTCGCCAGCATCAACGACCTGCCCATCGCCGAGGCCGCCCGCAAGTACCGCTGGCCCCTCGGCCGCCGCCCGGACGACCACCCCGGCCTGAGCGAGTTGGGCCTGTGAATCCCGCGGCCCGCCGTCCGCTGGCGGCCGATTCAGTTCGCATGAACAACGACGACTCTTCCCTCGGCGGCCGGCTGCCCCTGCTCGCCGAAAGTGAACTCTCCGGCGCGCAGAGCACCCTCTACGAAGCCATGAACAAGGACCTGATCCCCTGGGCCAAGAAGTCCGGGTTCCAGGCCAGCACCGCCGACGGCCGCCTGCTGGGACCGTTCAACCCGCTGCTGTTCAGCCCGAGCGTGGGCCAGGGATTCCTGGAATACCTGGCGGCCGAGCGCAAGCACACGTCCTTGAACGCCAAGGTGCGCGAGGTCATCATCCTGAGCGTGGGCGCGGTGTGGCAATGCGCCTATGAACTGTACGCCCACACGGCCGTGGCCGAAAAGGCCGGTCTGGAACGCGCGACGGTCGAGGCGCTCGCTGCCGGCCGCACGCCGGAGGAGTTGTCCGACGAACAGCGGGTCGCCCACGAGTTTGCCCGCAGCCTCTCCGCCACCCACGAGATCGCGCCTGAACTGTACGCCCATGCGGAGGAGATGTTTGGCCGGGCTGGGGTCGTGGACATGATCCATCTGACCAGCCTCTACATGGGCACTTCCGCGCTGCTCAACGCGTTTGCCGTGCCGGTTCCATCTGGTGGGGCTTGAGCCTTCACCGCCCTACAAAGAAAACAGCCTGACCGGCCCATCGCTGGAAGATCCCCCCGAATTTCCAACGTGCTAACCCTCCGGCCAGGCTGCTCTTTGATTGTTTCCCCTGTCCGCCTTTGACGCGGACGATGTGGTCTCTAGCAGCGTGTGTGCCGAACGGTTGATAGGGCTGTGTTTTGCAGTTTTTCTTATTGATAAACAATTCTTATTCAGCAATTTATGCATGACACGTATTTTTGCGTTGTGTGTGCCGAGACCGGAAGAACCCAGTTCCCGTGTTCGATTTTAGCCAAAGGCGTGGGCACGCTGGACAAATATCAACTTTTCAGTCCAAGATGTGCAAAATTGTGCAATCTCAATAATATTGAATAGAAATTTAATTAAATTGATAATATAATGCAGCATCGTTTCAGTAAAGCTAAGCTGTCCAATGAAACCGCGTCGTTGGGTCGACTTTCTGGATGATGAAGATTTGTCGTTCCTGAAGCGGTTCGTGCTCGCCAGCGGCTCGCTCAAAGACGTGGCGGCAGCCTACGGCGTGAGCTACCCGACGGTGCGTCTGCGCCTGGATCGGCTCATGGTTCGCATCCAGATCTACGACAGCCAGGAAATCACCGATGACTTCGAGCGCGTGCTGCGCGCGCAGTTTGCCGACGGTAAGATCGATGCAGCCACCTTCAAGCGCCTGCTCTCAGCCTACCATGAGCAAATCCAACCTGCCCCCGACCACCGCCACGAAGCTCCGTCCGCCACGCTCGGCCGGCCGGTCGAATCTTCTGGCGCGGCTTGAGCGGACGATTTTCTTGCTTGCCCTCTTCTGCCTGTCCGCCAGAGCATCGGCGGACCCCGCCCCAGCGACGCCCCCGGAACAAGTCCTGGACCG
>CAXTMD010000172.1:4691-9358 GCA_964245035.1 uncultured Chthoniobacterales bacterium
GGGACCGCTACGCTTGGACCGACGCTCTCAAGGACGCGCGCGCCAGTCCACCGTTTGCCGGGCACGCCGTCTTGGTCGACGACGCGGTCGACGCCACGGGAACCCGCGCGGGGAAGGTTCTCCGCGTGAGCGCGAACGCGTCGGAGCCGTTGCGCCTGCCGCTGCTGACCGTCCAGAACCCGCCGGTCACCGCAAATTTCTACGCCTTGGCCGGTCAGGTGAAGTACGAAGGGGTGGACGGCACCGGCTACCTGGAGATGTGGAACACGTTCCCGCCGCTGGCCGGAGGCTCGGAGCGGTCGTTTTTCTCGCGGACGCTGGGGGTCGGAACCGGTGACTCGATGGATGGCTTCCGGGGCACGAGCGGCTGGCGGCCGGTGATCCTGCCTTTCAACTCGACCGAAGCCGGCGCGCGGCCAATGCGCTTGACGGTCAACCTGGTCCTGCCGGCGGGTGGCACGGTGACCCTCTCGCCGCTGCGCCTGGTGCAGTACCATTATGAAACCGGCCGGCCGGGTGCCCTCGTTTCCCCGCACGCGCCGGGTCGGCCGGACTGGCAAACGCCCGCGGCCAGCGTCGCGGCGGTGTTTCTGATGGCGGCCGGTGCTTGGGGAGTTTGGTACGTCCTGAGCCGCCGCCGGGCCGCGGAGTGGCGGCGCATGGCCGCGCGCGACGTGTCGTGACCGAGACTGCTTGTTCAACACGGAGAGCACGGAGGAGCACAGAGGCCGGAGGAGGGCAGAAAGGAAAGGGTGTTCAGAAGGCTTCTTTCCTTCCTGGTCTTTCCTCCTCCGGCCTCTGTGCTCCTCCGTGCTCTCCGTGTTGAAATTAGCACGTCCATTTCGCCAACGCGCTCGCCTCCCGGAACGTTTCTGCGTAGAGTCGGCGTTCATCCAGCACGATGAGCGACCGCGCCCCCATCTTCCCCGCCGAACGCGACGCGCAAGGCAGCTTCGACCGCCAGCCCGACGCCTTTCGCGGGTGGGTCACGGCGGACGGCAGTTCCCCCTATCCCGCCGCGGCCGGCCGCTACCATCTCTACGTCTCGCTGGCCTGCCCGTGGGCGCACCGCATCGTCATCCTGCGGCGGCTGAAGCGGCTCGAAGCCGTCGTCGGCATGACCGTCGTCGACCCCGTGCGCAACGACGAGGACGGCTGGGCCTTCACCGACGGCCCTGGCCACTCGCGCGACCCGGTCAACGGCTTCCGCCTGCTGAAGGAAGCCTATCTCGCCACCGATTCCGGCTTCCGCGGCCGCGTGACGGTGCCGGTGCTCTGGGACACCGCAACGCGCCGGATCGTCAGCAACTCCGACGACGACCTGCTGCGGATGTTCAACTCCGCTTTCGACGGCTGCGGCGGCGACCGCGCGGTGGATTTCTACCCCGCGCCGCTGCGCGCGGACATCGACCGTCTCAACGTCGAGCTGTACGACGAGGTCAACGACGGCGTGTACCGCACGGGCTTCGCGGGCAATCAGGCTGACTACGAGCGGCACGTCTTCGTCCTGTTCGACGCCCTGGACCGGCTTGAAGCGCGGCTCGCCTCCCACCGCTACCTGCACGGATCGGCCGTCACGGAGAGCGACTGGCGGCTGTTTGTGACGCTCGTGCGCTTCGATGCGGTGTACGTGGGCCACTTCAAGTGCAATCTGCGCCGCATCGCGGATTACCCCAATCTGTCCGGCTACCTGCGCGATCTGTACCAACAGGTGGCGGACACGGTGGACTTCGACCACATCAAGCGTCATTACTACATGACGCACCCCGAGATCAACCCGACGCGCATCGTGCCCGCCGGGCCGGTGCAGGATCTCACGCGCCCGCACGGGAGGGAGCGTCTTGGATAACGGGCCGGCACGACTCGCCGCGTGGTTGATCCTTCTTTGGGTGGGCACGGTCCGGGCCGACGATTTGCAGCCGGAGGCTGTCGGCATCCTGCAACGCATGTTCAAGACCTACGCGGCGGCCCCGGCATTCGCCTGCGAGGAAAGCTGCGACGACTACGAAGAGGGTTCCACGCTGCCGCCGGACCACCGGACGGCCAGCGTGCGCTTCGTGCGGCCCGACCGCTTCCGGGTGGCGTGGACGCAAAAGGACTTCCACGGCCGGAGCGGCACGAGCGTGATCTTGGCCCGCGACGGCCAGACGACCCTCCGCGAGCAGGGCGGCTCCGGCGGCCCGGAGGTCGAACCCTCCCTGGCGCAGGCGATCAGCTCCTGTGCGGGGATCTCGCTGGGGTTGTCCTACCTCGTGCCCGCGCTGCTGTTCGAAGACCCGGGCTACCTGAGCTTCACCGAACTGCGGCAGGAGGCCGACGCCAACAGCGCGGATGGCCGGCCGTGCTGGAAGCTGGCGGGCAAAACATCCGGCGGCACGCGCTGGGCGCTGCTCATCGACCGCGAAACCTGCGCGTTGCGCGAGGTGACGGAAGACAACACGCTCGCGCCGGTCACGGCCCTGCAGGCGCGCGACCCTGCCACCCAGGCCTCTCCACCGGCCGCCGCGCCGCCGCGCACGATCCACACGCACTACCAGTTCACGAACATCCGGTTCGAGGGCACCTGGCCCGACAGCGTCTTCGCCGACGCCGCGCCGCCCGCGAAGAAAAAACGCTGACCCCGCATGGTTCGTCTCGAAAATCTCAGCAAAACCTTCGGCGGCAAACCCGCGCTCGAACCGCTCACGCTGGCGATCCCCAAGGGTGAGGTCTTCGGCCTGCTCGGGCACAACGGCGCGGGCAAGAGCACGACGTTCGGACTGATCCTGGGTCAGCTCAAGCCGACGGGCGGCGAGGCGTTCGTGGGTGGGGTGTCGGTGCAGCGGGACCGCTCGCTGGCCCTGCAACGGGTCGGAGCGATTTTCGAGACGCCGGCGTTCTACGATTATCTGAGCGGCTGGCGCAACCTGTCGATGCTGACCGCGTTCTCCCGCCGGGTCTCGCGCGAGGAGACTCTGGAAGCCGTCCGCTTCGTGGGTCTGGAGAAACGCATCGGCGATCCTGTGCGCGTGTACAGCCACGGCATGCGCCAGCGGCTCGCGCTCGCGCAGGCGCTCCTGCCCCGGCCGGAACTCCTCCTGCTCGACGAACCCGCCGAGGGGTTGGACCCGCAGGGCATCCGCGAACTGCGCGAACTCATCCTCCAGCTCAACCGCGAGCACGGCATGACGGTCGTGCTCTCCTCGCACTTGTTGTCAGAAGTGCAGCAGATTTGCCGGGGCGTGGCCATCCTGCACCGCGGCCGGTTGGTGTTTCAGGGGCCGTGGCAGGAACTCGTCCGTGTCCGGGCAAGCTACCGCTTGGACGTGGACGACTGGGGCCGCGCGGCGACGGCGGTCGCGGCGGGCGGTGCGACGCTGGACCCACAAACAAAAATTCTTTCCCTGCCCTCCGCCGGCGCGGACGTGGCCGACGTGGTGACGGCGCTGGTCGGCGCGGGCGTGCGCGTGCGTGCGGTCGAACCGGTGCGGCCGAGCCTGGAAGACGTTTACCTCGACACGGTGGCCGAACGTTGAATCATGGACGCGCGCTTCTTCCTCCAGTTCCGGCACGAGTTGACGAAGATGTTTGCCCGCAAACGGACTTACATCGGCTTCGGGGCGTTTTTGGCGTTGGAGATCTTGGTGCTGGTCGGCCTGAACCGGCCCGGGCCGCGGCGGGCGTTTCAGCACATGATCGAGAGCAACGGCTTCGGCTTCGACCGGTATTTTTCGGGGCTCACGCTGGGGTTCATGATGCTGTACTGGACGGCGTTGTTGCTGGGCGGGTTGTTCCTGGCGTTGGTGGCGGGCGACGTGGTGAGCAAAGAGGTCGAGGAGGGGACGATGCGGATGATGCTCTGCCGCCCGGTGACGCGCGCGCGCGTGGTGGCATTGAAGTACGCGGCCTGCGTGACCTACACCTTCGCGATGGTGGCGTTCATCGGCCTGACGGCGCTGGCGGCCGGGCTGGCGTACCGCGGTTGGGGCGGGTTGTTCGCGTTTGCGCCGCTGGAGCGGGTGATGGCGCTGTACGAACCCGGCGAGGGGTTATGGCGCTATTTCCTCGCGCTCGTGCTGCTGGCGTGCAGCCTGGCGACGATTTCCAGCCTCGGGTTCATGCTGTCGTGCATGAAGATGAAGCCCGTCTCGGCGACGGTGGTGACGGTGACGGTGCTGTTTGCCGACAACATCTTCCGCAACGTGCCGCTGTTCGACGACCTGAAGGTGTACTTCGTCACGGCGCACCTGGCGACGTGGATCAACGCGTTCCACAACCGGATCCCGTGGCGGGATGTGGCGATGGACCTCGCCTACTTGGCGGCGGTGGACGCGACTTTTTTGATCGTCGGTTTGGTGGTCTTCACGCGGCGGGATTTCAAAGCTTGAGCGGCCTGCTTGGCCTCTGTCTTCAGGATCGGAGCGGGTGCTGGCTGGCACTCCGGGCACCAGCAGGTGGTCCGCCCGCCGACGGTGGCGCGGGCGAGGTCGGTCTGGCAGCGCGGGCAGGTCCCGCCGGCTTCCCAGCGGTGGGAGAAGAGCCAGGTTTTCGGATAGCGCCAATCGTCGTCGATGATGCGGATGGCGGTACGGCTGACCCAGCGGACCTGTTGCCAGAGGCGCTGGACCTGTTCGGGGTCAAGCGCGCCTGCTAGGGTGGAAGGATGCAGGCGGGCGCGCCAGAGGATT
>CAXTMD010000173.1:0-9355 GCA_964245035.1 uncultured Chthoniobacterales bacterium
TCTCGCCGAAAAGCTGCCGCCGCTCGCTGTGGCCGATCACCACGTAGCGCACGAATAACTCCCGCAGCATCGCCGCGCTGATCTCGCCGGTGAACGCCCCGGACTTCTGCGCGTTCATGTTCTGCGCGCCGAGCTTGAGCGAATACACCTCACCGATGAGTTCCGACGCCTTCGCCAGTGCGGTGAACGGCGGGATCAACACCACGTCCACTTCCGTGTCGTCGCCGGTCTCGGCCAGGAACGTCGGGATGTAACTGGCCGTCTCGCTGACGGTCATGTTCATCTTCCAGTTGGCGGCGACGATGGCTTTGCGCATGGCAAGGAGGGAGCGGAAATCAGTGGGAACGCGCGCCGGACCGCGCCGGATGCGCGCGGGGACGGTCCTCCTGATCGGCGAGCGCCGCCACGCCGGGGAGGATCTTCCCTTCAAGCAGTTCGAGCGACGCGCCGCCGCCGGTGGAGATGAACGTCATCTTGTCCCCGAGGCCCGCCTGCTTGACGGCCGTGACGCTGTCGCCGCCGCCGATGATCGTCGTGGCGCTCGACTCCGCGAGCGCCTTGGCCAGGCTGAACGTACCGTTCGCGAAATCCGGGATTTCGAAGATGCCCACGGGACCGTTCCAGAGCACGGTCTTGGCGGTGGCGATCTCCTTTTTGTAGAGTTCAATCGTCTCCTTGCCGATGTCCACGGCCTCGTAGCCATCGGTGATGCCGTGGCCGGGGGACAGACGCCCGGTGTTGCGAGCGGTGGTCGTGCCAGCCTTGATCTCCTGCGTTTCGATGTTGTCCACCGGCAGCAGGAACTTGACGCCCTTTTGCTTGGCGAGATCGAGGATCTCTTGGGCGAGGCCGGTCTTGTCAGCCTCGACGCGGCTGTTGCCGGTCGGGATGCCGAGCACCTTGTAGAACGTGTAGGCCATCGCGCCGCCGATCAGGAAGGTGTTCGCCTTTTCCATCAGCGCCTTGATGACGCCGATCTTGTCGGAAACCTTCGAGCCGCCGAGGATCACCACGAACGGCCGCGCCGGTGCGGCGAGTTCTTCCTGGAGGTACTTCAACTCTTTCTCCATCAAAAAACCGGTGGCGGTCTCCGACAGGTAAGCGGCCACGCCCGCCGTCGAGGCGTGCGCGCGGTGCGCCGCACCGAAGGCGTCGTTGACGTACACGTCGCCCAAGCGGGCGAGTGCCTGCGAGAAGATAGGGTCGTTTGCCTCCTCCTCGGCGTGGAAGCGCATGTTTTCGAGCAGGAGCACCTCGCCCGGCCGCATGGCTTCGACCCGCCGTTCGACCGAGCCACCGACACAATCCGAGCTGAACTGCACCGGAGCGTCGAGCAGTTCCGCGAGACGTTCGGCCACGGGTTCGAGCGAATACTTGGGCACCGGCTGGCCCTTCGGCCGGCCGAAGTGGGCCATGAGCACGACTTTGGCGCGACGGCCCCTGAGATACTGGATCGTCGACAGCGTTTCGCGGATGCGGGTGTCGTCGGTGATGCGCACGCGGCCGTCCTTTTCCTCGGTCGGCACGTTGAAGTCCACACGCACGAGCACGCGGCGGTTGCCCACGTCGAGGTCGCGGAGGGAAAGCTTCATTTGGCGAGCAGTTCGAGCAGGGCCACACAACGGTTGCTGTAACCCCATTCGTTGTCGTACCAGCCGACGACCTTCACGAAGCGGTCGCCGAGCGTCAGCGTCAGCGCGCTGTCGAAGATGCACGAATGCGGGTTGCCCACGATGTCCTGGAGCACCAGCGGCTCGTCGCTGTATTCCAGGATGCCTTGGAAGTGCGGTGCCGCGGCGGCTTCCTTGAAGGCGGCGTTGATAGCTTCCACGGACGCGCTCTGCTTGAGCGTCGCAACAAAATCCGTCACCGAGCCATCGGGCGTCGGCACGCGGAACGAACCGCCGTTGAGCTTGCCCTTGAGTTCCGGGATGACCTCGCCGATGGCCTTGGCCGCGCCCGTGGAACTGGGCACGACGTTGATCGCCGCCGAGCGCGCGCGGCGCAGGTCCTCGTGCGGGAGGTCAAGGATGCGCTGGTCGTTGGTGTACGAGTGGATCGTGCTCATGAACCCGGCCTCGATGCCGAAGGTGTCGTTGAGCACCTTGGCCAGCGGCGCGAGGCAGTTGGTGGTGCAGCTCGCGTTAGAAACAATCGTGTGCTTGGCCGGGTCGTAGACGCTGTCGTTGACGCCGAGCACGACGGTGGCGTCGGGGTTCTTGGCGGGGGCCGAGATGAGGACCTTCTTCGCGCCGCCCTTGGCGATGTGGAGTTCGGCCTTGGCGCGGTCAGTGAAAAAGCCGGTGGATTCGAGCACCACATCCACACCGAGACTACCCCACGGCAGGTTGGCCGGGTCGCGCTCCTTGAGGATTTTGATGGGATGTCCGCGCACGATAATGTTCTGGTCGTCGTGGCCGATCTCGCCGTTGAAGCGGCCGTGCACGCTGTCCCACTTGAGCAGTTGAGCGAGGGTCTTGGTGTCGGTCAGGTCGTTGATGGCGGCAAGGTTTTCGACCTGGGATTGGCTCATGGCGCGCAGGACGTTGCGTCCGATGCGGCCGAAACCGTTGATTCCGAATTTAGGCATGGCTTGCTGGGATGACGGGTGGAAACGAACGTGGGGCGGGGGACAGGGAGCCTATTGAGGACGCGGGGGGAGTCAATGGTTTTTGGAGTGCGGCGGCAGGACGCCGCCTTCCACCAAAAGAAAAAGGCAGCCGGTGAAGGCTGCCTTTTCTGAACGGATGTTGTCGGATCGAGTTATGCCCCCGCCGGTGCTTCGGTCAGGCCGGACGGGTAGTCCGGCGCGATGACCACGCCACCCTCCGGCTCCTTGGCCGGGGTCTTTGGCGGCGGCGGCATGGGTGTCGCCTGCGGCAAACTCGGCTTCGGCGGGTTGCGCATGTAGCCGAGTTCGATCAGGTCGCGGACCTGCTCGCCGTTGAGTGTCTCATACTCCAGCAGCGCCTTGGCAATCGCGTCCAAGCTGTGGCGCTTGGCGGTGATGATCTCACGCGCTTTGCTGTAAGCCGCATCGGTCAACTGCTTAACCTCTTTGTCGATCTCCTGCGCCGTGGCCTCGCTGTAGTCGCGGGAGCGGCCCATGTCGCGCCCGAGGAACGTCGGCTCGTCGCTCTCGCCGTAGTTGACCATGCCCAGCTTCTCGCTCATGCCGTAGTGGCAGATCATCGCGCGGGTAAGATGTGTGGCCTGCCGGATATCGCCGACGGCACCGTTGGTCACGTCGCCAAAGACGATCTCCTCGGCTACACGCCCGCCCATGGTCACGACCAAGCGGTCAAGCATTTCATTCTTGCGCTCGCTGAACTTGTCCTGCTCGGGCAGGTACATCGCCATGCCCAGCGCCGGACCGCGCGGGATGATGGTCACCTTGTGCAGCGGATCGGTGTGCGGCAGCACCACATTGAGCAGCGCGTGCCCGGCCTCGTGGTAAGCCGTGTTCTCCTTCTCCTTCTCGGTGAGGGCGAGCGAACGGCGTTCACGGCCCCAGCGCACCTTGTCGCGCGCTTCTTCGAGTTCGGCCAGGGTGATAGCCCGCAGCCCGCGGCGGGCAGCCAGCAGCGCCGCCTCGTTGATAACGTTCGCCAACTCCGCGCCGGAGTACCCCGGCGTGCCGCGCGCGACGGTATCCATCTCGACGCCCTCGGCGATCTTCACGCGCTTGGCGTGGACCTTTAGGATTTGCTCGCGGCCCTTTACGTCGGGCAGTGGGACGTTGACCTGCCGGTCGAAGCGACCCGGGCGCAGCAGCGCTGGGTCGAGCACATCGGGTCGGTTGGTCGCAGCGATGATGATGATGCCCTCCTGCGCGTCGAAGCCGTCCATCTCCACCAGCAGTGCGTTGAGCGTCTGCTCGCGTTCGTCGTGACCTCCGCCGACGCCATGCCCGCGGTGGCGACCCACTGCATCAATTTCGTCGATGAAGATCAGGCACGGCGCGCTCTTGCGGCCTTGCTCGAACATGTCGCGCACTCGGCTCGCGCCCACGCCGACGAACATCTCCACGAAGTCCGAGCCGCTGATTGAGAAGAACGGCACGTCCGCCTCGCCAGCGATGGCGCGGGCGAGCAGCGTCTTGCCCGTGCCGGGGCTGCCGATCATCAGCACGCCCTTGGGGATGCGTCCGCCGAGCTTCTGGAACTTCTTCGGGTCTTTGAGGAACTCGACGAGTTCCTGCACCTCGTCCTTGGCCTCGTCCACGCCGGCCACGTCCTTGAAGGTGATCTTGTTTTTGTCACGCGCCATCATGCGTGCCTTACTCTTGCCGAAGTTCAGCGCACCCTTGCCCGCCATGCGGATCTGCTGGCGGAACAGCCAGTACAGGATCAATAGGACCAGGAAGACCGGCGTGAAGCTCAGCAACGTGGTCACCAGCATGTTAGAGTGATTGCGGATCTTCGTGAGCTGGAGGTGGGCGTCTTCCAGGCGCTTCTCCAGATCCTTGTTGAAGTCGAGCAGGATCGTCGTGTGAAACGGCTCGGCGGTGTCAGCGTGCGCCGGAATCAGCTTGGACGTGTAACCCGTGAGCGTCTGGGTCATGTTCCCGTCCTCGATGAGGAGTTCGAGCGGATGCTTCTCGTCCTTGTAGATGTGGCCGCCGTTGAGATCGGCGATGAACTGATCGTAGTCGAGTTCCTTCGAGTTGGCGGCGGGACCGTTGCGGACGATCCAGTACGCAGCCACGAGGCCGAAGGCGATGGCGATGATGATCAGCGAACGCCAGTTGAAATTCGGGTCGCCTCCGCCAGGAGCGCCGGGGCGGGGAGGCTTGTTATCCTTGGGGGATCTGTTATCGGAGTCCATTGGTAAATTGAAACGAGACTGCACGCGGGTTCGCGTGCGCAACCCAGCAAGATACCATGCGCCGGTCGCGATGGCAATGCAGCACGGCAGACGTGGAAGTTGTAGAATGCATAAAAAGCGGTTCCCAGAAGCGTGCAGCCCTGCGGGAGTACCCTCCGCCGCTCAATCGTCCCGCCGGTATTCGACGGAACCGACATCTTCCCAGTGGAAGGCAATGAGGTCAGGGCTGATGATTTCCAGCCGTCCGGGCACGAAGCGCGGCCGGTGAAACTCGCGCTCGGCCACCTGCCCTTCGCCTTGCCCCGTCGCCAGGTCCGCGCGCCAGGTGATCTCGCCGGCCGGGACGTGTTCGTCGCCAGTGACCTTGACGGCCACCACGTTCGTTTCGTTCTGCGTGATGGCCACGATTTCGTCGAAATGACCCGGGTACCGACCGATCCACTCACCCCTGAGGTCGTTTAGACGGGCTTCGGGCATGGATGGCACGTCAGGCCTCGTGCGGCCGCAGGCGGGACCGTACAAGGTTCAACAACTGCTGGTTGGAAGGCGAATGCGGTTGCAGCCGGAGCGACTCCTCCACCGCCCGCAGCGCCAACGCCCAGTCCTCGGTTTGAATCGCGCAAATCGCCATGCCGTTCCACGCGCCAAAATGGTTGGGCTTGGCGGCGACGACCTGCTGACAGTAGCGGATGGACTCCTCCGGACGGCCTTGGAGGTAGAGGACGGTGGCAAGCTTGTTGGATGCCTCCGCCCAGCCCGGATAGGCCGCCACCAGCTTGCGGAAGGTTTTGACCGCCGCCGAGAGCTGGCCGGCGCTCATGGCCTCAACGCCTTCGTCCATCGCGCGGCGGGCGTCGGGACCGGCCTCGTCGAGCCAGCACTCCCAGAGCCCGGCAATGGCAAGTTGCACCACGGCTGGGTCGGGCGAGGCGAGGCAGTGAGTCAGCTCGGGCTCGGCGCGGCCCTCGATCAGCCTGCGCAGCGCGTAGAGGCGCTGCTGGGTCGTGCCGGTTTCCAGGAGCGTGCGCAATTCTCCCGTCTCCGTCGCGGCGAGCAGCGGACGGTCGGTGTCGCGTAAGTAGTATCCCATGATGGGCAGGACGGTGAGGAGGCTCAGGGCAGCGGCGGCCGGCAGCAATCTCCGCCAACGGGCGCTTGCCAGCGCCAGATTGCACAGCCAGAAGTATACCCGCACGGCGAACGTTCGTAAACCGCCGTGAGAACGGTGGCAAACCCTCTCATTTTTTCGATAAATTTCTTATGGCTCAAGATTTGGAACCGGCGGTCGGTGTGATTGGCGGCAGCGGCCTCTATCAGATGGAAGCGCTGACGGAAGTCAGGGAAATCAGCATGGATACGCCGTTCGGGTCGCCTTCGGACGCGATCATTGCCGGGCGGTTGGCGGGCCGGGCGGTGTACTTCCTGCCGCGTCACGCGCGCGGGCACCGGCTCCTGCCCACCGAGATCCCGCACCGGGCAAACATCTACGCGCTGCGCTCGCTGGGCGTACGCTGGCTGTTGAGCGTGGGCGCGGTGGGCAGCCTGAAGGAAGAGTTCCCGCCGCGGCACATCGTCCTGCCGGACCAGTTCTTCGACCGCACCAGCCGGCGCAGCGAACACACGTTCTTTGGCGGCGGCATCGTCGCGCACGTGACCTTTGCCGAACCGACCAGCAGCGCCCTGCGCCGGCTCGTGTACGAGGCCGCGACGGAGATGGGTCTGCCCGTGCACGACGGCGGCACCTACGTGAACATGGACGGGCCGGCGTTTTCGACGCGCGCGGAGTCGGGGGCGAACCGGCAACTGGGCTTTGACGTGATCGGCATGACAAACCTGCCCGAGGCCAAGCTGGCGCGCGAGGCCGAGATCGCGATGGCTAGCGTGTCGTTCGTCACGGACTACGACTGCTGGAAGACCGACGAGGAACCGGTCAACGTGGAGACAGTCATCGGCCACCTCCTCGCCAACGCGGACACGGGCAAGCAGATCCTCGCCCGCGTGATCCCGCGGCTGCCGACGGTGGCGGACTGGCCCGAGCACCGGGCGCTGGACACGGCCATCGTCACGCAGCCTGACCACTGGCCGGAGACGACCGTCGAAAAGCTCGCGCTGCTGCTGGGACGGTTTCGGAAGTAGGCCGTCCGCTTGCTTTGGAAGACCGATCTGCTACTAACAACGGAGCATTCTCTTTCCAAGCTGCCCGACATGATTTTCGCTTCCCGCCGGTTCGTTCCCGCCTTCGCGTTCCTCGCCGCGTTCTCCGCCGCCCGCGCCCAGGACGCTGCGCCCGCAGATTCTCCGACCGCCAGCCCGGTGGCGAACGTGACCGCCGGCGCGGCCAAGCCGGAGAAAACCGTCTGGAGCGACGTGCACGTCCACCAGCCGGTCGTCGCACTGACCTTTGACGACGGCCCGCACTTCGCGCTGACGCCCCGGCTGCTGGACACCCTCAAGGCCAAGGGCATCCACGCGACGTTCTTTCTCATCGGCCAGAACGCCAAGGAGTACCCGGCCATCGTCAAGCGCATCGTCGCCGAGGGGCACGAAGTTGGCAACCACAGCTGGTCGCACCCCAACCTCGCCAAGATGAGCGACGAGGCGGTCAAATCCGAGTTGAACCGCACGAGCGACGCCATCGAGGCCGCCATCGGCAAGCGGCCCACGCTGATGCGTCCGCCGTACGGCAGCTTCACCAAGGCGCAGGGCAAGTGGTTCCACGACGAACTCGGCTTCACGGTCATCCTCTGGGACGTGGACCCCGACGACTGGCGCGACCCGGGTCCGCAGGTCGTGGAGGATCGCGTGCTCAACGGCTGGAAGGACAGCACCGGCGTGCGCCCGGGTTCCATCGTGCTCTCGCACGACATCCACAAGGGCACCGTGGAAGCCGAGCCCGAGATCATCGACAAACTCGCCGAGAAGGGATACAAATTTGTGACGGGTTCCGAACTGCTCGCGATGAACGAGCCCGAGCCGTCGCCCACACCCAGGCCGGCCGCTTCGCCCGGTGCCAAGCCGGCGCACCCGCCGGCCACGCCGCGGCCCACGGTGGACCCGTCGCTGCCCAAGAAAATCGACGGTACGCGGTAAGCGTCGGCAGGCACTCCCAGCGGGGGAAAAGGCCCGTTTCGCGATGGCGACCACCTACACGACTCCCATCGCCAACGACTACCTGGACCTGCGCGCCGAACTGGGCACGGCGCTGTTTTCGCTCACCGGGCTGGCCCTGGAATCCAACGCCCCAGCCGAGACCGTCCAGACGCTGGGCAACCTCCAGACGGGACTGCGCGAGCCGTTCCTGTTCGTCGTGGTCGGCGAGGTGAAGGCGGGCAAAAGCTCGCTGCTCAACGCGCTGCTCGGCCAGGAGTTTTGCCGTGTGGACGTGCTCCCGGCCACCGACCGCGTGCACGTTTTCAAGTACGGCGAACAGGCGCGCGACGTGCCGCTGCACGCCGATCTCGTCGAGCACTACCAGCCGGTGGCGGTGTTGCGGGACTTCAACGTCGTGGACACCCCGGGGACGAACACCATCGTCACCCAGCACCAGCGCATCACCGAGCAGTTTGCGCCGCTGGCGGACCTGATCCTGTTCGTGTTCTCGGTCGTCAATCCGTGGGGGGCGACCGCGTGGCAGTTTCTGGAACACCTCCAGCGCAAGTGGCTCAAGAACGTGGTTTTCGTCGTCCAGCAGGCCGACCTGCGCGAGGAGCGCGAGGTCCAGGCCATCGTCCAGCACCTCAAGCAGACGGCGGCGGGGCGGTTCGGGCAGGCGTTCCCAGTCTTCGCGGTGTCGGCCAAGAAGGCGCTTCTCGCCAAGACGAGCGGGGTGGACAAAGCCCGGCTGTGGGAGGAAAGCCGCTTTGGCCCGTTGGAGGACTACATCAACGAGATCGTGGGCACCGGTGAGGCCCGGCGCGAAAAGCTGCGCAGCATCGGCCGCAGCGCGCGCGTGATCCTCGACGACCTGGCCGGCCACACGCGCCGCGACGCCCGCACCGCTTCCGCCGACCGCGTGGAACTGACCCGCCTCCAGGACGCCGCCGCGCAGGGTCGCGGCCGGGCCGGCGCGGCGGTCGAGGTGTTTTTGCGCGGGATCGACACGGCGTTTTCCCGCTGCCAGCACCAGGCCGAGCACCAGCTTGGCCTCCGGTTGCGCCCGGGCGCGCTGCTGGGGCTGGCGTTCGGAGGGCGGACGAATTGGCGACGCGACTTCCACCGCAACTTCGAGAGCATGCTCCACGCGGCCGTCGCGCGGCAGACCGGGCACGCGTTTGACCTGTTGGAGGGCGAACTGCGCAGCGCCTGGACGCAGCTGAGCGAGAGCGGGCGCACGAACCTCAGCGTCGCGGCACGCGAACGCCTGGCACCGGGCGAGGTGGACTTTGCGGAGGCGCGTCCGCGGCTGGCCGAGAGGATCGAGGTCGCCACGGTGGAAAGCCTCACCGACGAACGGCTGGAAACCGGGTTGGAACGGTCCTTCGCCGATCTGACGGCGGCGGTGCGGCGGCCGTGGTGGGCGGGGTTGGGC
>CAXTMD010000174.1:0-6885 GCA_964245035.1 uncultured Chthoniobacterales bacterium
CACCGGGCCGGACCGGGGGATCGGGCGCGCCAAAGGCCGGGGCACGAGCCTTCTGCCGCACGCCCAAGGCACCGAGGACGCGCTGCTGCTCGCCGCCGGCGCGCGCGAACCCTCCGAAGTTCCCGCCGAGGTCAGTTGATCGTCCATCTTCCCCCCGAATCATGAGTGTTTCTACAACGAGTCCAGTGGCCGCGGCGGCACCGGCCAAGGCGAACGCTGCGTCCGGCGCTTGGTTGACCGTGCTGGTCTTCAAGCTGCGTGCGCTGATCGCACTGTTCGTCCTGCTCGGAATCTTTTCGGTCCTGAGTCCGGTGTTCTTCACACGCGAGAACCTGGTGATCCTGGTGGGCCAGACCGCGATCACGGCCATCATGGCAGTGGGGATGACCTTTGTGATCCTGACCGGCGGCATCGACCTTTCGGTCGGCTCGACGGTGGGCCTCGCGGCGATGAGCGCGGGCTACCTGATCAACCACGGCGTGCCGTTGCCCTTTGGGCTGGGAACGCTCTTTTTCAACGTCCCGGCGGTCCTCGTGCTCGTGCTGATCCTCGGGATGGTGGTCGGAGCGCTCAACGGCGTGCTGGTCACCCGCTTCAACGTGGCACCTTTCATCGCCACGCTGGGGATGCTCTACGTGGCGCGGGGGACCGCGCAGTTGATGAACGATGGCGCGACCTTCCCGAACCTGGTCGGCAGCCCGGAGTTGCACAATACGGGCTTCCCCGTGCTCGGGTCAGGCAGCGTGCTGGGCGTGCCCATCGTCATCTGGATCATGGTGATGTTCTCGGCCGTCGGGGCGTTTGTCGCCGCCAAGACGGCTTTCGGGCGCCAGGTTTACGCCATCGGCGGCAACGAGCGCGCGGCAGAACTCTCGGGCATCTACGTCAAGCGCATCAAACTGTTCGTCTACATGATCTGCGGCCTGTGCGCGGCGATGACGGGGCTCATCACCGCCTCGCAACTGGTCGCGGCCCACCCTGCCATCGGGGAAAGCTACGAACTCAACGCCATCGCCGCCGTGGTGCTCGGCGGCACCAGTCTGTCCGGCGGCCGCGGCACGATCTGGGGCACGGTCATTGGCGCGCTGGTCATAGGGGTGCTCACCAACGGGTTGGTGCTCCTGGGCGTGCAGGAATTTTGGAAAAAAGTCATTACCGGCTCGGTCATCATTCTGGCCGTCGTGCTCGACCAGATGCAGGAACGTCTCCAGCAACGCCTGGCTCTCCGGCGCGCGTGAACCCCGCTTTTCGCTGTCAGTCAACCCACAACCCCACAGAACAACATGCACACACCCAACGATCGCACCTTCGCTACTTCCGACGCGCCGCCGGTCCGCGCTCAGAGCCTGGTCACGCGCCGCCGCTTCGTCGCCACCGCCGCCAAAGCCTCCCTGCTGGTGTGCGCGGTTGGCGTCTTGGCTCAGCCTGCCTTCGCGCAGGACAAAAAGCTGATGGCCATCATCGTGCCTTCGCCCGAAAACCCCTTCTTCAAGGCCGAGTCCGACGCGGCCGAGGCCAAGGCCAAGACGATGGGTTACGACACGTTGGTCCTCGTGCACAACGATGACCCGGTGAAGCAGGAGCAACTCTTCGACACGGCCATCGCCCGCAAGGCTGCCGCCATCGTCGTGGACAACGCCGGGGCCGACGCCACCATCGCCGCCGTGAAGAAAGCCAAGCAGGCCGGCATCCCTTCGTTCCTCGTCGACCGCGAGATCAACGCGACCGGCTCGGCCGTCGCGCAGCTTGTCTCCAACAACTACCAGGGCGCGACCCTCGGGGCAGAGGAGTTCATCAAGCTGATGGGGGAGAAGGGCGACTACGTGGAACTACTCGGCAAGGAGACCGACACCAACGCGGGCGTGCGTTCCAAAGGCTACAACGACACCCTCAAGCAGTATCCCGGCCTCAAGAAGGTGGCCGTGCAGAGCGCCAACTGGAACCAGACCGAGGCCTTCCAGAAGATGCAAACGATCATCCAGCAGTTCCCCAACATCAAAGGGGTCATCAGTGGCAACGACACGATGGCGCTGGGTGCCTATGCGGCGCTGAAGGCCGCCGGCAAAGGCAAGGTGATCGTCGTCGGCTTCGACGGCAGCCCCGACGTGGCCCAATCCATCAAGGACGGCGGCATCAAGGCGACCGTCCTGCAACCCGTCGTCCATCTGGCCCAACTCGCGGTGGAGGAGGCCGACAGCTACATCAAAACTAAAAAGACGGGCAAGGACGAGAAGCAGACCATCGACTGCGTGCTCGTCAACGGGGACAACGTGCAGAACTACTCGGCCTTCAGTCTGAAAGAATAAAGCCGCCGAAGTTCCCCTTTGCGAAGCCGGGACGGTGGCCGGAGGTTGACGAACCCTCGCTGCCAGCCGTCCCGGCTAACCCTTGTGCCTTTGGCGATGCGTCGTCGCTACAAACGACGATTAGGTACTCATTCCCTCTCCGATGGATGCCTCAAACCAACCCGGACTTCCCTCCGCCACTGCGGTGAGTTCTGCCCGCGAGTCCAAAAGCGGCGCGCAACGCCGTCACCTCGCCCGTTTCGCCAGTTGGATCGTCGGCGTGCAAGGGCCTTTGATCGGGCTGGTGCTGCTTTGCTTGGCGTTCACATTGGCGACCAACGTTTTTCTCACCGTTCGCAACGGTCTCAACGTGCTCGATCAGGTGACCGTGCTGGGCATCCTGGCGGTCGGCATGACGGCGGTGATCATCATCGGCGGCATCGATCTCTCGGTCGGTTCCATCCTTGCCTTGTCGATGATGGTAATGGGTTGGCTGCGTGAAACGTACAACCTGCCACTGGGGCTGGGCATCCCCGTAGCCCTGCTCGTCGGCGGCGTATGCGGATTGGCCAATGGTCTCCTGATCACGCGCGCCAAGCTGCCGCCGTTCATCGCCACGTTGACCATGATGTCCGTGGCCCGAGGCTTGGCGAACATTCTGACCGATGGCCGTCAAGTTGTGGGCTTTCCGGATTGGTTTGACCGACTGGCCACCGTGCGCCACTTCGGCTTCCTGTCGGCGACGGTCGGCTTGTTCCTTGTGCTCGTGGTGATGAGTTGGATCTTCCTGCGCTACCGCGCGACGGGCCGCTCGCTGTACGCCATCGGCGGCAGCGCGGAAGTGGCCCGCCTGGCAGGCATCCACGTGCGGCCGTTGACGGTGTGGGTGTACGTCGCCTCCGGCGTGCTCTCGGGCTTGGCCGGCATCGCGCTGGCGAGCCGGCTGGACTCCTCGCAACCCAGTGCAGGGTTGGGTTACGAACTCGACACCATCGCGGCGGTCGTCATCGGCGGGGCCAGCCTGAGCGGCGGCGTGGGCGGCATGGCCGGCACCGTCGTGGGAGTGCTCATCATCGGGGTACTCCACAACGGATTGAACCTCACCGGGGTATCCCCCTTCGTGCAGCAGATCGTCATCGGCGTCGTGATCGCGGTGGCCGTCGGCTCCGACACATTGCGCCGACGCGGCACCTGACAACCTTTTCGTTACCCGCAGCAAAACCAACCAAACTAGAGCCAGCCCAAACCACATGATCCCTCCTAAAATCAGATTCTTCGCCGCCCTCACCGTCGGCGCGTTGCTCGCTAACTCCGCGCCGCTTCGCGCCCAGGACAAGCCGGACGGTCCCATCGGCCTGGCGGTCGCCAACCTCCAGGCTGATTTCTTCAACCAAATCAAGCAGTCCGTCGAAGCCGACGCCAAGGCGAAGGGCATTCAGGTCATCACCGTGGACGCGAAGGGCGACTCCGCCACGCAGGTCAGCCAAGTGCAGGATCTTCTGACCCGCGGCATCAAGGCATTGATCTACATTCCCGCGGGTGCCACGGCGGCCAGCGTGCCGGTCAAGGCCGCGCGTGCGGCGGGCATTCCCGTTATCAATGTGGACCGCAACGCGCCCGACGCTCCCGGCGATACGTTCATCGCCACCGACAGTGTGGCCGCGGCGCGCACGCTGGGCGAGTTCGTCGTCAAGCAAACCGGCGGCAAGGGGAATGTCGCCATCATCCAGGGCCAACTCGGCACCACACCCGAGCAGGATCGCGATAAGGGCTTCAGCGAGGCGCTCTCTAAGTCCCCCGACTTGAAGGTAGTCGCCAAGCAGCCCAGCAAAGCGTGGGCGCAGGACGAGGGTTTCGCCATCGCGCAGGATATGCTCCAGCGTCACCCTGACATCACGGTGTTCTTCGGCCGGGCGGACGCGCTCGCGCTCGGTGCCGCGCAGGCGGTGAAGGTCGGCAACTTGGATCACAAGGTCATGGTGGTGGGCTTCGACGGTGACACCGCCGGCTTGAAGGCGGTGAAGGCTGGTACGCTCGACGCCACGATGGCGCAACGCACGCAAGCTATGGGCCGCTTGGCGCTCCAGTCCGCTCTGGACCTCGTCGCCAAGAAGTCCGTGCCCAAGGAGCAACTCCAAGAAGCCACCCTGACGACGAAGGAGAACGTCGATCCCTTCATCGAGAAGCATCCCTAGGCTTTCGCAGCGACGCGCGATGCTCTCGTCCAATCCCAGCCTCGTCTCCGAAAGAGCGCCTGCTTCTGCCGTGCCGCGGCTCTCCGCGCGCGGCCTCGGCAAGAGCTACGAGGGCAACGTGGTACTTTCCGGGGTCGACTTGGACTTGTACCCGGGTGAGGTCGTCGCGCTGCTCGGAGAGAACGGGGCCGGCAAGTCCACGCTCTCCTCGATCCTGGCCGGACTGGTGCGGCCTTCCGAGGGCAGCATGTCCTGGGAAGGCCAACCCTACGCGCCGGTCTCCCCGGGTGAGGCCCTGGCTACCGGCGTCGGCCTTATCCACCAGGAGATGCGTCTGTTGCCGGACCTGTCTGTCGCGGAGAACGTCTTTGTTGGCCGCCTGCCGACCCGCGGCGGCCGGGTGGACCGCGACCTGATGAACCATCGCGCGGCCGAGCAACTCCAGCGTCTTGGCCTAGACATCGCGCCGACGCGCTTGGTGCGTACCCTGCGGGTGGCGGCACAGCAGCAGGTGGAGATCGCCAAGGCGCTCACTCTCCACGCCAAGGTTCTGATCCTCGATGAGCCGACGGCGGCCCTGGGAGGTGAGGAAACCGACCGTCTTTTCGCCCAGGTGAATGCTCTGAAGCGCGAGGGCGTGTCCTTCATCTACATTTCTCACCGCTTAGAGGAAATCGCCCGGATCGCCGATCGTGTGATCGTCCTGCGCGATGGCCGTCTGGTTGGCGAACATCGTTCCGCCCAGGTGCCGGTCAGCACCCTGTTGGAAAACATGGTTGGGCGTAGCGTGGACCGGCTTTTCCCGACCGTCGAACTGCCTACCGATGGTCCCGAGATCCTGCGCGTGGAAGGTCTCACCGGCGAAAACGGTGCGTTCAAGGATGTGTCGTTCGGCGTGCGCGCGGGTGAGATTTTTGGCATCGCCGGCATCGTCGGTGCGGGGCGCACGGAACTGGTGCGCGCCATCGCCGGAGCCGACCGCATCGCGGCTGGCACGGTCGCCGTCGCGGGCAAGGTGCTGCGGCTGCGTAATCCAAGCGACGCCATCGAAGCCGGCCTGACGCTGGTGCCGGAAGACCGGAAAGGGCAGGGGGTCGTCTTAGATCACACCGTGGCGAGCAACCTCGCGCTCGGCAACTATCCCACGCTTGCGCCGGGTGGTTGGCTGTGGCCGCGCAAAGTTAACGGCTTCGCCGCCGATGCCATCCAGCGTCTTGGCGTGAAAGGGCGTGCTGGGCAGTTGGCGCGGTTTCTGTCCGGCGGCAACCAACAGAAGGTGGTGCTCGCCCGTTGGGTAGCGCGCTCGCCCAAAGTTTTCATCCTCGACGAACCCACGCGTGGAATTGACGTGGGTGCACGTGCCTCCATCTACGAGACGGTCGCCGGCCTCGCCCGCGCAGGGATGGCGGTGGTGGTGGTCAGTTCCGACCTGGAAGAGGTTTTGGGATTGTCGCACCGCATCCTCGTGCTCGCCCGGGGACGCAGCCAAGGCATCCTCAGCGCCGCACAGGCCACCAACGTCGCGGTGATGAAACTGGCGACGGCCTGAACCCTCTTTCTCATTCTTATGAACCTATTTGATCTCTCGGGGAAAACCGCCTTCGTCACCGGGGCGGGCAGTGGCATCGGACAGCGCCTCGCTCTCGGACTGGCGGAAGCCGGCGCAGATGTCGCGGCGTTCGACTTGGCTGCGAGTGTCGGATTAGCGGAGACCGTCCAGAACATCGGGAAGCTGGGCCGCCGCGCGCTGGCCTGCACCGGGGACGTGACGAGCGCCGAAGATTTGGAGCGCGCTGTCGCCTCCGTAGACAAGGAACTCGGACCGCTCGCCATCGCGGTCAACTGCGCCGGCATTGCCAGCGCCATGCCAGCCGAAGAAATGCCGCTGCCGCAGTGGCAGAAGATGATCGACGTGAACCTCACCGGCATCTTCCTGTCCTGTCAGGCGGAGGCGCGGGCGATGCTGCCGCGCAAGGCGGGGGCCATCGTCAACATCGCCTCGATGTCGGGCGTCATCGTCAACCGCGGACTGACCCAGGCACATTACAACGCCTCGAAAGCCGGGGTCATCCATCTGAGTAAGAGCCTCGCCATGGAATGGGCCGACCGCGGGGTCCGCGTCAACACGATCAGTCCCGGCTACACGCTCACTCCCATGAACAAGCGCCCGGAAGTGGCGGAGCAGCTCAAGGTGTTCGCGGGCGATACCCCACTAGGAAGGATCGCCACCGTCGACGAGATGGTGGGACCGGCAATTTTTCTGTGCAGCGAGGCAGCCGCCTTTTGCACCGGCGTAGACCTCTTGGTCGACGGCGGGTTTGTCTGCTGGTGACATCTTGTCCAAAAACCTTTGCCCGAAAACCTGCTTATGAACACCAAACGTTTTGTCGGTCAGACCGTCCTCA
>CAXTMD010000174.1:6895-9346 GCA_964245035.1 uncultured Chthoniobacterales bacterium
CACCGGTGCCAGCCGCGGCATCGGCAAAGGCCTCGCCCAGCGCTTCTCCGCCGAAGGAGCTAACCTGGTGCTCGCCGCCAACGAGGACGCCGTCTTCGAGGCGGCGGCCGAACTGGAAAAGGAAGGGACCAAGGTGTTCGCGGAACGCTGCGATGTGACCAGCAAGGAACAGGTCGAACACCTCTTCCGACGCGCGGTAGAGACCTTCGGCCAAGTGGATGTCTCCATCCAGAACGCTGGGGTTATCACCATCGCCAAGCTGGAGGAACTCTCCGAGGCGGACTGGGACAAGATCATGGACGTGAACACCAAAGGGGTTTTCCTCTGCTGCCAGGCTGCCGCCAAGCACATGGTGCCACGCAAGAGCGGGCGAATTATCAACACCGCGTCGGGCCAGGCCCGCCGGGGGTTCATCTACACCCCGCACTACGCGGCGAGCAAATTCGGTGTGGTGGGAATCACCCAAAGTTTGGCCAACGAATTGGCACCGCACGGCATCACAGTCAATGCGTTTTGCCCCGGCATCATCGATACGGACATGTGGGCCTACAACGACGAGCACTGGGGCAAGCTGCTAGGCGACTACAAGCCGGGTGAGTTGATGCGGGAGTGGGTGGGAAACATCCCGATGAAACGCGTCGGCAAGGCGAACGACGTCGCCGGTTTGGTGACTTTCCTCGCCTCGGAGGACGCCGCCTACATCACCGGTCAGACGATCAACGTCGACGGCGGGCTGTTCATGTCCTGATCTGGGTCTATCTGCTCAGACAAGCTCCGGCTCCCCAAGGCAGTTGACTGGCGTGTTGGCAGAGAAGCCGTAGGTTGCGGGCTGTCGCCCGGCGGCACCTGAGCCATGAACGCTTTTGACCCCTCCAAAGACGCCCACTTTCTTCCTTCCGTCCCAGCTCCCACGGCAAGCGCCGTGGAGTTCGACCGCATTCAGGATGTCGTGGCCGACATCAAAGCCGGCAAAGTGGTCATCGTTACCGACGACGAAGATCGAGAGAACGAAGGCGATTTGATCTTTGCCGCCGAGAAGGCCACGCCTGAACTGCTCGCCTTCACCATCCGGTACACGTCCGGCGTGGTCTGCGTACCCATGCTGGGCAGCGAACTAGACCGCTTGAAGCTGCCGTTGATGATGCCCCCACAGGCCAATACGGAACGGCTGCGCACCGCTTACGCGATCTCCGTTGACGCCGCGCAGGGGGTCTCCACCGGGATTTCTGCCGCTGACCGCGCATACACCATCCGGCTGCTGGCTTCCCCGCAAACGCAGCCGGAGAGCTTTGCGCGGCCCGGGCACGTCTTCCCGCTACGGTACTGCGAAGGCGGTGTGTTGCGGCGCGCTGGACACACGGAGGCAGCGATTGATTTGGTCGGCTTGGCGGGCCTGCGTCCCTGTGGTGTGCTCGCGGAGGTAGCCAACGATGACGGCACCATGTCGCGGCTGCCTGAGTTGGTGGCCTTCAAGAGACAGTTCGGACTCAAGATCTGCACGATCCAAGACCTCATCGCCTACCGCTGCAAGGAAGAGAAACTCGTCGAGCGGACTGAAACCGGTGAACTGCCAACTGCTCATGGAAGGTTCACGGTGCATGTTTACCGCAACAAGTTGGATGGACGGCGACACCTTGCCTTGGTGAAAGGCTCCATCGGCCGTGAGACGCCGGTTCTGGTAAGGGTGCAGCAAGGCAACCTGATGAGCGATGTTTTTGCGACGACTGCCGCCGGCCATGGTACACGGCTGCAAGACGCTCTAGCAAAGCTCGCCCGAGCGGAGGCTGGGGTGCTGGTCTACTTGGTGCAAGCAGACGCCGAGCACTTGCTGAAAGATCTCGCCGCCAGCGCGCCGGAGCACGATGCGGACATGCCAAGAGGTGTTTCCTTCAACAAACCGCCGGTTAACTCGACCGCTGATTTGCGCGACTATGGCTTGGGAGCCCAAATTCTACACGATCTAGGCGTCAGAAAATTGCGGCTTCTGACCAACCAACCTCGTCGGGTTGTGGCACTCGAAGGCTTTGGAATGGAGTTGATCGATCAGCTGCCAATGACGTGAGTTGATTTACCTACGTCTAGAGATAATCCATCTGGAAAGTTTTTAGGACGAGATTGAGAGCGAGCACCGATAACCTCAATCTCTGTCTAAATGTCATGTGTAAATCATTTGTAGAGAAGCGCATGTGGTGAAGGGGCATTCGAATGCTCCCCTGCCTAGAGGTGAAATGATGAAACAGCCTGCTATATGCACACCTCTGCCGGGGCATCGTTGTGCTTTGAGTAGGTCGGGGTCTTGAGGAGTCGGACGGTCCGATCATCACCGCAGCACCATCCCCGCGGCTGCCGCCATCCCCACCACGATCCAGGGCGGACAGCGCCAGAGCACCAGCAGCCCAAAAGCTCCCAGCACCACCACCAAGTCCAACGGTCCATGCACCGCGCTGGTAA
>CAXTMD010000175.1:0-9329 GCA_964245035.1 uncultured Chthoniobacterales bacterium
CGCCCGGCCCTCCCCGGCGGGCACGCCGGCCCTGCGTACCCCGCCGCCGCCGGTGGCATCCACGCCCGAGCCGCAAGCGCCGGTCGTCATCCAGAAATCCGGTGGCAACAACAGCGACGAGAACACCGACTACCCCGCGCCGACCCGCAAGAAGCGGTTTTTCTTCGGGCTGTTTGGCGGCGGCACGGACTACCGGTTTCTGACGCCTTCGGTCCTGGACGCCATCGACCGCGCGCACGTCCGCGCGGGCCGCTGGAAATACATCGTCGTCCACAACAGCGAGACGCGTCAGGGCAACGCCGCCGCCTTCGACTACTACCACCGCAACGTCCGCCACATGCCCAACGGGCTGGCGTACCACTTCGTGATCGGCAACGGCACCAGCACCGGCGACGGTCAGATCGAGATCGGCGACCGCTGGAAGCGCCAGATCAACGGCGGCCACGTGCACAGCGACTACCTCAACAACATCGCGCTGGGCATCTGCCTGGTGGGCGACTTCAACCGCGACGTGCCCACGCGCAACCAGTACGCCGCGCTGGACGAACTCATCACCTACCTGCGCAAGCGCGTCGGCCGGGTGGACCGCCGGTTGTCCATCGTCATGGCGCACAAGGAGATCAACCCCGTGCCGACCGATTGCCCCGGCAACCGGTTCTCCTACACCTGGCTGCACCGCAAGTTTGACCAGGGACGCGAGTAGCCGCCGCTACGGTGCCAGAGACATCGCGCCGCCGTTTCCCAGCATGACCCGCGTACCGCTGCGCCATTCGTGAGCTACCGGCGGCGGCAGACGTTTGCGCCACTCGTCGAGCGAGTCCTCTTCCACGATGAAATAAACGGCGTGTTGTTGGTCAGCCCACAAGCGCAAGAACTCGTCGTCCGAAAGGTACAGTGCACGGCCGATGCCGAGCTGGCGCGTGGCGAACTCCATCATGGGCGTGGTGGCAACCCAGCACACCGCCCGGTTGGTGTAGAAAAGGATGCTCGGATCGTCGTTGAGGGGACCGACACAGGCCACCACGGCGTCGGGCCGGGTGTCCCGGTTGGCGATCAGCGCCAGTTGTTTGAGGGAGAAATGGTCCTCCAACACGACCAGCCCCCGTGCGGCGCAGGCGAGCACCACCACCGTCGCTGTTGCCGTCACCGGCAGCACGGTCAGCCACCGGCCGCGCACCGCCAGCCACACCGTCGCGACGCCGCCCAGCCCCATCGCCGTACCGGTCACCCAAACCAGGGGCAGCAGGCGGTGCCACTCCGCGAGCGAGATCCCGCTGACCGTGCTGGCGAGCGTGTCACGCAAGGCAGACGGCGCGGTCGCCGCCGAAGCGCTGGCCTGTGCCCGCAGCCAGAGCGCGGTGGCGAAGGCCGCCGCCCCCGCCAGTGCGAGGCCCACGCCCGGTGCCAGGCGGGTCCAAAGCGGCAGCCTGCCGCCGTTTCCCACCGACCAGGGCCGCGCCAGCCACAGCGCCACCGGTCCCCATGCGGTCATCAGGTAGTAATCCTGCATCGACGAGAAAGTGACCGACGCTGCTGTCACCGCGAACCACGCCACCAACAGCGCGCGCGCGACGACTCTGGAGTTCGGTAGCGCCACCGGTCGCCGCATGGCCAAAGCCGCCGGCACGAAAAACGTCCAGGGAAGAAAGAAGATGAGGTGTTCCGGCCAGAACACGTACAAAGGCACCTGGCTGCTGTCGGGCGGGTAGCGCCGGTTGAAGACGTGCCCCAATTGCTCGTTGATGAACTGGTCGTGCAAGAATCCCGGGTAGCGCGCCGCGATCGCCACATACCAGGGGACGACCAGCGCGACAAACAGGAGGGGGCCGGCCGGACGCAGGAGCAACCGCCAGGCCGGTCGGGTCGAGGGCAGACGCCACGCCAGGACCGTCGCGACCGCGAGGGGGTACAGAGCGCCGTGCAGCCCCTTGCTCATCACGCCCAGCGCCATGCCGGCCCAGGCGGCGAGCATCCAGCGCCCCCCGGCGCCGGCCGGATCGTCGCAGGCGTTCAAAAAACACCAGAACGTCCAAGTCAGCGCCGCGGCCAGATAGGGCTCTGGGGCGATGAGGTGGCAGAAGATGAACGTGCCGGCCATCGTTGCCAGGATCGTCGCCCCAGCCGATCCCCGCCCAGACGCCGGCCGAGCAGAAAGATTCCGGCGAACCACGCCAGCGAGACCAAGGCGTTGGGCAGGCGGGCGGCAAACTCGTTGACGCCGAAGACCGACATGGACGCCAGCAGCGCCCAGTAGACGAGCGGCGGCTTTTGTAGCCGTGGCACGCCGTCGTTGGTGGGCACGTACCAGTGGCCGCGCTCCGTTTGGCCGCGCACGGAGGGCAGGTAATCCGCCGGCCGGTTGAGCATCTCGCGCACGGCCCCGGCGTACTGGGCTTCGTTCTGGTCAAAGAGCGCGGGTCCCGCGCTGGCCACCAGATAGAGAAGCGCCGCGAGGCCCAGCGGCAACCAGGTCCAGAAGCGGCGGCGCGGCGGCGCGGCGGTTGTCAAAGGCCGCAGCGTGTCGTCAGCGAGAGAGGCGGGCATGTCGGAACGCGGTATCAAAGAAACAAACGGCGGCCACCGCAACGATTTTCTCGCGGGCCCGTGCTAAGCTGCGCGACCTGCACCCATGAAAGTCGCCATCACCGGAGCCAGCGGATTCATCGGCAAGTATCTGATCCGACGTTTGCGCGTGCGCGGGCACAAGGCGGTCATCCTCGCCCGGCCAGGGGGTGGCAAGCCGCCCGCAAGCGCGGCGACGCGCCCGTTTCCTCAAGACGGCATCCCGGACCTCCGCGGCCTGGACGCGGTGGTCAACCTCGCGGGCGAAACGATCCTCGGCTGGTGGACGAAAGCAAAAAAGCAGCGCGTGATCGAGAGCCGCGTCGGCACCACGGGCAGGCTGGTGTCCGGGATCAAGGCGCTGCCGCCCGGCAAGGGGCCGCGTGTGCTGGTGAGCGCGTCAGCGGTCGGATTTTACGGCGATGCCGGCGAGGAGATCCTTGACGAGAGCAAGGGAGCCGGCACCGGTTTCCTGGCCGAGGTCGCCCGCGACTGGGAAGCGGCCGCGCAGGCGGCCGAGGGTGCCGGGACCCGCGTGGCGCGGGTGCGTTTCGGCGTCGTGCTGGGCAAGGACGGCGGCGCGTTCCCCGCGCAACGCAAGATTTTCGGCACCGGCGTCGGCGGCCGGCTCGGCGATGGCAAACAATGGACGAGCCCCGTGCACGTCGAAGACGTGGTCGGATTGATCGTCTTCCTGCTCGAACGCGACGGCTTCGCGGGTGCGTTCAACGCCGTTTGCCCCGAGCCGATCCGCAACGTCGACTTCACCGCCGCCCTCGCCCGCACGGTGCACAAACCCGCCGTGCTGCCGGTGCCGGCGTTCGCATTGCGCGGGTTGCTGGGCGAGGCGTCGCACATCGTGCTGGACAGCACCCGCGCCGTGCCCGCCCGCGCGCTTGATGCCGGGTACACGTTCCGTTTCCCGTCGACCGGCTCGATCCTCGCCGACGTGTGCGCATCTGAAGGAACTTCCGCTCCGAAGGCGGGATGACGCTTGAACCCTCCCCCGGTCGGGGTACTGGTAGCAACCGATGACCGTCGCGAACGCTCCAGCCCAGACCCGTCGCTGGATGGCGCTCGTCTTGGCGGCGCTTTTGCTCCCGGCCCTGGGGTCAGCGGTCGACTGCTTCTGCCTGCTTCCGTCTGCTGACCGCTCGCAACCGGCCGCCTCCGCCTGCGCGGCGTCGGCAGACGCCGGTTGTTGCGCCGGCTGCTGCCAGGGCGAAGAACGGACTCCGCCCGCGGAGACGCCCGCAAAGCGCCAGTTCCCTGTGCGGATCATCGGCGCGCTGCTCGGAGCAAACTTCTGTCCGCGGGCCACGCCGCCTCTCCCGCCCGGTCGTGCCGGTCTGCCGCTCCCCGCGTGGACCGCGAGTTCCGCCGAACTGGCCGCGTTCGCGGCCGACTACGTTTCCTCTGCTTACCTGCCCGGCGTCCCCGCTGGACGCGAGTATCTTCCGCCCGCCGAATCCTTGCTGACCCTTCTGCGGCGTTGCCAGCCGGGCAACGCGCCACCTCTTTCCTGACCACGCTGGTCGGGCCGCCGGGGAGTTGCCCCGACGGCAAAGTTTCCCGGACCACGCCGACGGCGTGTCCTCGGAACACAGGAAGGAGGTGAACAAGAATGAAAAAAGCAATCATCGCGCTCGCGCTGGTGATCCTCGGAGCAGTCGGCGCCACACGCGCCACTCTGCCCGCCGGTCAACCAGCCGCCTGTTGCGGCGAGGGCGGCGCCGGGTGTGAGGGGGGCGCGTGGTGCGGAAAGTAACTGTTAGTCTCTGGAAGAGGGCACCCGCATTTTGTGTTGGGGGGTGCCGTCAATCCGCCGCGCCCTTTGACTTTCCCGGGGCTGTCCGCTAGAAGCTTGGGGCCTTCCTCCATGTTCACGAACCTCAAGCACCTCCACTTCCTCGGCATCTGCGGCACGGCGATGGGCGCGGTCGCCGCCGCCCTGCGCGACCAGGGCTACGTCGTCACCGGGTCCGACGAGGACATCTACCCGCCGATGTCCACGTTCCTGGAGGAAAAAGGCATCGCGCTGTGCCGCGGCTACCGCCCCGAAAACCTCCCGGCCGACGCGGACCTCATCGTCGTCGGCAACGCCATCCGCCGCGGCAACCCGGAAGTCGAGGAAGTGCTCAACCGCAAGCTGCCTTATCTCTCGCTGCCCGAGGTGCTGAAGTTTTTCTTCCTGCGCGGACGTCACAACATCGTCGTCTCCGGCACCCACGGCAAAACGACGACGACCTCGCTGGTGACGTGGATCTTGCAGTCCGCCGGCCTCGCGCCCGGCTACATGATCGGCGGCCTGCCCAACAACCTCGGCCAGGGCGCGCAGTTCAACGCCTCACCCTACTACGTGATCGAGGGCGACGAATACGACACGGCGTTTTTCGACAAGCGCAGTAAGTTCGTCCACTACCTGCCGGAGTTGCTGATCATCAACAACGTCGAGTTCGACCACGCCGACATCTACAAGAACGTGGACGAGATCAAGCTGAGCTTCCGGCGCGTGGTCAACATCGTGCCGGCTAACGGCCTGATTCTCTACAACGCCGACGACGCCAACTGCGCCGACGTGGTCGCGGGTGCGCCCTCCAAGACGCTAGCCGTCGGCCTCGGCAGCGCGGCCGTCGATGGCCGCATCGAGAACATCCGCTACGAGGCCGGCAAGACGCGTTTCCGGCTGGCCGGCGAGGAGTACGAGACGGCCATGATGGGCGAGTTCAACGTGCGCAACTGCGCCATGGCCGTGGCGGCGGCGCGGTTCTACGGCCTGACGCCCGACGCGGTCCGGCACGGGCTGGCGACGTTCACCGGCGTGCGTCGGCGGCAGGAAGTCCGGGGGGAAGCGAACGGCGTCAAGGTCGTGGACGACTTCGGCCACCATCCGACCGCCATCCACGAAACCCTGCGCGGCCTGCGCCAGCTCCACGGCGACGGGGGCAAGATCTGGGCGCTGTTCGAGCCACGCTCCAACTCCACGCGCCGCGCCGTGTTCCAAGACCAGCTCGCGGCGGCGTTCGAGCACGCGGACGGCGTCGTGATGGCGCGCGTCGCCAAGCTCGAACAGATCCCCGAGGCCGAACGCCTCAAGCCCGAGCAGGTCGTCGAGGATATCCGGGCCACCGGCAAGCCGGCGTTTTACGAGGATGGCACGGCGGCCATCGTCGAACGCGCCGTGGAACTCGCCAGCCCCGGCGATATGGTCGTCGTCTTCAGCAACGGCGGCTTCGACGGCATTCACACCAAGCTCCTGAGCGCCCTGGCCGTTCCCGCGCCGGTCGCCGCATGAGCAAGGCCGGCTTCCAGGAGACCGGCCACAAGGTTCACGATTATGGGCACCTCGTCGCGCGGTGGCGTCGGATCGCGCGCGCAGCGGGGTTGCGGTTGCAGGCGTTTGCGAAATCTGGCGGCTTCCCGGTGTACTGCCTGCGCACACGCGGCAGCCTGGCGGGCGGATTTTACGTGTCGTCCGGCATCCACGGCGACGAGCCGGCCGGGCCAGAGGCGCTAGCGTGCTGGGCCGAGGCGCACCTCGCCGCTCTCGTGCGTGCCGAGTGTACCCTACCCTTGTTCATCCTGCCTTGCCTGAACCCTTGGGGGTTGGTCGAGAACCGGCGTTCCGATGTGCTCGGGCGTGACCTCAACCGGTCCTTTCACCGACGGGTCTCGCCGATCCGTGAACTGAAGCGCCTCCTCGGCGACGAACGCTTCGCGTTGGGCCTGGCGCTGCACGAGGATTACGACGGCCGCGGCGTTTACCTCTACGAGATCAACGGGGGCAAGGCAGACCTCGGCGCAACGCTCCTGCGTGCGTGCACGTCGAAGGCGCTCCCGGCCGATCCGCGGCGCATCATCGAGGATTTCCCCTTCAAGGACGGCCTGCTCACCCGCCGCATCCTGCCGGAAGACGTGACGATGCACCCGGAGGCGTTGACCGTGTACCCCCGGCACACGGACCATTTCCTCACCTTCGAGACGCCGAGTGAATTCGGCCTCGGCGTGCGGGTTCAGGCACACGTCCGGCTGATCGAAGCCTGTGTCCGCCACTTACTTAAAATGCGGCGATGAACGCATGGCAACGCCGTCCCCCACCCAAGCCCCGCGCTACCAAGTCGAAGCCCTGCTCGGCGAGGGGGGACGCGGCGAGGTGTACCGTGCCTGGGATACCATCCTGCGGCGGCACGTCGCGCTCAAGCGCTTCTCGGGTGACGATGACCATCGGTCGTACGAGGAGGCGTGGCAGGAGGCCATGCACCTCGCCGCCGTGCAGCATCCCAACGTCGTCGTGGTCCACGACTTCGGGGCGGACGCGGACGGCGCGTTTCTGGTGATGGAACTGGTCGCAGGCGAGACCCTGGAGGAAGTCGTCGCGCGGGGAGCGTTTCCGCTGTGGGACTTCCGGTTGCTGGTCCAGCAGTCATTGGACGGGCTGGCCGCCGCGCACCAGGCCGGTCTGCTGCACCGCGATCTCAAGCCGGGCAACCTCATGCTCAAGCACGGTCCATCGGGCAATTTGCAGGTCAAGCTGATGGACTTCGGCATCGCGGGGTTCACGGCGAGCTTTCTCGGCGACGTACTGCCCGCCGCCTCGGACAAGGCGGGGACGATCCTTGGCACGGTCGAGTTCATGGCCCCGGAGCAGTTCGAACAAAAATCGGTCAGCGTGCGCAGCGAGCTTTATTCGATGGGTTGCATCTTTTACTACGCGCTGGCTGCGCGGGACCCGTTCCCGGGAGAGGATGCTGCCGCCATCGTGGCCGGTCATCTCGCCGGCGGGGCCGTGCCACTGGAGGAGTTGCGCGACGACGTGCCCCCGGAGATCTGCCGTTGGGTGATGCGCCTACTCAGCCGTCAGCCGGAGGACCGCCCGGGCTCGGCCACGGAGGCGTTTCGAGCGTTTGAAGGTTTGTTCCAGGGGCGTTGAGCCAGAACTTGTCCGCAAATTACACAGGTTTGCGCAGATTTCGGAGGAGGAAAGAGGCAAGAATCTCCCTTATTCCAATCTGCGTAAAGCTGTGTAATCTGCGGACAAGTTCTGCTGCCATCAGCGCGTCACAGCCACGTCGGTGATCGGTGCGGCGTGCGGGAAGTAGACGTACACGCTCTTCACGCCAACGGGGATGGCCGCAAAGCGCGCTTCGAGCGTGCGGCGTTCTCCCGCGCCAAACGCCGGGTCGATCCGCGAGCAAAGCGCCTGCGTCTGGCTGGGGCGGGTCACCTCGAACCGTTGCTTGCTGGCTGGGTCTTCGAGGTAAACACCGCTGATCTGGAGCGGATCGCCGATGTCTGACACGCTGCCGATGAACTGCCGCGTGGCGTCCAGTTCGCCGCTGCCGCCGTTGGTGAACGCCAAACTCAGAATCGTCTGGTTGCCCACGACCTTGAGCGAGAGCACCTCCACGGTGAACGGCACTACGGAGTTGCCGCTGTCCACGCTGCCGATGGCCTTGCCCGGACTGCCCGGCGCGATGAGGTTGGTCTGATTGGTGTAAACGTCCGGGCGGATGTTGTTGTTGGGCTGGTCGATGGCCGAGGATGGCCCGGGTTGGATGGGATTGGCCGGGGTCGGCACGCCGCCGGGGTTGCCGATGGCGGCTCCCGGCGGGTTCTGCTCGCCCGACGCCGGGAGGCCGATGGGCACGTTCAGGATCGGCTGCGCTTTGGGAAAGTACAGGTCAAAGGAACTGGTGGTGTCCGGCGGCGCACCGAACTGGGCGTTGAGTTGCCGCCGCTCGCCGGGCTGGAGGGCGGGATCGATCCGGGAGCAAAGCGTACTTCCCGCGGCGTCCTGCAGGACCGGCAGCCGCGTGCGTCCGTTCGGGTCCACGATGTAGGCGGCCGAAATCTTCCCGGCTTCCCTGGCGTCGGTCGGCGCGGCGAAATCGTTGGTGACCGCCATCGGCGCGTTGCCGCGGTTGGTCAGCACCATACGCACCTGGAGGCTGTTGGAAACCGTGCGGCGGGCGTCGGTGACCTCAATCGTGAACGGCTGGTCGGTCATGCCACTGTTGATGTATCGTCCGTCGACCGTGGACGGAGAGGTGGGGATCTGCGCGACCGCCGCGGCGGACAGGCCGAGGACCATCGGCAGGCACAAAAGGAGAAAACGTGGCATAAGCAGGAAGAGGTTTGCTCGGAATCGGCGTCGGGCGCGCCGCTAGCCTTGGAGCACGTTCTGTTCCGGTTCAGCGTAGATCCGTGGCGATGCCAAGCAGAACGGCGACGAGGCCCAGCACGACCAGTGCGAGGTAGAGCGGTCCCGTGAACCGCAGCCAATCCGAGAAGCGCACCTGCGACGCGCTCAGGATCGCCATCAGCGCGCCGTTGGTCGGGGTGATGAGTTCACAGAGCCCCGCGCCGTACTGGTAGGCGAGCACCACGACCTGGCGCGACAGCTTGAGCAGGTCGGCCAACGGCACGAGGATCGGCATGGTCAGCACGGCCTGCCCGCTGACGCTTGGCACGGGGAAGTGCAGGACCGTTTGCACAATCAACATCCCGACTGCCGAGAGGCCGACCGGCAGGTGCGCCAGCGGGGCGAACATCGCCGCGACGATGGTGTCCACGACGTGCCCAGCGCTCAGCACGATGTAGATCGCCCTCGCGAAGCCGATCAGCAGCGCGCCGAAGGCCATCGAGGAAAAACCCTCCACAAACGCCTCGGCCGTGCCGTTAACCCCCAACCCTCCGACGAACCCCGCACCGACCCCCGCCAGGAAGAACACCGCGCCGGCCTGCGACATTTCCCAGTCCTTCTGCGT
>CAXTMD010000176.1:0-1879 GCA_964245035.1 uncultured Chthoniobacterales bacterium
GCGCCCACCACGCCGCACCCTGCGGCTGTCATCCCTGCGCCGGAAACCGCGCCAGCCGCCGCGCCGAAGGGGCCGGAGATCGTTTCCCCCATGGTCGGCACGTACTACGCCGCCATGTCCCCGGACTCTCCGGCCTACGTGAAGGTCGGCCAGAGCGTCACTCCCGACACCGTCGTGTGCATCGTCGAAGCGATGAAGGTCATGAACGAAATCAAGGCCGACCAGACCGGCGTCGTGGCGGAAATCCTCGTCGAGAACGGCAATGCGGTGCAGTTTGGCCAGCCGCTCTTCCGGCTGCAATAATCCCTGACGGGCGAAGCAGGAACTTGGCCGCAGACCACGCAGACTTGCGCAGATGAGGGGAAGGGGAGGGAAAGGATGTGTTTCCCCTCCTTCTGCGATCTGTGCCAATCTGGCTAGTCTGCGGCCAAGTTCTGGCCTTCCATCCTCCCTTCTATGTTTGACAAAATTCTCATCGCCAACCGTGGCGAGATCGCCCTGCGCGTCGTGCGCGCCTGCCGCGAACTGGGCATCAAAACCGTCGCCGTCTACTCGCAGGCCGACGAAGAAAGCCTCCACGTCCAACTCGCCGACCAGGCCATCTGCATCGGCTCGGCCCCCAGCAGCGACAGCTACCTGAAGATCGACCGCCTCATCAGCGCCGCCGAGATCGGCGACGTGGATGCCATCCATCCGGGCTACGGCTTCCTCGCCGAGAACGCCCACTTCGCGGAGGTCTGCGCGAGCTGCAACATCCGTTTCATCGGGCCGCCGGCTGGCGCGATCCGCACGATGGGCGACAAAAACGCCGCCCGCGATGCCGCCCGCAAGGCCGGCGTGCCGATCACCCCCGGCAGCGACGGCGTCGTGGAAACCGAGGCCGAGGCCCTGCGGGTCGCCAAGAAAATCGGCTACCCTATCATGATCAAGGCCAGCGCCGGCGGCGGCGGCAGGGGGATGCGCGCCGCGCACAACGACAACAGCCTCGTGCAGGGCTTCCACGCCGCGCGCCAGGAGGCCGAGAAGGCGTTTGGCAAGGCCGACGTTTACTTCGAAAAGCTGATCGTCAACCCGCGCCACATCGAGTTCCAGGTCGTGGCGGATTCGCACGGCCGGGTCATCCACTTGGGCGAACGTGACTGCTCCATCCAGCGGCGCAACCAGAAGATCGTGGAGGAAGCGCCGTCGCCGTTTCTGGACGACAAGCTGCGCCAGCAGATGGGCAAGGCTTCGGTCAAGCTCGCCGAGGCGGTCGGTTACCAGAACGTCGGCACGATGGAGTTTCTCGTCGACGAGAAGGGTGGCTTTTACTTCATGGAGATGAACACCCGCATCCAAGTCGAGCATTGCGTGACGGAAGAAGTCTACGGCTGCGACCTGGTGAAAGAGCAAATCCGCCTCGCGGCCGGCGACCCGATCTCTGACCACATTGCCAAGGCCACGATCCGTCAGCACGCCATCGAGTGCCGCATCAACGCCGAAAACCCGGCCGCCAACTTCCAACCCTGCCCGGGAAAAATCGACCTGTACTACGCTCCCGGCGGACGCGGCATCCGCGTGGACAGCCACGCTTACGCCGGCTACGTCATCCCGCCGCACTATGATTCGCTGATCGGCAAGCTCATCACGGCGGGGTCAACCCGGGCCTCGGCGGTGGCCCGCATGAGCCGGGCGTTGGGGGAGTACATGATCACCGGCATCCAGACGACGATCCCATTCCAGCAGGAGATCATGCGCAACGCCGACTTTCAGCGCGGCAGCTACACGACGGGCTTCGTGGCAGCGATGCGTGGGTGACCAGAGAGGGCCTCGCGGGGGCGGGGCGCGCCGGCGGCCCGGCCCCGGACCGGCTCGCGGGGCGCGGGGGGGGGGGGGGGGG
>CAXTMD010000176.1:1889-9317 GCA_964245035.1 uncultured Chthoniobacterales bacterium
AGACGGAAGGGGGAGGGGTTACTGATCCATTTCCTCTTCCCCCTTTGCGGCTTGGCGGACTTTGCGCGAGGCTTCTGCTCCCGTGACCTCCTGGCTTAAACCCGCGCTTGCCCTCGCCGCCGTCTGGCTCGTCGCCGGCCTGGGCATTTGGTGGCTGCACGCGACCCGGCCGACGGTGCAATCTGTGTCGACGTTCCTCGACCGCTCGGACATTGCCGCCAAGACCGGCCGCGACCGCGAACGGATCATTCACCGCGCCGAGAACCAGCTCAACGACCTGACGCCCGAAGGGCGCGGCGAGCTTCAGAAGAACGGTTCCACGCGGCGGTTCTTCGGCGCGCTGAGCCGCGAGGAACAAGGCGCGTTCCTCGATGCCACGCTGCCGGCGGATTTCCGGCAGTTGATGGAAGTCTTTAACAAGATGGAACCCGCCAAGCGCAAGCAGTTCGTCACGCGCGCGATGGAGGAGATGAAGAAGCACGCGGGCGACGAACCTCCGCCCGGCGTGGACGACGACACCCGGGCCAAGATCGTCGACCAGGGCTTGAAATCCTTCTACGCCGACGCCAACGCCGACACGAAGATCGACCTGGCCCCGCTGATCGAGCAGATGCAGCGCAGCCTCCAGTTCGGCAACACGAACTGACCGTCCATGGCTGCGCGCGTGCGAACAGGCAGCGGCTTCACCCTGGCCGAAGTTCTCGTGGCCCTCGCAATCGTCGGTGCCCTGGCGGCCATCCTCGTGCCGGTGATCGGGCGCACGGCCGAGACCAGCCGTGCCGCCAAGTGCGTCGCCAACCTCCGGCAACTCGGCACGGCCTTGGGGCTTTACCTCAACGAGCACAACCAGACGATGCCGACGCTCCTGGCCGGCCGCACGGACCGCAGCCAGGACGGCGCGGCCATCGACAACACCCTGGACGCCTACACCGCCGGTAGCGGTGCGGTGTTCGCGTGCCCTTCCGATGGCGGCGAGGCGGCACGCTCGGGGACAAGCTACTACTGGAACCAAGCACTCAACGGACAGGCGGCGGCGGGCCTGAACTTCCTCAACAACTACGACCGTACGCAGGTCATCGTCCTCGCCGACAAGGCGGCCTATCATCCCTATTTAGTGAACAAGGTCAACTTCCTGTACGCCGACGGGCACGCGGAGAAGGATTTCAGCTGGAAGTTTGTCACGGCCACGCCGCCCTGAGCGCCCGCCATCCGCCCGGGGCGACGCGTTCGTTTTAGTGTTGTGACTTTTTCCCCGCTTTCCACCCGGCCGCTTGGACGCGACACCGGCCTTTCCGTCACCGCCCTCGGCCTCGGCTGCATGGGCATGTCCTTCGCCTATGGTCCCGCCGACGACGCCGAGAGCCTGCGCGTGCTGGGTCGCTACCTCGAACTCGGCGGCAACTTCCTTGACACCGCCGAGGTTTACGGGCCGTGGAAAAACGAGGAACTCCTGGGCCGCTTCCTGCGCGAGGTGGGACGCGACCGGGTCGTGCTGGCGACGAAGTTCGGCTTCAAGCTCGACGACCAGGGCAACCGTCTCGGGTTGGACAGCACGCCCGCCAACGTGCGCCGCGCCTGCGACGCGAGCCTGCGCCGTCTCGGCGTCGACGTTATCGACCTTTTCTACCAGCACCGTGTCGATCCCGGCGTGCCCATCGAGGAAACCGTTGGCGCGATGGCGGAACTCGTCGCCGCCGGCAAGGTGCGGACGCTGGGATTGTCGGAAGCCGTGCCCGACACCGTGCGCCGGGCGGCGGCGGTGCACCCGATCTCGGCTTTGCAGTCGGAGTATTCCTTGTGGACCCGCGAACCGGAGGGCAATGGCGTCCTGGAGGTTTGCCGCGAACTCGGCGTCACGTTCATCCCGTACAGCCCGCTGGGCCGCGGGTTTTTGACGGGCGCGATCCAGACCGTCGAGGATCTGCCCGAAGGCGACTGGCGGCGCACCAACCCGCGTTTCGCCGACGAGGCGCTGCGGCAGAACCTCGGACTGGCGAACGCGGTCAAAGCCCTGGCCGAAAAGAAGGGTGCGACCCCCGCGCAGTTGGCGTTGGCCTGGGTGCTGGCGCAGGGGCACAATATCGTGCCAATCCCCGGGACCAAGCGTGTGCGCTACCTGGAAGACAACATGGGCGCGCTCGCCGTCGACTTGGACGCCGACGACTTGCGCGAGATCGACGCGGCCTGCGAGCGGTTCCGGGTGAGCGGTGCACGCTACGCCGAAGACATGATGGCGCTGGTGCACCGGTGAGCCCCGGGCATCCTGCGCAACCCCGGGAACGTATCGTTTCTTGATGTCCGCAGCCCTGCAAGTTGTCTGGTTCAAGCGGGATCTGCGCGTCCACGACCACCGCCCCCTGCGGGAAGCAACGCGCACCGGCGGCCCGCTGCTGGCCCTCTACGTGTATGAGCCGGAGATCGTCCACGCGGACGACTTTGACTCGTCACACCTCGTTTTCATCAACCAGAGTCTGGCGGACCTGGACGCCCGCCTGCGTGCGCTCGGCGGCCGGCTGACGACGCGTGTCGGCCGGCTGCCGGACGTATTCGACGAACTCCACGCCCGCCACGGCATCGCCAACCTCTGGAGCCACGAGGAAACCGGCAACGCGCTCACCTACGCCCGCGACCGCCGCGTCGGCGCGTGGTGCCGCCGGCACGGCGTCCGTTGGACGGAGATCCCGCAGCACGGCGTCTTCCGTCCGCACCCGGACCGCGAGGGTTGGGCGGCCCGGTGGACTGCGCGTATGTCGGAGCCGCTAACCCCCGCGCCGACCCAACTCTCGACCGTCCCCGCCGTCGACGCCGGCCGGCTCCAAACACCCACCGACCTCGGCTTGCCCGCGAGCGCCCGCGACCTCGCGCAGCCCGGCGGCGAGGCTCCCGCGCGGCGTTTGCTGGAATCCTTCCTCGCGACGCGCGGGGTCGATTACCGCCGCGCGATGTCCGCCCCGGGTCCCGCCTGGAACGCGTGCAGCCGCCTCTCGCCGTACCTGGCGTTTGGCTGCCTGTCGGTGCGCGAGACGTTCCAGGCCACCCGGACGCGCCTGCACGAGGTGGATGAACTCGACGCGGCTGGCGTGCCGTTGGACGGCCGGTGGCGGCGTTCGCTCGCGTCGTTCCAGTCCCGGCTGCGCTGGCACTGCCACTTCATCCAGAAGCTGGAGGACGAACCCGCGCTCGAACACCGCAACTTTTCCCGCGCCTACGACGGTCTGCGCGAAGGCAGCTTCGACCCCGGGCGGTTCGCCGCGTGGTGCGAGGGCCGGACGGGCTACCCGCTGGTGGACGCCTGCATGCGCGCCTTGCACCGCAGCGGCTGGATCAACTTCCGCATGCGCGCGATGCTGGCCTCGTTCGCCGCGTATCATCTCTGGCTTCACTGGCAGCCGACGGCGGTGTACCTCGCGCGAGGCTTCCTCGACTACGAGCCGGGCATCCACTACCCGCAGTTCCAGATGCAGAGCGGCGTGACCGGCATCAACTCGATCCGGATCTATGCGCCGGCCAAGCAGGCGCGCGACCAGGACCCCTACGGGGCATTCATCCGCCGCTTCGTGCCCGAACTGGCCGACGTGCCGGCGGCGTTCATCGCCGAGCCGCACCTCATGGGCCGCGACTTGCAAGAAAAATGCGGCTGCCGCATCGGCCGCGACTATCCTGCGCCGGTGGTCGAACACGCCGAAGTGTACGCGAAGGCACGCGAACGCCTCGGAGCCATCCGCCGCACCGATTTTGCCAGGCGCGAGGCCCAGCGTGTCTACGCCCGCCACGGCAGCCGGGAACGCCCGTTGCACACCCGTGCCGGGGTGGACCGCAGACGCAACCCGCCGCGCCGCAAGCAAGCGGTTGCGCGAGCGGACGCCGAGGCACAGCCACAGCTGTTGTGACTGCATCGGCGAGGGTTAGTGTAAATTGTCAGGAATTGTAAGGCGGTGGGAATGTTCGGGACCCCCGCCAGAGGTTCCTGTACAACGGCGTCGCATATCTTGCGGTGCCATGACACGCCTCCATCTCCTCGCCACCAGTTTCTGCGCCTTTTTCTTTGCCGCGCTCCACGCGCCGGCTCTCACCGTCGTTCCCCGCGATTTCGACCAACTCGTGGCTCGCGCCGACACCGTCTTTCGCGGCCAGGTGACCACGAAAAATTCGCTTTGGATCGGCGCGGGTGAGATGCGTCACATCGCCACGCAGGTGACTTTCCGGGTCGCCGAGACCTACAAGGGAGAGGTCAAGGTCGAGCAAACACTAGAATTTGCCGGCGGCACCGTCGGCGATGCCACCGTGCAGATTCCGGGAGTGCCGCAGTTTGAGGTCGGCGAGGATGCGGTGCTCTTCGTCGTCGGCAACGGCAAGCAGTTTTGTCCGCTGGTCGGCATCCACCAAGGGCGCTTCCACGTCCGCAAGGACGCGACGACGAACACCGAACGCATCTTCACCGAGGAGGGCTACCCGGTCGTCGATCCCGCGGAACTCGGGCAGGTCGACGAAACCGGCGCGCCGCGCCTGCGTCGCTATGCCGAGGCCAAGACCTCCGGGATCACGGCCGAGACATTCAAGGCAAACATCCTCGCCAAGGTCGCCGCCCTGGCGCACTAGCTCTCCCCACGCACTTCCCCATCCCGCGAACCTGCCATGCGCCTTGTGCCTTCCGCTTTGATCGCCGCTCCTCGCGCCTGCGTTTGGCTGGCGCTGTGCGGGCTCCTGCTGCCCACCGCGAGCCGTGCCTACGAACTCGAAGGAGCGCGTTGGCCAAGCAACAAACCGATCGTCATGTACGTGCAGTTGGGCAGCACGCCGCAGACGCTTTCCGACGGCTCCCAAACGTGGAACGACGTGGCGAAAGCGGCGTTGGCGATTTGGAACCCGTGCCTGGGCAGCGGTGTGCAGTTCACCGTCGGCGCGACGACGATCCCCAACGTACAGGGCGACCACAACAACTCGGTGTTCTTCAGCAGCTCCGCGTACGGCTCCAGCTTCGGCGACGACGCCATCGCCGTCACCGTCTACCGGACGAACTCCACCAACACGCAGTTCCAGGAGACGGACGTCATCGTAAACAACGCCTACACGTTCGACTCCTACCGCGGTGAGAACCCCACCTCCAAGCCCAACGATCTACGCCGGGTGCTGCTGCACGAGTTCGGGCATGTTCTCGGGTTGGATCACGTCCCACAGGGCAGCTTGGCGATCATGCAGCCGGTCATCTCCGGGATCGACACCATCATGGCCGACGACATCGCCGGCGCGGAAGCCATCTACGGGTCAGTGGCCGGTAACCATCCCGTCATCACGAGCGGCCTGAGTGCGACCGCCTTCGTCAACCAGGCGTTCCAATACCAGATCACCGCCTCGAACTCACCCATCAGCTACAGCGCCACCGGGCTTCCCGGCGACCTCGACTTCGACGCTGCCACAGGCGTGATCTCCGGGACGGTGGACGCTGCGGCAGGCGACAACCAGGTCACCCTCACCGCCACGAACGCCGCCGGCTCGGGCACGGCGACCCTTTTGCTCAAAATCCTTGCGCCGCCGGTGATCACCAGCCCGACCCAGGTCACCGTGCCGCTCAACCAGCCCTTTACCTACCAGATCAAGGCGAGCGGCACGGTGAACAGCTACCTCGCCACCGGGTATGGCGGGAGCGTGCTGCCCGCGGGGTTCACCGTCAACACCGCGACCGGGTTGGTCTCGGGCGTGCTCCAACCCGGAGGTGCCACCCTCGTCGTCGGGGCGAAGAACGCCGCCGGCACCAGCACCGAACAGGTGACCTTCACGCCCGCGCCCAGCGCGCCGGTCGTCACCGGCCTGTTTGGTCTCAATGCACAAGCCGACCCGGCGCATATACACACCGGCACAAACTGTATTTTCATCGTGAGTGTGACCGGAGCCGCCACCAGTTACGGCGCGACCGGTCTGCCTCCCGGGCTGACCCTCAGCCCTTATGGTCAGATCACGGGAACTCCGACCAAGGTCGGGACCTACACCGCGACCTTGACCGCCACGAACAACGTCGGCACCGGCACCTACCTGTGGACGGTGGAGGTAGGCCAAACCATCGCCCTGACCAGCGGCGCGATCACGGGGCAGGTCGGCGTTCCGCTCACGTACCAGATCACCGGCAATCCGATGCCGACGAACTTCCAGTTCGGCTACGTCGATGATCATGCAGGGCTGACGCTCGACCCGGTGACGGGCATCATTTCGGGGACGCCGATGGTTCCCACGACCACGCCGATTTTTGTCACGATGTCCGATGGTGCGGACGGCGCGTCCGTGAACATCCCGACGAACATCCAGCCCAACTATGTGTCGTCGTTCTTTGTGGGCGAGGAAGCAAAGGACCCCGTCTATCTTCTCCAGTTCCCAAACGGCAACTATTTCGGGTACTACGCTTACTTGTCGGACCGCCGTTTCATCTACCACTTTGATCTCGGTTACGAGTACGTTTTTGACGCTGCCGATGGTCACAGCGGTGCCTACTTCTACGATTTCAAAAGCGGCGGGTTTTTCTATTCGAGCCCGACGTTCCCGTTCCCATACTTGTACGACTTCAGCCTGAACTCGGTGGTCTACTATTATCCCGATCCGGACGGCACCTACGGCCGCTACAACACGGACGGCGTGCGTTATTTCTACGTGTTCGGCACGGGGCAGATCCTCTCGAAGTGAGGCTGCCCCGCGCCGCACGAACTACCAGATCAGGACCTTCTCGTCCGCCGGGCGCACCATCGGCGCGCCGTCCGGAATGCCGAAGGCCTTCTGGAACTCCACGAGGTTGCTCAGAGGACCGTTGCAGCGGAACTGCCCGGGGGCGTGCGGATTGGTGTTCACCATCACGCGCAGCATCTCCGGACGCATGTTGATGCGCCAGACTTGCGCCCAGCTCAGGAAGTAGCGCTGCTCGGGAGTGAACCCGTCAATTTTCTTCTCGCGCGCATCGGCCCCCTGGCGGTCCAATGCCTTTTCCAGCGCGAAGAACGCGATCTTCGAACCGCCAAGATCGGCGATGTTTTCGCCCTGGGTGAGCGCTCCGTTGACGTGCACGCCCGGGAGCGGTTCGTAGGCGTTGAACTGCGCGACGACCTTTTCCGAGCGTTCCTTGAACCGGGCGAGGTCGTCGGCGGTCCACCAGTTCTTGAGGTTGCCCTGCGCGTCGTACTGCCGGCCCTGGTCGTCGAAACCGTGGGTCATCTCGTGGCCGATCACCGCGCCGATGCCGCCGTAGTTGACCGCGTCGTCCGCCTGCGCGCTGAAGAACGGCGGCTGCAAGATCCCCGCCGGGAACACGATCTCGTTGCGTGAAGGGTTGTAGTACGCGTTGACCGTCGGCGGCGTCATGCCCCATTCGTCCTTGTCCACGGGCTGGCCGATCTTGACGATGTTGCGGTGGGTGTCGATCCGGCTCGCCGCGATGACGTTGAGCAC
>CAXTMD010000177.1:0-9301 GCA_964245035.1 uncultured Chthoniobacterales bacterium
GTACATCGTGCGGCCGTCGGCGCTCCAGGCGAGGCCGTTGGAAACGTTGACGGCGTGCGTCTGCGGCACGCACCGCCGGTCCGTGGCGTCGAAGCGCAGCAGTGGGCTCGCCGGTGGTTCCCGGAAAGGGGCGGGAGCCAGCGGCTCGTACATCGGCCCGAACCAGAAGCGGCCCTGCGGATCGCACTTGCCGTCGTTGGAGAAAAACTGGCGCGGATCAAACGGCACGGGGGCCAGCATATGCAGCGCCCCGTTCGTGCCGTCCAGCCACCCGAGCCCGTCGCGCAACGCCAGCAACACCTTGCCGTTGCCGCCGGGCACCGCGCAGCCCACCCGGGAAGGCAGCCGCCAGAACTCGTCCTTCCCCGTGGCGGGATCAAAGCGGTGCAACGACGGCTCGCGCACGTCGATCCAATAGAGCACCTGCTCGGGCACGGACCACGCGGGCGACTCGCCGTTGAGGGCGTGCGCGGACAGGACGCAGCGGATGCGCGGCGGACGTGTGGCCATGGCAGCGGGGATCAACGCAGCCGCGGCACGCCGACGCCGTGGGTGCCGGGAGGCGAGAGTTCCCGGCGCACCGGCGGCGGCGTCAGGTCGCGCCGGTCGGAGCGGAAGACGGACGTACCCTGCGAGATGAGGTAGTCGGCTGTGCGGGCGGCGAGCGCCTGGATGGTCAAGCCCGGGTTGGCCGAACCCTGCGTGGGCATCAGGCTGCCGTCGCACACGAACAGGTTGGCGACGTCGTGCGTGCGCCCGAAGCCGTCGGTCACGCTGCTGGCCGGGTCCTTGCCCATGCGTGCGCCGCCCACCAGGTGCGCGTAGCGGCTTTCCTGCACGACCTCCTTCGCTCCGGCCGCGTGCATGACCTCCATCACCTTGTCCTTGCCGTAAGCGATGAGCTTCTTGTCGTTGTCGTACAGGTTGAAGGTGACATGCGCCACGGGTAACCCGAACTGGTCCTTATCGGTCGGGCTGATGGTGACCGCGTTGTCCTCCCAGGGCAGGATCTCGCCCAGCAGCCCCAGCGCGCACCAGTGATTGTAGTCCATCATTGTGCGCCGCAGTCCCCAGCCCCACACGCCCTTGGCCGCCATCATCTGCTTGGCAAAGGCGATGGGCAGCGGGCCGACTGTCTGGATGGCGAAGCCGCGCGCGAAGTCGCGCTTGGGGTCCGTCTCGTAGAACTCCTCCGTCAGGCAGTGCGCGGGCGGGGCCTTGTACATGCGGACCAGGTCGTCGAAGCGGCCCGCGATGACGTTGCCCGCCTGCGCCATGAGGTACTTGCCTACCGTGCCGCTGGAGTTGGCCAAGCCGTCGGGGTACTCGGCGCACGCGCTGTTGAGCAAAAGGCGCGGCGTCTCAATGGCGTAGCCGCTGACAATCACCACTTTCGCGCGCTGAAACCGCGTCTTGCCCTCGCGGTCGAAGTAATGCACGCCCGTGACGCGGTTGTCCTTGCCCAGTGCGATGCGCGCGGCCATCGAGCGGTCGCGCACCTCCGCGCCGTTGACCAGCGCGTCAGGCACGTGGGTGATGAGCGTGCTGGCCTTAGCTCCCACCTTACACGCCTGGATGCAGAAGCCCCGGTAGATGCAGTGCGCCCGGTCGCCGCGCGAGCCGCTGAGGATGGCCACCGGTCCACCGATGCTCACGCCGATGCCCAGCTTCGTGCAGCCGCGGATGAGCGTGTTGCCCACCTCGCCCATCGGGTGCGGACCGTAAGCATAACCGTGCGGGTCACCCCACGGGTACCACGCCGGTCCGGCCACGGGCATCTCAAGTTCTAACAACTCATAGTAGGGCTTCAGGTCTTGGTAGCTGATCGGCCAGTCCGCACCGACCCCTTCACGGGTAAGCACCTCGAAGTCCGACGGATGGAAGCGCGGGGTGAACGCCGCCCAATGCACCGAACCGCCGCCGACCCCCTTTCCGCTGTTGTTCGCGCCGAGGGTCAGTGGGTCGCTGCCGCCGATGACGCGCGGATCTTCCCAGTACAGGCCGTGCGAGCCGGCCTCGTCGCTGACCCAGTCGCGTTCCGTGTCCCAGAATTTGCCCGCTTCCATCCCAATGACCTTGAACCCGGCGCGTGCGAGCCGCTGGATGAGCACGCCGCCCGCCGAACCCACGCCGACGACGAGGTAGTCCACCTCCTCGTCGTCGCGGAAGCAGCGCATCTTACCCGTGATGCGCTGCATCGGGCCGAGGTGATGATCGCCGTCCTTCGGTGCCTGGAAGGCGCCGCCGATGGGAGAATCCAAAAAGCTCATCGGCTCAGTGTGAACCCGTTTCCCCGTGCGCGGGTTCATCCGCGTGCGACGCTTCGTTCTGGTGCAGGTCGGACACCGACGCGGGCGGGGTGCCCCAATCGTAACGTTTTTCGTTTTTCTCCCAGGGTTCGGGGTCGCCGCGCTCCAGCCGGAAATATGCCCGCGGGTAAGCCGGGCCGCCGTAGCCGATCTCGTCCCACGCCCACGGGTGCGCGTAGTACACCTCCGCGCAGTCTCCCACGAACAGCGTCCAGAACCGTTTGACCGGCAGCGTCCGCCAGATTCCCTCCGCCCCGGCGGCGGGTTGGCCGTCGTGCACGCTCTTGAGCAGCACGTCGGCCTCGTGCCAGCCCAGTCGCAAGAACTGCGCGCCGTGAGCGGCCAGCGCCATCAGGTCGACGGCGCGGAGAAAACGCCGGTACGCCTCGCCGTCCAGTGGCATGTCCTCGAACCGGTAGCCGGCCGTGCGCCCGCTGGAGAGCCGCTCGTCGATGAACGGCAGGATAGGGATGCGCCGCTCCGGCACGCGGTCGTCCTGCGGCAAGACGTGCTCGACCACGCGTTGCAGGATCTCCGCCTCCGCTGCGGTGAAGAACTTCACCGGCGGGATGACGTTCACGCGCCGGAGCACGACCGCGCGCGTTGCCTCGTCCCAGAACGCCTGCTGGCCGAGCGTGGAATACTTCGGGTAGTAACCCGGCTGTGGACGCGGCGGCAGGGGGCGTCCCCGGGGGTCCAACGGCAGACGTTCGGTGTCGGTGTCCGGCTTCATTTGGAGGAAGGATGATTGGTCTCCCGGCGCATCAGGCTGGCCAGCAGGCCGTAGAACCCACAGGCTGAAAACAAGAGCGGCGCGAAGATCGGCGGCCCGTAGACCACGTTGTAGAAAAGCTGCTTGGTGCCCCCCGGACGCCGCAGGATGCCGCGCACGTGGAAAAAGAAACCCACCGCGCCGTTGAGCATGGCCGCAATCGACAAACCGGGCAGCCAGGTCCGCGCCACCCGTTCGCTTTTGATGGACGCGCCCGCCGCGCCCATGAGCAGCGGGGTCACGATGACCGGCGTCCACTGCACCTTGTAGCGGAAGTTGGTCTTGTGGTGCGAATACAACGCCTCGAACCCGCTGCAAAACGTGCTGAACATCGTGGCGACGGCGAGGTGCTTCTGGAAGCGGCCCTCGCGCAGTTCCACCCGCCACGCCGGCGGCGGACGGCGCAGGAGTCGGTCGCGCGTCCGCTCCAGCCAGGTGCGCGGGTCGACGGCCGGGGCTTCCTCCGGGCGCAGGAAGGAGGCGATTAGCCCCAGGTACGACGCGACGCCAAAGAGCAGCGGCGCGGTGATCGGCGGCCCCATGATGAGGTTGGCCACCGGCACGCGCCAGCCGCCCGGCTTGCGCGCGATGCCGCGCACGTGGAAGCCGAAGCCCACCAACCCGTCCACCAGCGACACCGCCGAGGTCCAGCGCAGCACGGTCTTGGCCGCCCGCTGGCTCAACGCGCCCCACACGCCCGCCACGGCCATCGCGCCGCTCAGGATCACCGGCGACCACATGATCTTTTGCCCGTAGCTACCCCGGTAATGCTCCAGCAGCACGTCCGCGCCCGTGGGCAGGCCGGACAACCCTGCCATCAGCGCCAGGGTGCGCGCGAACCGGCCCTCCCGGAGGTGGGCCAGCACGGCCTCCTCGCCTTCGACGAACACCCGCTGCAAGCCCCGGGGGGAGGCAGCCTGGCGGCGTTGGCTCAGCACGGCCGCCGCGACCAGCAGCGCCGCGAGCGGGAGCAGACTTTTTCCAAGTTTCTTGAGCACGCAGGGGAAGGACGGTTTTTAGCGGAGGAGATACTTTTCGGCGTCGGCACGCCTGAACTCGAGACCGAGACCCGGGCGCGACCGGTCGAGACGCAGGCAGCCGTCCACCGGCTGCGGAGTTCCATCGAAGAACAGGTTCTCAATGCGGGCGTGGTCGTGGAAATATTCGCCCACCGTGAAGTTGGGTAACGCACACGCCGCCGCCGCGTGCAGTGCCGGGGCGCAGTGGAACGAGAACGGCACCCCGAACGCTTCGGCCAGCGCGCCCGCACGCAGGAAACCGGTCAGACCCAGGCAGCGCGTTGCGTCGGCTTGCAGCACGTCTACGGCCCCGGCTTCCAGCATCCGGCGAAAGTAAAATCCGTCGTAGCCATATTCCCCGGCGGCGATCTGCATCCCAGCGGGCCCGCGGTCGCACAACAGGCGCAAGCCCTCCAGGTCATCGGAAGAAACCGGTTCCTCGAACCAGCGCACGTCGTGCTCGGCGAACCGTTCCGCCATCGCGAGCGCCTCCTTGCGGTCGTACGCGCCGTTGGCGTCCACGAAGAGCCCGACACCGTCGCCGATGCACCCGCGCGCGACGCGGACCCGCGCCAACTCGGCTTCCCGGTCCGGGGCGCGTCCAAGTTTCATCTTCACCGCCCGGAAGCCCGCCTGCGACCAGCCGCCGAGTTGGGCGCGGAGTTGCTCCTCGGAGTACGTGGTGAAACCGCCGCTGCCGTACACGCTGGTCTGCTCCCGCACCGCGCCCAGAAGACCCAGCAGCGACACTTCCAGTAGGCGGCATTTCAGATCCCACAAGGCGTTGTCCACCGCCGCGATGGCGGTAGCCGCGAGGCCGGGGCGGCCCAGGTTGCGGACAGCATGGAGCATCGCCGCGTGCGCGCCCGGCACGTCGAAGGCGTGGCGGCCTTCCACCTGCCCGGCCAGTGTCCCGACGATCAGCCCGGCGGCGGCGGCATCCGTGTACGAGTAGCCGAGGCCCGTCCGGTTGCCTGCCGTCGCTTCCACCAGCACCAGCGTGGTGCGGTCCCAGTCTAGGGTGCCGTCGCCTTCCGGCGCATCGGTTGGCACCTGGTAGCAGGCCACGGCGAGCTTGGTGACGGGCGTGTCCACCGCGCGCCGGCTCATCGGTGATGCGGCAAGACGCTCTGCGCCACCTCCAGAAGCGAGCCCTTGAGGAGGCCCAGCGTGTCCTGATCCGGCAGGGCGGAGAGCATGAAGCCCTTCGCCTGCTTGAAGTCGATGTGCGGTGGCAGGATTGGCACCTCCGGGTCCGTGTAGGCTTCGAGGAGCACCGGCTGGCGGGCAGAGAGCGCCAGGTCCCACGCCGGGCCGACCTGCTCGGCCTTGTTCACCCGGATGCCGGTCAGGCCGATGCTCTCTGCGTAGCGGGCGTAAGGGAAGTCCGGCACGTTCTGGCTGGAATCGTACCGGGGGTTGCCTTCCATGACGCGCTGCTCCCACGTCACTTGGTTGAGGTCGCGGTTGTTGAGCACGCAGACGATCAGCCGCGGGTCGCTCCACTCCTTCCAGTATTTGGCGATGGTGACCAGTTCGTTGATGCCGTTCATGAGCATCGCGCCATCGCCCACCAGCGCGATGGGCACGCGGTCCGGCCACGCGAATTTTGCCCCGATCACGTAGGGCACGCCCGGCCCCATCGTGGCGAGAGTGCCCGAGAGGCTGGCCATCATGCCCTTGCGGATCATCAGGTCGCGCGCAAACCAGTTGGCCGAGCTGCCGCTGTCCGCCGCGAGGATGCAGTTGTCCGGCAGGCGCGGGGAAAGCTCGCGGAACACCCGCTGCGGGTTGATGCCCTTTTCCGGGTTGGCCTCCACCATCGACTGGGCGGTGACGAGCTTTTCCCAACTCTCCATTTCCTTCCTGAGCTTCTCGCGCCAGGAACCGTCGGTCTTGGGCGTCAGCATGGGGATCAGCGCCCGCAACGTTTCCGCCGAGTCGCCGCAGAGCGGCACGTCGACGGGGTAGCGGATGGAGAGCATCTTCGGGTCCAGGTCGATCTGCACGCTCTTGGCGTCGCCCGGCTTGGGCAGAAACTCGCAGTACGGGAACGAGGAGCCGACCATCAGCAGCGTGTCGCATTCCATCATCAGGTCCCAGCTCGGCTTGGTGCCCAGCAGCCCGATGGAGCCGCAGCAGCCCGGCGCGTCGTCGGGCGTGACGGCCTTGCCCAACAACGCCTTGGAATAACCCGCGCCCAGGAGGTCGGCCACCTGCTGCACCTCCGCCGCCGCCCCGAGCGCGCCCGCGCCCACGAGCATGGCGACCTTCTTGCCCGCGTTGAGGATCTCGGCCGCCGCGCGCAGGTCCTTCTCGTAGGGCACGACCTTCGGTTGGCTGTAGCCGACGCCGGTGTAAACCGTGCCGTGCGAGCGCGGGCCGACCTCCTCCATGGCCAGTTCCTGTAAATCGTTGGGAATGATGATGCAGGTGACGGTGCGCTCGGCCTTGGCGATGCGCACGGCGCGATCCGTCATGGTGCGCACCTGCTCGGGCACGCTGGCCTGCATGACGTACTCGGCCGCCACGTCCTTGAACAAAGTGGTGAGATCGACCTCCTGTTGGTAGTGCGATCCCAGCGAGCGGCGTGCCTGCTGGCCGACGATGGCCACGACGCTCTGGTGATCCATCTTGGCGTCGTAGAGGCCGTTGAGCAGGTGGATGGCTCCCGGGCCGCTGGTGGCCAGGCACACGCCGACCTCGCCGGTGAACTTGCTGTGCGCGCAGGCCATGAAGGCCGCCATCTCCTCGTGCCGCACCTCCACGTAGTCGATGGGGTACTTTGCCTCCTTCGGGTTCTCACGGCCAATGCCGGCGCGGCCCAGCGCACCCATGATGCCGTTTATCCCGTCGCCGGGAAAACCGAAGATGCGTTTGATGCCCCATTCATCGAGGCGGCGGATCAGGAAATCACTGACGTTTTCGGACATAAAAATAGGTCAGATGAACTGGATTGACGCTGGTCCGGCGGTGGCACCGTGCGGCCGTCGGATCTTTTCCAAATGATGGCACGCGTCCGTTTCACGCTCATTCTATCTTGGACAGCGGTTGCCAGCTTGGGAGCCTGGTGGAAAAAAGGAAGCGTCGACGGGTGATGTAACCGTGAGGAAGGAAGAGGCAGAGCAGGCACGCCATGAACATCACCCACCAGGCCGCCGCACGCGGTCAGCGGCGCGGCAGTTCTCCGTGAGCAGCCGGCACTCCTCGGCCAACCTCCGTTGCAGCCGCGCCCGGTCGGTCGCCTGCGGGGAAAGTCCGTCAGGGTCCGTCGCTTTTCCCAAGGGCATGCGCCGGCCGTGTTCGACGGACTCCGCCGCCCGGCGGAGCGTCCCGGCGGCCTCTTGCCGCGCCGCGTCATCCGCCGCGAGCGCCTCCTCTCCGAGCCCCCGCCAGGCGTCTGTCTGGGAGCGTCCGAGCAGGCCGCCCGCGATCAGGCAGACCGCCTGCGCGTGCCGGACCATCGCCCGGGGCCGGGCCGAGGAAAGCACGGCAACCGCGCGCTCGTTCTGATCCTCGAACAGGGAGAAATCCAGGAGCTGCTGCGCCGTGTCCAGATCGGTGATGGCCGCGTCGTAGAGGGCGTGCGGGGACCGGGTCGCCGTGTCGGCGGGCGAAAGCGTCAACAGTTTGGCGATGCTCCGCAACGCCCGCGCGAACACGGCGCGCAGCCTGTCCGTGGCGCGGTCCGGCCAGACGTACTGGTAAACCGCCGTGGAGACCGCCAGGCCGAGCAGGATGCCAATGATGCGGTCGCGGATGGGGTTGAAGTCCACGTCCGGCATGTATGTCTGGTCGATGCAGATGAAAAACGCGTAGCCGAACTGCACGCCCGAGTAGGCGATGCGCTCGCTGCCCGCCGCGAGCCAGCCGCCGACCGCCGCACCGGCGGCCGACAGGAGTAGCAGCGAGGTGATGCCCGTCATGTGCGGGATGAGGAACACCAGGCACAGGAAACCTGTCAGCGCGCCGAGCAAACAGCCGACGATGCGCAGGGTGCCCTTGTGCGTGGAAGCGCCGGCGGTCTCCAGTGCGATGATGCAGCACGTCACGAAGGCCGTCCGCGTGCCCGGCCAGTCGAAGGCAGTGTAGAGGACGTAACAGGTCATGGCCGCCAGGGTGACCTTCAGGGCGAAGCGCACGTGGGCCGGGTTGGTGAGCGCGTCGGGCTTGAAGAGGGCAGGCTTCGGCTTGGGCGGTGGGGCGGGCGCGGCGAAGGGTGTGCCGGACAAAGCGTCGCGCAACGCGGCCACGGCGAGTTGCAGCTCGCGCAACCGGGCGGAGTCCGCCGCCGTTTCCGGCGGGCCGGTCTGCCGGACGGGCGGGCACTGCCGACGCACCGCTTCCTTCAAGCGCCCGACTTCGGCCGCCAGGGCGCGGGTGCGCGGGCGGTCTGCTTCGGAGAGCTCCCATCCGGCGGCCACTTGCAAGGCGGCGGCGGATGCGCCGACCTGCTCGCTGGCGGTGATGGCGGCGGCCAGTGCGTTGTGGCGGTTTTTCCAACGCGCTTCCTCCTTTTCGGCGAAGCCGAGGAGCTTCAGGAGCCGCGCGCTGCCCTGGGCCGTGCGGTCGAGCAGGGCGCGGCTCTGGCCCGCGTCCGGCGGTTCCTGCCGTTCGGCGGCCCGGAGGGCGTCCAAGGCCGTGTCCAGCCGCGTGCTGAGGCCGTCGAGGAGCGCGCCCTTGGGGCTGACGGGCAGCAGGACCGAGCCGACGATATAGACAACCAGCGTCGGGTAACAAAATGCCACCTCCAGCCACAGGTCGCCGCGCACGATGATCTCGCCGGCGGGCACGGCGTCCGTGAGGCTCTGGGTGAACGCCAGGACGAAACCCGAGGCGAAGGCCAGGGGACCGATGGCAAAGATCCGCGAGAGATACATGCCCGCGAAGGTGGTCAGGGCCATGAAGGGCACGCGCAGTTCCGGATAATCGAAGGTGAAGCGCAAGGCGAGGATCGTGGTGAGGATGCCCACGGCGAAGGCCCCCACGATGACCATGCAGGCCAGCAGCGTCGCCGCGCGGTTCTCCTTGATCAGGAACAGCGCCACGAAGCAGGACACGGACGCTTCCGGCACCTGCAAGGTCATCGAAATCAGCGTGACGATAACAACCGACAACATGGTCTGGAGCGTCCGGACGCCGCGGTCGGGGGCCGGGGCCAGTTCGCGGCGCAGGAACTGCCACCAACCGGGGGCGTGGCG
>CAXTMD010000178.1:0-9280 GCA_964245035.1 uncultured Chthoniobacterales bacterium
CCGCCGCAGCCATCGCGGCGCAGGCCGGTTTCGACCAGCACCTCGGAGCCAGCGTGCCGGTCGACGGCGTGTTCCGCGACGAGAACAACGCGCCGCTCACCCTCGGCTACCTGCTCGGCGAAGCCAAACGCCCGGCCGTGCTCGTGCTGGGCTACAAGGAGTGCCCCATGCTCTGCTCGCAGGTGCTCGGTGCGCTGGTGGAAGCGCTCACCGACCTGCGCCTGACCACGGGCAAGGACTTTGATGTCATCGACATCAGCATCGACCCGCACCAGTCCGCCGCCGACGCGCTGGCGCAGAAGCGGCTTTACTTCAAACGCTACCTGCGGCCTGACTCGGAGGCCGGCTGGCACTTTCTCGTCAGCCCCGACGAGGGGACGATCCGCCGCGTGGCCGACGCCGTGGGCTTTCGCTACGCGTACGACACCGTCACCAAGCAGTACGCGCATCCTGCCGGCCTCGTCGTCCTCACGCCCGACGGCCACGTGTCGCAGTACCTTTTCGGCGTCAACTTCGATCCCAAGGCGCTCAACACCGCCCTCACCACCGCCGCCACGCAAAAGATCGGCTCACCCATCGAGCAGCTCCTGCTGTTGTGCTTCCACTTCAACCCGATCTCGGGCAAGTACGGTCATCTCATCATCGGGGTCCTGCGTGCGGCGGGTGTCCTGACCGTCCTCGCTCTGGGCGGGCTGATTGTCTACCTCGTCCGCCGCGATCCGCCGCACCAGCCGGTCGGCCACGTATGAACCTGCCCGTCGCCCTCTATCTTCCACTCGTCCCCGAGCAAGCCTCCTCCGTGGCGGGGCAGGTGGACCTGTTCTTCTGGTTCATGGTCCTGCTGACCTGCGCCGTACTCGCCCTCGTCTTCGGGCCGATGGCGTTTTTTCTCTACAAGTACCGCAAGGGCAGCAACGCCGACCGCACACCCGACAACTTCCGCACGTGGATTCCCGAAGTGATCTGGTCGGGGGTCCCGCTGATCATTCTCATCGGCGTCTTCACCTGGAGCGGGGTGATCTTCGCGCACATCAAGACGCCGCCCGACGACAACGACGCGCTGGAGATCAACGTCATCGGCAAGCAGTGGATGTGGAACGTCCAGCACCCCGAGGGCCACCGCGAACTCAACGAACTCCACGTCCCGGTCGGCCGCACCGTGCGTCTCGTGATGACCTCGCAGGACGTGATCCACGACTTCGGGTTGCCGGCCTTCCGCGTCAAGCAGGACGTGCTGCCCGGCCGCTACACCGTGCAGTGGTTCAAGGCGACCAAAGCCGGCAGCTACCACATTTTTTGTGACCAGCTTTGCGGCATGGGACATGCGGAGATGGTCGGCACGGTGACCGTGATGACGCCGGTCGAGTACAACGAATGGATCAACTCGGGCACCGAGCAGGGCACGCTCGTCGCGCGTGGCGAGCGGTTGTTCCGCGCGCTGGGATGCAGCGGCTGCCACGGCGAAAACGCGCAGATCCGCGCGCCGAGCCTCGTGGGCTTGAACGGTCATCCCGTGCCTTTGGAGACGCACCACGCCATCGAGATCGTCACCGCCGACGACCGCTACATCCACGACTCCATCCTGCTGCCGCAAAAACAGATCGTCGCCAGCTACGGACCGCCGAGCGTCATGCCTTCCTACGCGGGCCAGATCGGCGAGGAGGAAGTTTTCCAGTTGGTGCAATACATCAAGAGCCTAGCCCGCTACGCGCCCGACGACTACCTGCGCCAGAACCAGGGCGTCGGCGGCCAGACGCAGACCCACGTGCCGACCACGCAGAACCTCCCGCCCAACCCCAAGCTCGGCCCGACCGACTACCCACCGCCTGGGGCTGGGCCGACGCCGCTCAACGCTCCGCCCACGCCGGCGTACAGCCCGCAGCCCACTTCCTACTGACCTTGCCATGAGCACCAAAACCGTCGCCGAATACGAGGTGGCCGACGCCCTGGTCGGACCACCACGACCCAAAAACTATCTCAACGAGGAGACGACGATCCGCTCCTGGCTGTTGACCACCGACCACAAGCGCATCGCGATCCTGTACCTGTGCACGATCCTGATTTTCTTCACGGTTGCCGCGTTCGCCGCGGCGTTCATGCGGATCAATCTCCTGACGCCGCGCGGTGAGTTCGTGCTGACGGAGACCTACAACAAGCTTTTCACCATCCACGGCGTTTTGATGGTGTGGTTCTTCCTCATCCCATCGATCCCGACCGTCCTGGGAAACTTCCTCGTTCCTTTGATGATCGGCGCGCGCGACCTCGCGTTCCCCAAGCTCAATCTCACCAGCTGGTACATCTTCATCGTGGCGGGCGGCTTCACGCTCTACTCGGTGTTTGCCGGAGGCGTGGAAACGGGCTGGACGTTCTACACGCCGCTGAGCACGAAGTATACGAACACCCATGTCTTCGCCATGGCGATGGGCGTGTTCATCTCCGGGTTCTCGTCGATCCTCACGGGGCTGAACTTCATCATCACCATCCACAAGATGCGCGCGCCCGGCCTGACGTGGATGCGGCTGCCGCTGTTCTGCTGGTCGATGTACGCGACAAGCCTCATCATGGTGCTGGCCACGCCGGTGCTCGCCGTCGTGACGATGCTCCTCGCCGTCGAACGCATCTGGGGCGTGGGCATCTTTGACCCGGCGCTGGGTGGTGACCCGGTGTTGTTCCAACACCTGTTCTGGTTCTACTCGCACCCGGCGGTTTACATTATGATCCTGCCGGGCTTCGGGGTCATCAGCGAACTCATCACCGCCTTTTCGCGCAAGCGGATCTTCGGCTACGGCTGGATCGCCTTTGCCAGCATGGCCATCGCCATCCTCGGGTTCGTGGTGTGGGGACACCACATGTTCCTGAGCAGCCAGTCGGTGTACTCGGGAATGGTGTTCTCGTTCCTGAGCTTCGTCATCGCGGTGCCTTCGGGCATCAAGGTGTTCAACTGGACGGCCACGCTGTACAAGGGCTCGATCACCTTCGAGACGCCGATGCTGTACGCGCTCGGGTTCATCGGGCTGTTCACATTGGGGGGCATGACGGGTCTGTTCGTCGCCGCGCTGGCGGCGGACGTGCACCTGCACGACACGTACTGGATCGTCGCGCACTTCCACTACATCATGGTCGGCGGCATGGTGCTGGCGTTCATGGGCGGACTGCACTACTGGTGGCCAAAGATCACGGGTCGCATGTACCCCGAACACCTCGGCCAACTGGCGGCGATCACGATCTTCATCGGCTTCAACCTGACGTTTTTCCCGCAGTTCATCCTGGGCTACCTCGGGATGCCGCGCCGCTACCACGCTTACCCGCCGGAGTTCCAGGTGTGGAACGTCCTGTCCACCGCGGGCGCGACGATTCTCGGGGTGGGTTACGCGATGCCGTTGTTCTACCTGGTGTGGTCCTTGAAGAAGGGCAAACGCGCGGCCGAGAACCCTTGGAACGCAACCGGACTCGAATGGCAGACAGCCTCGCCGCCGCCGACGCGCAACTTCGAGGAGATGCCCATCGTCACGGAGGAACCATATTCCTACCCGCTCTCCGCTACCGCCGAGCACCAGAACGCGCAGAAGCGTCAACCCGCCCTGGAGCATGCCTGACGCCGCCGTTTCTCCCACCGCCGCGCCGCTGCCGGCGCGCGAGATGCAGTTCGATGACCTCGAACAGCAGACCGAGGCCGCACATTTCGGGATGTGGCTGTTCCTGTCGACGGAGATCCTGTTTTTCGGCGGACTTTTCGGCGCGTACACGGTCTACCGCGTGTCCTACCCGGCGGCGTTTGCGGCGGCCAGCAAGGAACTGCTCATGTGGGCGGGCGCAGCCGACACGGCGATCCTGCTCATCAGTTCCTTCGCGATGGCGATGGCGGTCCACGCCGCGCAGACCGGCGCGCGGCGGCTGCTGGCGTTTCTGCTGCTCGCGGCGGCGGGATTTGGCGCGCTGTTCCTGTGCCTGCACGGCTACGAGTACTACAAGGACTTTGCGGACCACCACGTGCCTGGGTTGGCCTTCCACTACGACGGCGGGGGGGCGCCCGCGAATCAGGTGCAACTCTTCTTTGCGCTCTACTTCGTGATGACCGGTCTGCACAGCCTGCATGTCACCATCGGCGTCGCCATCCTGGCCGTGCTGGCGGTGCAAGCGTGGCGCGGGAAGTTCACCCGCGAATACTATAACCCCATCGAGGTCGGCGGGTTGTACTGGCATTTTGTGGACATCGTCTGGGTGTTCCTGTTCCCACTGCTCTACCTCGTGGCCCGACATTGATTTATGCCTGTCATCAGCGTTCAACCCAAGGTGTACGTGCGGACCTTCGGCAGCCTCTTGGGGCTGCTCGTGCTGACGGTCGGGGCAAACTTCGTCAACCTCGGGCCGTTCAACGTGGCGGTCGCGCTGGCGATCTCCATTGCCAAGGCGGCGCTGATCATCCTGTTTTTCATGGAGGTGCGCTACAGCTCACCGATGGTGTGGCTGTTCGCGACGGCCGGGTTCGTCTGGCTGCTGCTGCTGCTGATCTTCACCCAGAGCGATTACCAGACGCGCGCCTGGAGCGGACAGAACTGGCGCGGCGGCACCAACGGCCAGGACCACATCGAGTTTCACAACCCCGGCCCGGCCCAGCCCGAGTCACCTTCCACCAATTGACAAACCCCGCAAAAGGACGAATGTACTTGTAGTTCGCAAACTTACGAACAAACAACTTTTCTTATGAACACTGACGAAGCCATCCATGTTGACGAAGCCGCGTTTGACCAGGCGGTGCTCCAATCCCCGGTGCCGGTGATCGTGGACTTCTGGGCCAGTTGGTGCGGTCCGTGCAAGATGATCGCCCCCGTGCTCGACGAGATTGCCCGCGAGAGCGGCGGCAAGGTGCGCGTCGCCAAGGTGGACGTGGAACAAAACAACGCCTTGGCCGCCAAGTACAACATCCGCAACATTCCGGCGCTGCTGTTCTTCGAGGGTGGCGAAGTGAAGGACACCATCATCGGCGCAGTGCGCAAGCAGGCCATCCTCCAGAAGCTCGATGGTCTCGGTGCCAAGACGGCTGCCTGATCCAGACAGCGTTTGCCGTGGCGGGCAGCCAAGCGGATGCGGTGGGCCGAATCCCCTTGCACACGCGCCTCTCCCGCCATGGCTGATCCCAATTCCGAACCTAACCCGCCGCGGCCTTGCCTGCTGCTAGCAGATGTAGACGGTACCCTTGTCACCAAGGAAAAAATCCTGACCGACCGTGCCAAGGAGGCGGTCAGGAAGATGCACGCGGAGGGCATCGCATTTGCCATCACCAGCGGCCGGCCGCCGCGCGGGATGTCGATGCTGACCGGGCCGCTGGAGATCACCACGCCCATCGCGGCGTTCAACGGCGGGCTGTTCGTCAAGCCCGACATGACCATCATCGAACAACACGTCTTGCAGAAGGACGTGGTCGAGGCGGTCATCAAAATCATTGGGGAGCACAAGCTCGGGGCTTGGCTCTACCGGGGGAATGATTGGTTCGTCCACGAACGCCACGGCGCGCACGTCGATCGCGAGGAGTGGACGGTGAAGTTCCCGCCGACGGTGGTAGATACCTATGAGGGCAAGATGGACGATGTGGCCAAGATCGTCGGCGTCAGCGACGACCTCGACGCCGTGGCCAAGTGCGAGAAAGCAGTGCAGGAGGCGTTCGGCGGCAAGGTCGGCACGAAGAAAGGTACGCCGCAACGTGACCTGTCGCGCGAGGAAGACGCCGGGAACAAGCCGACGGTGTCGGCGGCGCGCTCGCAGCCTTATTACCTCGATGTGACTCACCCGGACGCCAACAAAGGTGAGGTGGTTGCCGTGCTCTCGCGCATGCTGAAGATCAAGCCCGAGGAGATCGCCACCATCGGCGACATGCCCAACGACGTGTCGATGTTCGCCAAGGGCGGCTTGGCCATCGCGATGGGCCAGTCGAGCGACGAGGTCAAGCGCGCGGCGCACGAGGTGACGACCTCCAGCGAAGACGAGGGATTCGCGAACGCGGTGGAGCGGTTCATTCTCGGGTGAGGGGAAGGCCTTTGCGCTGGAGCGGATCGCCCGCCAAAGACTATCGGAAAACTCCCTCCGTCAGGCACCGTCTCGCCGAATCAGAAGTTAGCCATGAAAACAATCCTTTATGCAACCCTGACGGCTTTCGTCGTTGTAGGTTGCACCCAGGGCGGGCCGCAGAACAATCCTTCCCGCACCGCGAGCACCAATACGGCGAAGCCGCCGGAGAATTACCGGATGATGACCGGCTCCCACATCCCGCAGCCGACGGACCGGCCGTTCTTTGCCAATCTTTCCGCCAACGCGCCTGCCAACAGTTCGGCGCGGGAGGGGATCTCTATTGTGCCGACGGAGCCGACGGTGGGAGCGGGTCAGCAGAGCGCCTACCGCCAGAATGAGCCGAGCACCGGCGCAGGCCCGGAGGGAGAACCGACGGTGCAAGGAGCTACTGGTTCGACGACAACGGGACCGATTACCAACCCGCACCCCAGGCCGGCCCGTAAGCTGAAGCCCAAGGCGACCCCCGCGCCGACGCCGAACTGACGCTCTTCGATGAAAGCTAGATTTGCGGCCCTTGCGTTAGCTCTGCTGTTTTGTGGGGTGATGCACGCCGAGTCGCCGGAGAAGGCTATGGCCACTCCTTCCCCGCTTGGCACCGCCGCCAACCTGAAGCATTTCAGCGTGACCATTTGCCGATTCGATCCCAGAAAGGGTTTGGAAAGCGGAGAAAAGTTTGTCCTGCCGGTCGACTGCATCGACGAGGAGCACGCCATCTCTTCCACGCTCTCCAACGCCGTGGCATTCACCAAGAAGTCGCAGGGGACCGAGGTACTCTCCGTGGCATTCTGCTGCACCGGCATCGAAGAACATCCGTAAACGTCCGCCCATCCAACAATGCAAAACACCGACCGCGTCAAAGAAATCCTTTCCTGGTACGGCAGCGACAATCCCGGCGTGCTGGCCAACCTTGCGCGGATCATGAACACCGGCCGCCTCGCGGGCACGGGCAAGTTCGTGATCCTGCCGGTGGACCAAGGCTTCGAGCACGGGCCAGCGCGTTCGTTCGCGCCCAATCCCCCGGCTTACAACCCGCTCTACCACTTCCAACTGGCCATCGACGCAGGGTGCAACGCTTACGCCGCACCGCTCGGGTTCCTGGAAGCGGGTGCGCGGGAGTTCGCGGGCGAGATCCCGCTGATTCTCAAAGTCAACGATCACGATCTGCTCGGCGGGGACGAGAAAGACCCGGACCAGGCGATCACCGGCAGCGTGGAGGACGCGTTGCGCATCGGCGCGGCGGCGGTGGGGTTCACGATCTACCCGGGCAGCACGAACGCGCGCAAAATGTACGGGCAGATTGAGGAAATCGGCAAGGAGGCCAAGCGCAACGGGCTGGCCGTGGTGATCTGGAGCTACCCGCGCGGGTCGGCGTTGAGCAAGGAAGGCGAGACCGCCATCGACGTGTGCGGGTACGCGGCGCACATCGCCGCGCAGTTGGGTGCGAACATCGTCAAAGTCAAGCTGCCCAGCGCGTACCTCGAACAGGAAGCCGCCAAGAAGGTATACGAAAAGGAGCAGGTTCCCATCGGCACGATTGCCGAGCGGGTGGCGCACGTGGTGAGGTGCACGTTCGACGGCCGCCGGATCGTGATCTTCTCGGGCGGTGCGGCGGAAGCGGATGACAAACTGCTCGAACAGGTGCGTGGCATCGAGGCCGGTGGCGGGTTCGGGTCGATCATCGGTCGCAACAGTTTCACGCGCAAGAAGGAGGAGGCGCTGAAACTGTTGGGGACGATCATGGACATCTACGAGGGCAAGTAAGCTCCGGGCAGGCCGCATGGCGGCCGGGTCGTCAACGACGGGTAAAGGACGGCTCTCCGAGCCACCCGTAGAACGGCCCGGTAACCGTGCTCGTGAAGCCAGCCTCCAACCAGGCAAAGTCTACGGACGGCTCGGAGAGCCGTTCCTACCTGTCGGTCTGTCTGCCTCTTCGCGGTAGTGGCCACCCTCCTCATACAGGCGGATGTGCTCTTGTGCGGCGGCAAAGAACGCTTGCTGCTGGTTGGTTGATCCACCATCCGTTCGAGCAGCTTTGATGGCGATTCTTTCCGTGCTGACCGCATGCTTCGCCTCGCCCGCCTCGGCGTAGGCTGCGGCCAGAGTATCAAGGTACTTGGTATGGTTGGGTACCAGCTCACACGCTCGGCGAGCGAGGACGACTGCCTCCTGGCCATCACGCAGGGAAGCATCGGGGTTCGTCGCGCGGATCCAGGCGAGGTCGTTGAGCGGATCGGTGAACGAACGATCTGCGTGGACGGCCGCGTCGAGTTCGGCCGCCTCGGCCGCGGTGTCGCGTTGTTCGCGCCGCACAAGGGCCCGCCCGTAGAACAGGATGGCGACCAGACGCGCCGGGGCTTTCTGCTGGCGGGCGAGTTCGATGGCCCGGCCGAAATCGGCCAAGGCACCGTCGTATTCGCGCGCTCCCCAGCGGGCCAGAGCACGGCGACGATAGGCCATGCGATCCTCCGGGGCTGCGGCCACCGCCCGGTCGCAGTCGGCCAGGAGCGCACGATAATCGTGCTTGCGCTCCGCACGAGCCAAGCCGTTGAGGAAGCGGGGGCTTTCAACCACGTTGGAAGGTGCTTGTTCCGATGAAACCGCAGAGGCTGCCGGGACGACCAAGAGGCAGACAATCAAGGGCAACCAGAAACGCGGGACGGGGCAAAACATCTGGAACGAGGATGAAGCGGCTTCCGTGCCGGTCACGGGCTGAAAAATTGCCGTCTTCTTAGTGGTTGGATGTTGTGCAGATGCGCCAGATGTAGTAAATGTATTACTCGCAAATCAACATCTTGCGCTTTCCGCATGCCTGTTCGTCCACAAACTCCTCTGCCGTCCGGTTCCGCTGACCTGCCGCTTGGCCCCATCGGCCATGGTCCTTTCAACGGCAACGGCCACGCCCATGAGCCGCGCCATCCGCTCCCGGCCGACGGACTGCTGGATGCCGCGGCGGTGCCGGCCGCCGACGACGCACCGCTGCCCGAGATTAGCGGAGGAGACGGTGACGGCTTGCCCCCGGCCGCGGCCCCGCACGCGCCGCCGCCCGACGATCCGCCGTTCCGGGCGTTGATGGACCGTAACTTCCTGTCGTACGCGAGCTACGTCATCCGCGACCGCGCGATCCCGGCGTTGGAGGACGGTCTGAAGCCCGTGCAGCGACGCATCCTGCACTCCATCCACCGCAACGACGACGGCAAGTTCATCAAGGTGGCCA
>CAXTMD010000179.1:0-9269 GCA_964245035.1 uncultured Chthoniobacterales bacterium
GTCCCGGTCCCCGCCGAAGCGCCGCCAAAGCCGGACGCCCCACCCGCCGACGATCCGCCCGCGCCAAGCTCCGCAGAGGCTGCGGAAAAGGCAAAAAAGAGCACGTTCCGAAGCGTGCGCAACTTCTTCAAACCCGTCTCGACCGAGCCGCGTTGAGCGGCCCGAGTCCGAGCAATTTTCCATGCACATCGCGTCACCCACCGAAAGCGTTTACGTCGATCTTTCCGATCGCGCCAAGTTGCGCCTGACGGGGGCTGACCGGGTGCGTTTTCTCAACGGGCAGGTCAGCAACGACGTGCGCCAAGCCAGCGCCGAGCGTTCGGTCTACACGGGGGTGATGACCATCAAGGGCAAGCTGTGCGCCGATGCGTTCGTCCACGCCGCTGGCGATACGCTGCTGGTGGACACCGAACCGGAGTTGCGCGAGGCGCTCCTGGCGCGGTTGGAGCGTTACATCATCGCCGACGACGTGGGGATTGAGGACGTGACCGACGCCTTCGCGCTGCTGCACCTGATCGACTTCGCCGCGGACGCTGGCGCGCCCAAGCTGCCGGACCTGCGCGCGGCGCTGGCGGACCTCGGCCCGGGACCGTGGACGGTGGAATCGACGCGCTACGGCCGGCCGGGGTTGGACATTTTCTACGACCCGGCGCTTGACGCGCCGATCCGCCGCTGCCTGCACCTGGGGTGCACGGAACTCAACGGCGACGCGGAACTAGCGTGGCGGATCGTCGCCGGGGTGCCGCGCTGGGGGGCGGAACTGGACGAGAACACGATGCCCGCCGAGGCTGGCGTCGAGGAACGCGCCGTGAGCTACACCAAGGGCTGCTACATCGGCCAGGAGATCGTCTCGCGGGTAAAGAGCGTGGGGCACGTCAACCGCCAGTTACGCGGCCTGCGGGCGCTGGACTCCTCACCGCTTTTCGAGGGGATGATCTTGCTCCCGACCGGCGGCGACCAGATGGCCAAGGAAGTCGGCCGGATCACCAGCGCCGCCGCGGCGGCCGGACACGGCGGAGCGGATTTCATCGCGCTCGGGTATGTGCGGCGCGGCTGGGAAACGCCGGGCACCGTGCTGGACGCCGCGTCCGCCCCGGACGACCCCGAAGCCGCTACGCCGCGCTGCCGGGTGGAAGTTTGCACCCTGCCCTTTGTATGAAAACGACAAGCTCCCTTCGTGCCCTGCTGGCGACTTTGTTGCTCTCCGTGTTGGCGGTCGCCAACGCGGCGGCGTCGCAGGCCATCATCCATTTCCAGACCGGCGACGCCAAGGAGGACCAGATTGTGACCATCGATTTGTTTGACGCGAGCGCGCCGCAGACGGTGGCAAACTTCAAGGCACTCGCAGCCAAAAAGTTCTACAACGGCACCGTGGTGCACCGCATTGTGCCCGAAACGCTCGTGCAGATGGGCGATCCACTCAGCCGCAAGAAGGATCGCAGCGCGACGGGGACGGGCGGTCCCGGCTACACGCTGCCCGCGGAGATCGGCCGCAAGCACGTCCGGGGAGCGGTGGCGATGGCGGCGCTGCCGCCGACGCTCAACCCCGCACGGTACTCGAACGGCAGCCAGTTCTACGTCGTGCTGCGTCCGCAGCCAGATCTGGACAAGGACTACACGGTGTTCGGCCAGGTGACGGGCGGCATGGAATTCCTGGATTCGATCAGCCGGCGCGGGCGCGACACCAACGATTACCCGCTGGAGAAGGTGACGATCCGCACCGTCGAAATCCGCTGATCCGGCGAGGAAAAAGCGAAAAAAAGCGGCCGCGACCTTGCCAAACCGTGGCACATCCCCTATAGAGGTGCTCCCTTTGTTTCCTCCGGCAAGCGCCGGATGAACGTCGGCAACGGGTAGATACCGAAGTGGCCAAACGGGGTGGACTGTAAATCCACTGGCTTACGCCTTCGCTGGTTCGAATCCAGCTCTGCCCAATTCCTGCAATTTTTGACGGCCGGAACATCCGCGTGGGTACGCATGTTGCGGTTCTATCGGGCGAACAATCGGGCAGCAGGCGAGACTTCCCGACGCGACGCCTCGCTGCCGGAAAGCGTGGATGGTGTGCACGGCGCAGCTCATGGGCCACGCATTGCTCGCGGAGTGTTCCACGCGAGGAAGTCCGCCGCAGCGCACCAAATCGATTTTGAATTACCCCACAAAGAAATTGTCATGAGTTATCCCACCATCCGCAGCAACATCAACGACGACACCGCCCCGGAAGTCTCCGCCGCCCTCAAAGTCGCCGAGCCCAGCCCCGATCTCCACGCCGCCCTGGGCGCGCTGGAGGAGACCTACACCCGGTACGCGGGTCGTGATGACGAGGAAAGTGCGCGCAGCCGCCGGGAAGCCGAGGAGCAAGTGGTGCACACCTATCGGGCGCAGCAGGTTGAAGGGTGAGTTGTCGGCGTCCTGCGGAGTCCCCCGGTGGCAGTGGGCTCGCGCTGGCGGACGATCCAGTAGCCTCAAGAAGGCGGAAGTTGGTGGAAGAAAGCGAGGCGACTACGTCACGCTGATTAGAGCAACCTTGACACCGACAATGGAAGCCCGTTCATTTCAGCTTTCCATGGAGAATCTTCGCCCTGCCATTGCCTGCCTGCTCTTGGGTGGCTGGGCGCTGCTGCTGGGAGCGTGCGCGGGGATCAGGAGCGACCCGATCGCCAGCAGCGGCACGTCGGGCTGCGAGAACGCAAACATGGGCGCAATCGACATGCGCAACGATCCCGCCAACGGCTTGCAAGGCCTCAAGCACTAACCTCTAGGCAGTTTCACTTTCGGCTCGGACCCCCGCCGAAGCAGCACTGAGCGTGGGCACAGACGGTGTGGGCATCAACGGCGCTGCCGCACAGGCAACGAGACTCGGAGAACAGTGGAAGCCCAAAAGGGGCGTTACGGCGGCGTGATAGACGAAGCGCCTCCGCTTCGTTATATCATGTTCGTCCGTCTACTTCTGGTTAGGTCCATACATCACACCGACTTGATGAACCTTCTTACTCTCGACCAAGTGGCAACTCTCGTGGTCCGCTTTTTCGGATTTTACCTGCTCTTTTATCTGCCCTTCAACCTCACCGAGTTTCCGGCTTACTGGCTCCGATCCAGTTTCTCGCATGTCAATATTGTCATGCGTGTCTCTCATGATCCCTCCTACGATGTTTCGTTCCTGATGTTTTGCGTCAGACAAGTCGGCTATCTTGTTTTTGGGATCTTTTTCTTCCGGAGACCGCAGAAGTTGGCTGGTTTACTCATGGAGTGCTTCGGCGACCGCCCGGTTTAACCACACGCTCCAGCGAACAGCCACCGGCGTTCACCTCCCTTCGGACCTTCACGCTTGATCCCGCCGGGAGGCGGTCGCCGAGCTTAGCGGCTTCGGGCTCCAGCAACTCGTCACATCATATTATGAGGTATCTTCAATGGATCCTCCTATCGGTTGTCGGCGTTTTCTTTGTGTGCATTGTCATTTTTCTCGTCTTACGAGCGGGTAGCATCATCTTTACCTCTGGTCCGCACAAGGTCATCGCTTCTGACGATGTCATCTGGCTTTTACCTTGGGAGAACGGCCGCTACTCGGAGGATCCCGGGTTCATTTACGAGGGCGCTTCCGAGAAAGGCGGCGTGCTCACCGTCGACGGCAAGTTCTACGGCACTCTCACGACCGGAGATTCGGTCGATCTTTCCACGAAAGGCGTTGTCGCGTCAATAATCACCCACGTCAGCCCTCTTGGTAGACCCAGGGCTTAACCATACGCTCCAACGAACGAGCCGTGGCGTTCTCGTCTCTTCTGTACTCTGCGCTTTACTTCACCGTGGCTTGTCGCTGAGCTTGGAGGCTCCAAGCGATGAGAACCGCACTTCTATTTCTGATCGTCTGCGCTCTCTCCGAGGCAAGCGCCCGCGGTCAGTATTCGGACCCCTTTGATCCATGGCGTGCTTGCAACAAAGCTTCTCTCGAAGCTTCCAAAGGCAATCCCATCGCCCTGCACACCTGCTTTCTCGCCGCTTACGTACGGATGAGTGATCCCTACTTCGGCGGCGAAGACCTCGAGAGCATCTACGGGTGCATGAAGCAGCTTCTCGCCGCGCTTGGAGATGCTTCCTTTGCGGAAGCTCTCGGGTACGAGCGTGGCGAAGTGCGATCTGCCGTCGGCGATTTTCTAGAGCCGAAGCAGTTGCGGACCAACCCTCTAACGCGTCGGTTGCTCAAGAATTCGCCCAAGATCGACTTCCCACTCTCGCAGAGCAACCGCGACGAAAAGAAAAGTCCGCTGCTCCAACGCTTCGTGCGCTATGAGAAGGAACATCCTACGAGGTGACACGCCCCACGGGCACCCGAGTCATCCAACCATGTGCTCGGGCGAACTTCCGCTACGCTCCGGTCGCTGAGGCTGGCTTCGTCGCGCCGTCACTTGCGCTTTATGGATTACACCCCGCTCACCGACCAAGACACCGAGGTACTGCGTCGTGCCGTCAGTGCCTCGGACCGGCTCTACGTCCCGGGCATCCAAGAGGTCGGCGGCGCGCTTCGCACAGCAACCGGCGAGATCTTCTCGGCAATCCACTTCGAGACCTCCACGGGCTTTGCGACGATCTGCGGGGAGGTCGCCGCCATCTGCTGCATGGTGGCGGCCGGCCACCGCGACCTCGCGACGATCACCGGGGTTTGGAGAGACCCGGCTGGCCAGCACTTCCTGCTGCCACCCTGCGGCCGGTGCCGCGAAGTCATCGCCGACTTCAACCCGGAGGCTTGGGTGATCGTCTCGACCGCCGACGACCACTGGCATCCACGCGGCATCGAAAAGCCCGCCAAGCTGCGAATCGCCGATCTGCTCCCGCTGAAATCCCACCAACTCAAGCCGTGCGGGACCTGACTGCTGCGCTCCGGCCGTCGGGTTGGGCGAATACAAAGACGTTGTTCCGTACCTGTTTCACGGAGAAACCAGACGGTAGAACTTTTTCGCCCCCGCCGCGGCGTTGTCGTCGAAGGTGACTGTGCCGGTGGCGTCCGCTTTGCCCGTACCCAGCGCAGTCCAGTTCCCGGCGCTCAGATCGGGCGAGGATTCCACCCGCACCGTGGCGCCCGGCGTGGCTCCCCTGCCTACCAGGTGCACCGCGCCCGCCGGCGAGCGGGTGATCGAGTCGACTGCCATCGTCGCGGCGTCCGGCAGCACATCAATCTCCAACGTGCCCACCGTGCTCGGGTCCAGGCTGACCTGCACCGTTTGCCACCGGTCGGAAAACGGGTGGCCGTACGCGCCGGAGATCGTTTGCAGGTAAGCGGCGTACTGGTCGAAATACGTCGGGTTGCTTTGCAGGTAGCCGAAGGCCCGCGGCGAGAACCACCAGTTCTCGCTCGGCTCGTCCTTGAAGGCGATGCCGGTGCGCGCATCGACCGTCGCGCTGTCGACAAAGCCGAGCGCGTAGCCGGTTAGGATATCGCGCACCACGGCCGAGTACACGTCGTTGTTGCCGATGTTGGCCGCCGCGCCGTCGACAGTGTAGGGCGGGTTGGCCGAGTAGACGCCCGCCGCTAGGTCCGCCGCCGCGATGACAATCGTGTGCCCGGCGCCGACCGTCGCGCCGCCCGCGTACGAAGTCCCACCGCCGGCCAGTTGCAGGTTGCCCTGCGCGTCGAAGGCCGCCGTGAAGTCATACCTCTGCGTCGTGGTGGCCGTCGAACTCGGCAGATGGGAGTAAAGCCCGGTGATGCGCGTGGACTGCCCGCTGGCGCGCACCGCGGCGATGTAAGGCGCAAACGACGGGTAAGCGCCCGCGTGCGCCAGCGTCGGTCCGAGCACGCGCAGGAACCGTCCTTGACTGTCGGTCAACAGCACCTTGGGATCGTTCCCCGACAGCGCGGCCAGGTAGGAGGCAACCGTGTAGCCCGGCGGCTGGTAGGTCAACGTCGCCAGCGGGCTGCCGGCCGCCGCCGCGCCGGCGTACGTCCGCAGGGCGAGCGGTACGGCGAAGTAGTCGATGGCCGTCAGGTTAGCCACGCCGCTATGATTGCCCTGGCTGTAGGTCAACTCCATCTTGTCGAAGCGCGTGCCCCAGTTGGCCACCGACGAGTTGATGGGCTCCGGGTCTCCCGTGCCGGTGAGCGGCGCTCCCAGGGAGAAGTAAATCCGGCCGCCGCTGAAGGATTGCAGAGTGATGCCCGAGCCGATGTCAGCCACCGAGTAACACTGATCACGGACCAGCGTCTGGCCGTTGATGGTGCCGGTCAGCGGCGCATCCCGGAACGAGAAGTAAACCTGGGAGGCCGGGTAGGCCGCATTCTGGTTGTTGATGACCACGTTCAAGGCCCGGCCGGGAGCCGGCAGGAACGGGAGCAGAGCGGCGAGAAGAAAAACGAAGCGACGCATGAGGCGAGGAACAAAAAGAAGCATTTCGTGTGCTTCGCATATCGGCCGGCGTCAACACATACGTCGTTCGCCTCATTGCCGGCACCGTTCGGAATCTTTCCACACAAGGAGGCTGAAGCATGCTGCGATGGTAGGGGCTCACTGCGCAGCCTACCCGCGAGACTGATCTAGATGCGATGCACTCTGAGCATGGAGAAGCGAAGAACTCTCCTCCAACAAATAACATCCTGGTGCAAACCAAACCAGTTTTCCTCATGGTAGAACCCTGGCAGTGTGCGCACGCTCTCTTTCTCTTTGTCCTCCTGAGGCGAGTGCAACGAGGTGAAGGACCTCGCCGTGAGGTACTCGTCCGGCTTCGGCGATGGCTCAACCCACGGTCAAGCTTTCGGCACCGGCTGTTTGTGGTCGGCACGCGGGCACCTTCCGGCGAGGTCCTTCGACTCGTTGCACTCGCCTCAGGAGGACAGAGATAAAGAAAGCGGCGACGACTCGCGCTGGTGCGAGCCTGGTCATTCCGAAAACTGGTATAACCGCTCCTTTGGCTCCACCATTTCTCCGGTCACAAGCCAATCGGAAATGTGCCGACAGAGATTCCCCCTGCCAACATCCTCAGGGGAAACATTACTCCGCGCCCGCCGCGGCCGTCTTCTTCCGCTCTGCCCAGCGCGCCTTCATCGCCGCCGACAACTTGGCCCGGCGCTCGGCGGTGACCGCCGACTTCGCAGGGGCGGCCTTCGTCGGCGTGGCGGCCTTCGCCGGTGTCTTGGCGGCAGGGCCACTGCCCTGCTTGCTCGCCCAGCGAGCCCGCTGAGCTGCCGCGATCTTGGCACGGCCGGCTTCCGAGATGGTCCGCTTGCGCGACGGACGGCTGACCTTCTGTTTGGGAGTGGTGACTGGCGCGGTCCCGCCTAACAACGTTTCCAGCTTCTGTTGCAGAGTTTCGATTTGCTCGCGTATCTGCAAAGCTTGTTTGAGTTGACTGGTGGTTAGTTCATGAAAGGTGGCCATGATTGTTCCTTAAGCGGTATTTCTATGTCGAAGTCAACTATTGTTCATTACCCATTCGTGGCACCTATAGATAACTAATAACCATTCATCGCGACTTCTGTAGGAACAGATCACGACGGTTGCACTTGCCTGGTGCTGCGCCCCGGAGCCGCGTTCTCCCTGCGGTTTTGCCGCCGACGGAATCGCTGCCAGGCAACTCCCGGCTTGCTTTGCAAACACATCCTGCCAAGTTCCGCTCCAGCCTCGCTCCGCCATGACTTCTTCCACCCCGCACGAAGTTCCCGAACTCGTCATCGAAGCCGGCCGCGCCGAACGTCAGTACTGGCGTGACCTGTGGCGCTACCGCGAACTATTTTACTTCCTCGCGTGGCGCGACATCCTGGTACGCTACAAGCAGACGGCCATCGGTGTCGCCTGGGCGCTCATCCGGCCGCTGTTGACCATGCTGGTTTTCACGGTCATCTACAGCAAGGTCGCCGGGCTGACCTCCACCATCCCGTACGCGATCCTCGTGTTTGCGGCGCTCCTGCCCTGGCAGTTCTTCGCCACCGCGCTGGCCGAGGCGAGCAACAGCCTCATCGGCAACGCCAACCTGATCTCCAAGGTTTACTTCCCCCGGCTCGTCGTGCCGGCCGGCGCGGTGATCACGAGCCTGGTCGACTTCTTCATTTCCTTTCTGATCCTGCTCGTGTTGATGGCATGGTACCGGTTTTTGCCCGGCTGGCAGTTTGTGACCCTGCCTTTGTGGACGGCGTGGGCTTTTCTCGCGGCGCTCGGGCCCGGGCTCTACATCACGGCTCTCAACGTGAAGTACCGTGACTTCCGCTACGTGATCCCGTTCATCGTGCAGTTCGGCCTGTACGTCTCGCCGGTCGGTTTTTCCAGCGCGGTGCTCACCGGGCGCTTGCACGTGCCGCGCGCGTTGTATTCGCTCAATCCCATCGTCGGCGTGATCGACGGGTTTCGCTGGGCCATCGGCGGCGCGTCCGAGCCGCTGTACTGGCCGGGGCTGGCGGCATCGGCCGCCATGACGGTGTTCTTCCTGTGGTTGGGCGTGTGGTACTTCCGCAAGATGGAACGCACGTTTGCGGACGTGATCTGAGCAGAGGCAGAGTTTAGCCGCTTCAGGACGCCCGATCTAAGTCGAACTGAAACTCGCTCAACCGCCGGTACAGGCCGCCCTTGTTTTCGAGCAGTTCGGCGTGGGTGCCGGTCTCGGCCACGGTGCCCTCGCGAATCACCACGATGCGATCCGCCTCGCGCACGGTGCTCAGGCGGTGCGCGATGATGAAACTCGTCCGCCCGCGCATGAGGTGTTCGAGCGCCTCGTGGACGAGGCGCTCGCTCTCGCTGTCAAGCGCGCTGGTCGCCTCGTCGAGGATCAGAATCGCCGGGTCTTTCAAGATGGCACGGGCAATGGCGATGCGCTGGCGCTGACCGCCGGAGAGTTTCACGCCGCGTTCGCCCACGATTGTCTGGTAACCCTCCGGGAACTTCTCGATGAAATCGTGCGCGTTGGCGCGGCGCGCGGCGTCGGCGATCTCGTCCGCGCCCGCACCCGGCTTGCCGTAGGCGATGTTTTCCGCGATGGAACCGCCGAACAACAGCACCTCCTGCGGCACGATGGCCATCTGTCCGCGTAGGTCCCGCAGCGGGTAGTCCGCCGCCGGCCGACCGTCGAGCAACACGCGGCCTGCCTCCGGGTCGTAGAAGCGCAGCAGCAACGAGACAATCGTCGACTTGCCCGCGCCGCTCGGCCCGACGAGCGCGACGCGTTCGCCGGAATTCGCATGGAGCGTCAGGTCATGCAGCACCCGGATCTCCGGCCGCGAAGGGTAGCGGAAGGTCACGCCCTCGAACGCCACGCCTTCGGCACCCACCGGGATCGCGGCGGCGAACCGGCTG
>CAXTMD010000180.1:0-1240 GCA_964245035.1 uncultured Chthoniobacterales bacterium
GGCCACAAGCCCGCGCAGCCGTTCGATCTTGTCGGCCACGGTGTGGTTCTCCTCGAAGATCACCGTGCCGGGTGCGTCCTTTGTCCGCTGGCGCTGCTCGTGCCGCCGCAGCATCCGCTGAAACGCCCCCAGCAGGTCGAATACCCCCACGTCCCCCAGCGCCAGCGCGCCGGCCAGCAAATCCTCGGCTTCGGTGCGCTCGGGCGGCGCGGCCGGCGGCCGGGCGAACAGGTCCAGCCGGTTGATCTCCACCGCTTGCAGGTGGCTGGCGCCGTCCTTGAACTTTTTGTACTCGATCAACTGCCGGATCAGGTCCCAATGCGGGTCGTCCTCTTCGGCGCTGTCGTCGGTGCCTTCCGGGCGCTGCTCAGGCGGCAGCAGACGGCGGCTCTTGAGGTAGATCAGGTGCGCCGCCATCGCGATGAAGTCGCCCGCGCGGTCCAGGTCGGGCTGCCGGACGGCGGCCAGGTAATCGAGGAACTGCTGGATGAGCCGTTCCAACGAGATTTCGTAGAGTTCCACCTCCTCCTTGCGGACGAGGTAAAGCAGCAGGTCCAGCGGCCCCTCGAAGATGTCGAGGCGCACCTGGTAGTCGGCGGCTTCGCTGGTCGGATTCATGGGGCGGGCGGATGGTAACACGCCGTGGGAGGAACGCACGGCCGATTTAGAAAGAACCATGGATGCCGCCAACCACCTCGCCAACGAGAAATCGCCCTACCTGCTCCAGCACGTGCGCAACCCCGTGGACTGGTACCCGTGGGGCGAAGAGGCGTTCGCGCGGGCGCGCCGGGAGGACAAGCCGATCTTTTTGTCGATTGGTTACTCGACCTGCCACTGGTGCCACGTCATGGCGCACGAGTCCTTCGAGAACCCCGCGACCGCCGCGGTGATGAACGAGCTTTTCGTCAACGTCAAGGTGGACCGCGAGGAGCGCCCCGACGTGGACCGCGTCTACATGACCTTCGTGCAGGCGACGAGCGGTGGGGGCGGCTGGCCGATGAGCGTGTGGCTCCAGCCCGACCTCAAGCCCATCGTCGGCGGCACGTACTTCCCGCCGGACGACCGCTACGGACGGCGCGGTTTCGCCAGCGTCTGCCGGACCATCGACCACGCCTGGAAGCACGACCGCGCGAAGGTCGTGGCGCAAGGCGACCGCATCCTCGAATCGTTGCGCGATTACGCCCGACCCGATCCCTCCCCGGCGGCAGCGGGCGGCGCGGCGGTGCCCATCGCGGACGTT
>CAXTMD010000180.1:1250-5071 GCA_964245035.1 uncultured Chthoniobacterales bacterium
CGTCGGGGGCACGTACTTCCCGCCCGGCGACCGCTACGGGCGGCGCGGCTTCGTGTCGGTGTGCCGGACGGTCGCCGACGCCTGGCAGAACGAACGCGAAAAAATCCTGGCGCAGGGCGACCGCATCCTCGCGGCCTTGCAGGCGCACACGCAGGTCGAGCCGGCGGTCGCCACGGCGGCGGCGAACCACCTGTCTATCGTCGACACGCTGCGCGAGGCGTTGCGGCCATTCGCGGCGACGTTCGATCCGGAGTGGGGCGGCTTCGGCGACGCGCCGAAGTTCCCGCGGCCCGTGACCCTGACGCTCCTCACCCGCATCCACGCGCGGCTGGCACCCACCCACCTTGCCGAGAGCGCGCAGGCCCGCGACACCATGCTCGCCACGCTCGACGGCATGGCGGCGGGCGGGATGCACGACCACCTGGGCGGCGGGTTCCACCGGTACTCCGTGGATCGGTTCTGGCACGTCCCGCACTTCGAGAAGATGCTCTACGACCAGGCGCAGCTCGCCGTGGCCTACCTGGAGGCCTTCCAGATCACCGGTGAAGAACGGTACGCGGACGTGACCCGGGACATCCTCGGGTACGTGCTGCGCGACCTGCGTTCGCCGGACGGCGGCTTCTACTGCGCGGAGGATGCCGACAGCCTCCTTGCCGCCGGCCGCCCCGAACACGCCGAGGGTGCGTTCTACGTCTGGACCAAAGCCGAGGTCGACGCGCTCCTGACGCTGGAACAAGCCGCGGCGTTTTGCGCCCGCTACGGCGTCGAGGAGTCCGGCAACGCCCCGGCCGGCAGCGATCCGCAGGGGGAGTTCACGGGCAAGAACATCCTCTTCACGTCCGCCTTCACGGAGGGATCCGACGCTAGGTTGGATGAGGCAGAGCGCATCCTCTTCGCGGCGCGTTCCCGGAGGCCCCGGCCGCACCTCGACGACAAGATCGTCACCGCCTGGAACGGCCTGATGATCTCCGCGTTCGCCCGCGCGTTCCGGGTGCTGGGCGAGCCTCGGTACTTAAGCGGCGCCGCCCGCGCGGCGACGTTCATCACGCAACACCTGTACGACGACCGTGACGCCAGCCTCCTGCGCTCCTACCGCGAAGGCCCTGGCGCGGTGGCCGGCTTCGCCGACGATTATGCGTTTTTCATCCAGGCGCTGCTCGACCTGCATGAAACGCAGTTCGACTTCCGCTGGCTCGACCAGGCCGAGCGGCTCCAGGCCACCCAGGAAAAATTGTTTGGCGACCCGGACGGCGGCTACTATGCCAGCCGCGCCGACGACGCGGATGTGCTGCTGCGCCTGCGTGAGGAACACGACGGTGCGGAGCCTGCCGCCAGCAGCGTCTCCGCGCTCAACCTTGCGCGGCTGGCGGCCCTGACCGGCAAGGATCAATACCGCCAGCGGGCCGAGACGGTGGTGAGCGCGTTCGCCGCGACGGCAAATCCTCTCCGCACCGCGCAGACGATGCCGCTCCTGCTGGCCGCCGCGGATTTCCTCGCGCAGCCGCCCGCGCAGGTGGTCATCGCCGGCCATTTCGCCGCCGAGGACACTGACCGGCTCGCACGCGCGGCGTACCGGCCGTTCGTGCCAAACAAGACCGTGCTGCTCGCGGACGCCGGAGACCCGGCGAGCCGCGAAAAGCTGGTCGCGCGCCATCCCTACCTCGCCGACGCGGCGATGCAGGGCGGGGCGGCGACGGCGTACCTCTGCGAGAACGGCGCGTGTCAGTTGCCGACGACCGACCCCGACGAACTCGCCCGCCGGTTGGCAAACCAGAACGGCGCGTAGAACACCGCGTAGAACACCAGCGACATCGCCTCCAACGTCCCGATGTACCACGGCCACGGCCCGAACCAGTCCAGCAGCGAGCCGTGCGGCGGTTTGTGCGCGAGATAGCCGAAGTTGGGGTCGTGCGCGCGAAATAGCCAGTCCACTAGCCCGGCGCAGACCAAATAAACCTGGCTGCACAGCCACGCGCGCCACACCGCGCCGGGCCGCGGCCGCATCCCCAGGCCCCACGTCAGGAACAGCGCCGACACGATGATGCCGCAGTGTTCGACGAAGAAGCTGATGAACAGCGGGTTCAGCGGACTCTCGGTGGTGTCGGGCGTCAGCACCGCCTGGAACGTGCCGCTCAGTCCCCACAGGTAGGCGAGTTCGTACGGGAGCTGCCGCCGCCCCACCAGGGCGACGATGACGGCGAACGAGGCCCAGTCGCACAGGTGCATCGGCAGCGCGTTGGCCCAGTACGCAATCTTGCCGACGTGGGCCGCCCACCCCAGCACGAACACCCGGTCGAGCAGCAGGACCGCCGCGAGCGTCAGCGCGAGCGCACGGGCGAGCCGAGGACGCCGCTCACGCCGGGTAAGGCGGCTCAACGCGAATGGTAGCGCGAGCGTCACGAACAGGATCGCCAAGTGCAGCGGCCCGAACAGGGCGAACTGCCGTGCGGGAAGGGCGTCAGGGACGGCGGGCGGCACTTCAGTACGGTCCGCGGATGTTGGGCGCGACGCGTTCGCGGTAGAACGACTGGAGCCGGCCGTGCAGATCCGGCGAGAGCGGCGCCAGGGCCGAGGCATCGGCGTTGTCGCTCGCCTGCTGCGGACGGCTCGCGCCGGGGATCACGACCGTCACGGCGTCGTGGTCCAAAATCCAGCGTTGCGTCCAGAGCGCCATCACCGGCTCCTCCGGGCCGAGTTCCCGCAACTCGTTGGCCAGCTCCACACCCTTTTCAAAGGGCAATCCCGCGAACGTCTCGCCGACGTTGAACTTCTCGCCGTTGCGGTTGTACGTGCGGTGGTCGTTGGCGGAGAAATGCGTGTCCCGCGACATCTTGCCGCTCAGCAGCCCGCTGGCCAGCGGCAGACGCACGATGATCGCCACGTTCTTTTCCTTGGCCTTGGGCAGCACGGCCTCCGCCGGCTTCTGGCGGAAGACGTTGAAGATGACCTGCAAGGACGCCAGCCCCTCCTGCTCCAGGCACAGCAACGCCTCGTCGACGGTTTCCACGCTCGCGCCCCAGGACTTGATCTTGCCTGCCGTTTGCAGGTCGCGCAGCCAGCCGAAGACCTCGCCCTGCCGCAGCACGTCGGTGGGCACGCAGTGGAGTTGCGTCAGGTCGAGGGCGTCGACGCGTAGCCGCTTCAAGGAGGCTTCCGTGGCATCGCGCAGGCCGGCGGCGGTGTACTTGTCGGGGTAGAGCGCGCCGGTGCGGCCGAGCTTGGTGGCGACGAAGAGGTTGCACCCGTGCCGGTCTTTGAGAAACGCGCCGATAAGTTCCTCGCTGCGTCCGCTGCCGTACACGTCGGCGGTGTCGAAGAAGGTCACGCCGGCCTCCGCCGCCGCGTCGAGCACGCGGAACGCCGTGCGGTCGTCGAGATCACCCCAGTCCGAGCCGCCGAGTTGCCAGCAGCCCAGACCCACTTCGGAAACGGACCGGCCGCTGCCGTTGAACAAACGTTTTTTCATGAAGGAAAGTAGCTCCCCCAGTCCTACGCCGGAAAACGGCCCGGGTCACCATCGAAAAAACGCCGCTCAGCATCGACGGCGGTCAGTACCGCAGCACCTGGGCGAAAAACCGTCGGCTCGCCTCGGCGCGCGGCGCGTCGAAGACCTGCGTCGCCGGCCCCGCTTCGACGATGCGCCCGTCCGCCAGCAGCGCCACCTGGTCGGCCACGCGGCGCGCAAAGCCCATTTCGTGGGTGACCAGCACGAAATCCCGCCCCTCTTCGCGCAGTTCCTCGATGATTTCCAACACCCCCGCGGTCATCTCGGGGTCGAGTGCGCTCGTCGGTTCGTCGAAGAGGAGCACGGCCGGGCGCAT
>CAXTMD010000180.1:5081-9219 GCA_964245035.1 uncultured Chthoniobacterales bacterium
TCCGAGGTGTGAGGCAAGAGCATGGAGAGGATCGCCTCGCGTTCTCCTGGCGACAGCGACAGGACCACCGCTCCCAGGATGATCTTGGCGCGGGTCTCTCGTTTGCGCTGGCGGGTGGCTGCCTTGGCCTCGGCCTGGCGCAGTTCCTCGATGATCTCCAACACGCCGGCCGTCATCTCGGGGTCGAGCGCGCTGGTCGGTTCGTCGAAAAACAGGAGCTTGGGCTTGATGGCGACCGCCCGCGCGATGGCCACGCGCTGGCGCTGCCCGCCGGAGAGTTCCGCCGGGCGCTTCTGCACGTGCGGCTCCAGCCGGAAGCGCCGCAACGCCGCCAGGGCGGTGTCGCGGGCGGCGGGCGGCGGCAGGCCGTGGACCTTCTCCAGCGGCAGGGTGACGTTTTGCAGCGCGGTCAGGTGCGGGAAGAGGTTGTAAGCCTGGAACACGGTGCCGACGCTGCGCCGGTGCCGTCGGAGCGCGTCCTCGCGGTACACCACGCGTTCGCCGTCGATCTCCACGCGGCAGCCCGTGCCCGGGTCAGGATATTCGAGGCCGGCGAGAACCCGCAGGAACGTGGACTTGCCGCCGCCGGACGGACCGACGAGGGCGAGCGTCTGCACGGCGTCGAAGTCCAGCGAGAGGCCGTCCAGGACGCGGTGCGCGCCGAAGGTTTTGCAGACGTTGGCGACGTGGAGTTGCATCGAGAGGGCCGTCGCTTTCTGCCAGCAGATCACCCGCGCGGCAAGCCGAACCCTCTGGACAGACCGCGCCGCAGCCATCCCTGCCTCGGGAACAAACGCCTTTTGTCCTTTGACGCTAGTCCTTTGGGACGATGGAAGGGCTACATGGGCAGTTTGCGCCTGTGCCAGACGGTGTTGGGTTGAAAACAGAGCAGCTTTCGTGCATATTCCGCCGCCCGGAAAACGTTCTCCCTGCATGAGCAAAAAGCCCTCGTCCGCCGAAGCCGTCCCCGCGCCCGAGCCTGCCGACACCGCCGCCCGCCAAGCCACGATGATCTGCGCCTTGCAGAGCACCGGCCGCATCGGCAAATCGACCTCCACGCAGGTCATCGCCTCGTGGCTGGAGTTTGCCGGGATCAAGTGGGGCGGGATCGACGCCGACCCGGAGCACACGAACTTTTCGGAATACTTCATGCGCGTGGACCGGCAGCCGATCACGAACGCGGGCTCGCTCGACACCATTTTCCGTAACGCCGGCCGCAACACGCCCGTCACGCTCGTGGACTTCCCGGCCGGCGCGACACGCACCGTTCTGGACCATCTCGACACCCGCCAGACCCTCGACGCGCTCGACGCGCGCGGCGTCGGGATCGTCGTGCTGCTGTTCGGCAGCCCGGACCCGACGGCGGAAAGCTCGCTGCGCGAGGCCGTCACGGCGCTGCGCGACCGGGCGAAGTACGTCGTCATCCGCAACGACGCGCGCTTTTCCAGCGAGAAGTTTGACGCGTCGCCGGTCGGCAAACGCTTGCGCGAGCGTGGCGTGCCGACGATCACCCTGCCCCAGCTCTCGCCGCTGACCCTGCGCGAGGTCGCCGCGCTGGAGAACCAGTTCAAGCGCCGGCTAACCTGGGCCGAGGCGCGCTCGCACGTGGGCACGGACTCGCACTTCGACCTAGACAACGTGTTCCGCCGCGTGGCCGCGCAGTGCGAGGACGCCGCCGACGTGCTGCTGCCGGACTCCGCGCTGATCCAGCGCCGGGTCGAGCGGATGCCCGAGAACGAACGCCAGTCGCTCGACAAGTTCTCGGACCCGCTCGACTGCGAGTTCTGATTTGCCGCTTTGCGTCCGGCGGGCGAGCCGTTAGAATCCCGCGTTGACCCGATGCCGGACGAGCCCGATCCCGACCAGACGCTGTTCTTCAAGCGACGCAAGCCGCAGATCAACTTTCTGCCGCTGATCGTGGTCTGCGCGCTCGTGCTCGGCAGTGGCGCGCTGGTGGTCTGGGCCGTCAGCCAGGGCGGGCGGCATTCCGTGGATGATATCGCCACGCGCAAGCCCACGCCCAATCCGTTCGCCGGGCGCGAGATGGTCCCCTCCAACGATCCGCGCGCGAGCAGCAATCCCGCTTTGCCCACGCCCACGCCCACGCCGGCGCGGTCCACGCCGCCCGCCGTGGCGGCTGCGAATCCCGCGGCCGGGGACGCGTCGCTCAACCTCGACCTGGCCGACGCCGACAACGCCGACACGCGCAACGAGGTGCTGCGCCGCATCGACGCGATGCCCAACGTTTCCTCGCTCAACAAGGACAAGCTCTACGGCAGCGTGGACCGCGCGCACGGCATGGGCAAGGTGCTGACGATCCCCTTCGACAAGGGCGACGCCGTCGTGCGCACCCCGGAGATCGACCGCATCAAGCAGGGCCTCACCAACCCGCAGATCAAGAAGCTGGTGGACGACCCGACGGTGGTGTTCGTGATCCTCGGCTACGCCGACCAGAAGGGCGCGGCGAAGGTCAACGCCGACATTTCCCAGAGCCGGGCGACGAGCGTACTCGGAGCCCTGCGCGACAAGTGCGGCATCCAGAACGTGATGCACGCCGTCGCGATGGGCGGCTCGACGATGTTCAGCGACAAGCAGGCGGACAAAAACCGCGTGGTCGAAATCTGGGCGGTCATTCCCTGAAGGTTCTTCCCATGCCCTCGCCCTCCGGTTCCGAGGTGTTCTTTCCTGATCCAGCCGTCGCGCCGGATTCCGAACCGCCGCCGCTGCTGACGATCCTCACCGGCCTGCCGCCCGGCGAACACGTCCTGCGGCGCGGCGCGACGTTCGTCGGACGCTCGGCCGACGCCGACTGGCAGCTCAAGCACCCGGAGGTTTCGCGCCGGCATTGCCGCTTCGATTGGCGCGACGATGGCCTGTGCACGCTCGAAGACCTCGGCAGCCGTTGGGGCACCAAGATCAACGGCGCGGCACTCTCGCCCGAGGTGTGCGCGCCGCTCCAACCCGGCGACCGCATCCACGTCGGCCCGGTGCAGATGTTTTTTGGCTACGGCGCACCGGACCCGGAGGCCGCGGCGGCGGAACTCGAAGCCGGCAGCGACCCGGACGGCGTGCCGCCCATGCGCGGCCCGCAGGTGCTCATGGGCAGCCGCGAGGTCCGCGTCGTGCCGCTGGACCGCGACCGCGTGCGCTTCGGCCGGATGGGGGACGTGGACGTGGTCCTGGCGGACCCGGGGATCTCGCGTCAGCACGCCGTCGTCGAGCGCACGGCCGACGGCTTCCGGGTGACCGACCTGCGCAGCCGGGCGGGTTCGCTCATCAACGGCCGGCGCTTCGAGACCCACGGGCTCATCATCGGCGACTTGCTCCAGATGGGACCGTTCTTCTTCCGGTTCGACGGCCGCGCGCTCGAACGCACCACGGGGTTGGCCGGCGTGGAGATCGACGCCCGCGCGCTGAAGAAGTTCTACGGCACCCAGCCCGTGCTCGACGACGTGACGCTGCGCGTGGACCGGGGGACCTTCGTGGGCATCCTCGGGCCATCCGGCGCGGGCAAGAGTTCGCTGCTCAACGCCCTGACCGGCCTGCACCCGGCCGACGCGGGCTCGATCCGCTTCGACGGCGTGGACCTCTACCAGGAATATGACCGCCTGCGCGCCCAGCTCGGCTACGTGCCGCAGGACGACATTGTCCACCGCGAGTTGACGGTGCGTGAAGCCCTGTTTTTCAGCGCGCGGCTGCGCCTGCCCGCCGACACGCCGGAGGTCGAATTGCGCAAGCTCATCGCGCAGACGCTCGAACGCCTCGGGCTCACCGCGCAGGCCGACGCCCGGGTGCGAACCCTCTCCGGTGGCCAGCGCAAGCGCGTGAGCGTCGGCGTGGAACTGCTCGGCCGGCCGGCCGTGCTCTTTCTCGACGAACCCACCAGCGGCCTCGACCCGGCCGCGGAGTCCAAGATGATGGGGCTGCTGCGCACGCTCGCCGACGGCGGCTGCACGGTGGTCTGCACGACGCACGTCATGGAAAATGTTTTTCTGGCCGACCGGCTGTTCATCCTCGCGGGTGGGCGGCTGGTGTTTGCCGGGGCGTCGGCGGAGGTGCGGGAATACTTTGACGTGCCCAAGCTGACCGGGCTCTACGACCGCCTGGGTGAACGTCCCGCCGAGGAGTGGCACCGAGA
>CAXTMD010000181.1:0-9137 GCA_964245035.1 uncultured Chthoniobacterales bacterium
GGGCGGCCCGAGCGCGTCATCGCCGACAAGGCCGCGCCCATTTCCGATCCGGAGGGCAACCTGACCGGGGCCGTGCTGGTGTTCCACGACATCACCGACCGCCACCGCGCCGCGGAGGAACTGCAAAAAGCCGGGCGCATCGAGAGCCTGGGCGTGCTGGCCGGCGGCATCGCGCACGATTTCAACAACCTGCTGACCGCCATGCTCGGCAACCTGTCCGTGGCCCGCAGCGGCGGCGACCTGCCCTTGCGGGCCGTCGACGCCTTGGGCCGTGCGGAAAAAGCCTGCTGGCGCGCGCGGGATCTGACCGGTCAACTCCTCACTTTTGCGAAAGGTGGTGATCCCGTGCGCAAAACCCTGCCGCTCGCACCCGTCCTCGAACGATCCACGCGGGCCGCGACGCAGAACACCGGCGTGCAACTCCAGCACCGCTTCGAGCCCAACCTGCCGACGGTCGAGGCCGACGAGGACCAGCTCGTGCAGGTCTTCCACAACATCGCGCTCAACGCCGTACAGGCGATGACCGGCGGCGGTTCGCTGCACGTGGACGTGGCGCTGGTGTCGGCGTCGGAGGTGGTTGCTTCCATCGGAGACGCGGCGGACACGCCGGCTGGTGCCTACGTCGAAGTCAAGATCCGCGACACGGGCACGGGCATCGCGCCCGAGCACCTGCCGAAGATCTTCGACCCGTTTTTCTCCACGCGAATCAATGGCACGGGGCTGGGACTGGCGATTGCCTATTCCATCATCCGCAAGCACGACGGCGTGATCCGTGTCGAGTCCAAGCCCGGCGTGGGCTCGACGTTCACCCTCTACCTACCCGTGTCGCCGTCGGCCGCGCCCGCGCCGCGCGAACGTCCCGAAGAACGCGCCGGCCGCACGGGTGGGCGGGTGTTGTTCATGGACGACGACCCGGACATCCGCGACCTGGCGGGGGCGATCCTGGGGCTGATCGGCTACGAGGCGACCTTGACCAGCGAGGGCGCGGAGACGCTCGTCGAATACCAGGCCGCCCGCGCCGCGGGCCGGCCGTACGCGGCGGTGATCCTGGACCTGACGATCCCCGGCGGCATGGGCGGCAAGGAGACGATCCGGCGGCTGCGCGAGATCGACCCGGGCGTGCGCGCCATCGTTTCCAGCGGGTACAGCAACGACGCGGTGATCGCCGACTACCGCGCGCACGGCTTCATGGCGATGGTGGCCAAACCCTACCGCATGGAAGACCTCTCGCGCGTGCTGACGGAGGCGATCACGGGCACCGCCCCAATGCCCTGACGTCCGATCCTACTTCAAGGCGACCTTGTTCGCGCCGCCGGCGGCCAGGTGCGACTTTGCCTGGGCCACGATCTCCTGGTATTCCCGGCGCAGCTTGGGGTCGTGCAGAGCGGTGGGCGGGAAAACCAGGGTGTCTTTGTTCGGATGTTCGTAGTAGCAGTAGCTGGCGTAGGCGGCACCAGCCGAATGCCCCTTGTCGTCGGCCTGCAAATAAATCTGCAACCGCGCGTAGGTGTTGAGCGTCCCGGCATACCGCGGGCCTGGCGTGCCGTTCTGCTTGATGTACAGCCGCTCGGCGGTGAGTTTGTCTGCCCGGTCCTGAGTCACCTCCCAACCGCGTTCCACCAACGCGGCACGGACTTCCTGCTGGTACGTCGCGCGATCCGGCGCCGCGGTCGGAGGCTCGGCGGCGGAAGCCAGACCGGAAAAAAGGGCGACGGCGACGATGAAACCGAGGCGGGTGTTCTTCATAGCTGCCTCTGCAATCGGAGGTTGACCGTCCCTCGGCTGCCTAGATGATCTTAGTTGTTGCCGCCAGCGTCGGTGCCGCTGTTGAAGGGATAGGTGCAGCCATCCGTCAGATTGTCCTTGTACTTGGTGCAAAAGGAAAGGCCGTAAATGGCGTGGGAGATCAGGTTGCCTACCGCGAAGGTGGCTTGGTCCATCCCGGCAGCCGTCCCCGTGGAAGAGGTGACGTTGCTGATGCTGTTGCCGGTGGCGGCGTAGTTCAAGGCTCCAGCGATGCCGATCGCGTTGTGACCGGACGCCGCCGTCAAGTTGGCGATGGTGTTGTTGGAAACCGTGTTGCCCGCACCGCCGCCAGCGACGTAGATGCCGAAGGCAGCGACGTAGCCGCTGCTGGGACCGCCGCCGGTGTTGGTGACGCGGTTCTGGGTGACGGTGGCGTTGACGGGGCCGGTCAGTTCGACGCCGCAATAGCTGCAATCGTTGGCGAGCAGGTTGCGCACAATGGCGTTGACGTTGTTGGTCGCAGATTGGTTGTTGCCGTCGAGGTAAACGCCCACCCGGCAGTGGGACACCGTGCCGTTCTGGATGAGAAGGTTGGCCCGCTCGTAGGCGTAGACGCCGTTGAGGGTGGTGCTCGTCGGCGTGGGGTCGGGTCCCGTGATGTAGTGGCCCGCGAAGTCCAGCGTGACGTTGGAAGCGTTGACGGTGATGATGTTGCCCGACGTGCCGGTGACGTTCAGGTTCGCGCCGAGCTGGTAGTAGCCGGCGCTGGAAATCGTGTACGGCACGGACGTGATGATCGTCGGCGCGGGTACGGGCGAGACGGTTTGACCGGGAGCGGGAGCCGCGCCGAACAGCGACGCGGCGGCGAGGACGAGGAGGCTGGCGCGGAGGGATGGGCGGAGTTGGGGAGAGTTCATCAGCTCTTTCTCCGTAACACCGTCCGATCGGATTCTTGATTTCCTCGCGGTTTCCGGCCGCACTTGCGCGCGCCGGGTGGACCATGCACAGTCGGGGTTCTCCCGCGTCCCCTGCCCCGCCGCCATGTCCCCATCCGCCGTCGAAGTCGCCGATCTCGTCAAGGTCTACGGACCCCTGCGCGCGGTGGACGGCGTGTCGTTCCGGGTCGCGCCGGGCGAGATCTTCGGGATGCTCGGACCCAACGGCGCGGGCAAGAGCACGACCGTCGAGATGATCGAGGGCCTGCGCCCGGCCGACGGCGGGCGCATCGAGGTCCTGGGCATCGACGTGCGCAAACACCCGCGGCGCGTCAAGGCGCGCATCGGCGTGCAGCTCCAGTCCACGGCGTTTTTCAAGCAGCTCACGCCCAAACAGATCCTCACCCTCTTCGGCTCCTTCTACGCCAAGGCGCTGCCCGTCGAGCAGCTCATCGCCGCCGTCAACCTCGAAGAAAAAGCCGACGACGCCTCCAGCAAGCTCTCCGGCGGCCAGCTCCAGCGCCTGGCCATCGCGGCGGCGCTGGTCAACGACCCGGCGATCATCTTCCTCGACGAGCCGACCACGGGGCTCGACCCGCAGGCGCGGCGTTCGTTGTGGGACGTGATCCTGCGCCTGCGCGGCGAGGGCAAGACGATCCTGCTGACCACCCACTACCTCGAAGAAGCCGAGCAGCTCTGCGACCGGCTGGTGATCATCGACCACGGCAAGGTCATCGCCGAGGGCACGCCGGCCGGGTTGATTGCCGAGCACTACGAACGCACCGCGCTGGAGTTTCTGGGGGACCCGAAGCTGGACCAATCCACGCTGGAGGGCCTGCCCGGCGTGGACCACTTCGAAGAGCGCAACGGGCAGGTGCGCCTGTCGAGCGACAACGTCACGGCGTCCAACCGCGCGCTGATCGAGCTTTGCACCGAGCGCGGCGTCGAACTGCGCGGCCTGTCCATCCACACCGCGACGCTGGAGGACGTGTTCCTCAAACTCACCGGCCGGCGCATCCGGTCCTGACTTCCTCCCATGCGCGCGCTCAGCAAACTCTACCGGGCCAACCTCACCGAGTTCCTCTCGAACCGGCGCGCGTTGTTTCTGACCATCGCCTTTCCGGTGCTGTTCATCTGCATCTTCGGGGCGGTGTTCACCAACCAGGACAAGGCCGACGCCAACGTGGGGGTCTCCGTCGAGGACCCCAACGACGAGATCGCCAAGGAGATCACCGGCGCGCTGGACGCCGCCGTGAAGGGCGACCTCAACCACGACGGCGTTACCGACAGCGCGGAGGAAGAGAAGAATCCGTTCTCCAAGCTGACCTTCCCGCGCGGGGAGCGCGGGGCGCTGCTCGACCAGCTTCGCGCCGGCCAGCTCGACGCCGTGGTCTTCATTCCCGCCGGGCTGAGCAAGGCGGCGGCCGACGCCAAGGGGCGCGCCGTCGCCGCCGCGGCCGAACTCCTGCAATCCCAACAGCCCTCCTCGCCCGCGGCCGCGGACGACTTCCCGCCGCCCGGGGTGGACACCGGCGATCATCCCAAAAACGCTGCCCCACCCAACGCCGCGCAACTCGTGCTGACTATCGACCCCTCGCGCCAGCTGCTGCGGCCGGTGCTGGAGGACCTGCTCGGGCACATCCTCGACGGCGTGCAGGCGGGCGTCAGCGGCCAGTCGCAGATCCTCGACGTGAAGACCGAGTCTTTTCAGGCGCGCGAATTGCGCACCATCGACTACCTGCTGCCGGGCATCCTGGCGCTGAGTATCATGCAACTCGGGCTGTTCGCCACGGCGCAGCCGCTCGTCGCGCTGCGCGTGCAAGGCGTGCTCAAACGCCTGAGCGCCACGCCGCTGCCGCGCACGACGCTTTTGACCGCTTACATCGCCTTCCGGCTGACCATCGCGCTCTTCCAGACGGCGCTGACCGTGCTCATCGGCCGCTACGCGTTCAAGGTGGCGATGGTGGGAAGCTGGTGGCAGTTCGGCGGGTGGATCTTCCTGGGCACGCTGGTGTTCCTCTCCATCGGCTTCTTCATGGCCGCGGTCAGCAAGAACGAGGAAAGCTGCATCGCCATCGGCAATGTCATCAACCTGCCGATGATCCTGCTCTCGGGCGTGTTCTTCCCGGTCAACCACCTCTCCAAGCTGTTCGACTTCATCATCCCGCTGGTGCCGCTCAACTACCTCGGCGACGCCCTGCGCCAGACGATGGTCGAGGCCCCGCCGATCCACTCGGCGCTGACCAACGGCCTCGTGCTCGGCGCGTGGGTGCTGGTGATGACCGGGCTAGCCGTGCGGTTCTTCAGTTGGGAGAGCCGCTGAGGCGCCGGCGGGCGGGCGTTTGGCGGCCGGACGGCGCGCGGGCTCCAGCGGCCCGAAAAATTGTCCGGCCAGCGTTTCGGGCGTCTTGGCGCTGATGCCGTAGGCGCTCGGCCAATGCTGCGGCAGCCAGGACGTGCCGAACACTTTGTCGATGATGGGAAACACGAACGAGAAGTTGCGGTCGCGGTACTCGTTTTTCGTGTGGTGCCAGTGGTGGAACGCCGGCGTGCTGACCACCTTTTCCAGGGGACCCAGGCGCATCCGGAAGTCCGCGTGGATGAAGAACGTCCAGATCGTGCCGAAGATCGTCAGGAGCGCGACGGCCGGGTCCAACTGCGCGCCGCCCGTCTGCGCCAGGCCCAGCAGGTACACCGGCGTCAGGGCCGCCAGTCGCACGAACACCGTGTCAAAGGGATGCGCACGGGTGTTGACAAGCCAGTCCATCTCCTCGGCGCTGTGGTGCAGCGCGTGGAAACGCCACAGGAAGCGGTGCGAGTGCATCGCGCGGTGCCCCCAGTACGCCCCCACGTCGCTGACGAACAGCGACAGGAACACCCGCAGCCAGAGCGGCCAGTGCCCTACCGTGGAATACAGCCCGCCCAGGTCCAGGCGTCCCAGCGCGTCCGCCAGCAGGGCCAGCGGGAAGGCCAGCAGGGTGGCGGGCACCAAGCTGTTGATGAAATACCAGCAAAGGTCCACGCCGACCTGCTTGCGCCAGAGCTTCGTGCCGTGCAGACCGCCCAGCCACTCCAGCGGCACGAAGATCGCCAGCAGCAGCGCCAGCAGCACCGTCAGCCGTCCCGCCTCCACCAGGAGGTGCCACACCTGCGCCGTCAGGCCGTTGTCCATGGCCGCCATCCTAACACGGGGTTCAAGCCTGCGCGTCCGCCGCGGCCAGTTGCCGGCGGCGCCGCACGAACCAGCCGGCCGTCAGGCCCGCGCCGACGAGCGCGAGCAGCGTGCCGCTCGACGGTTCGGGCACGAGGGTGACGTTGCCGAGCAGCAGGAAGGGCGGGCTGCTGCCGGCCGATTGAGCGAGGAACGAGAGCGTGACCGGGTTGGCGGCCGTGGAGTTCGCGCCGGTGTACGTGAAGGTGTTGGTGTAGGTCATCCAACCCGAAAAACTCTTGGCCGGCAGGTTGATCTGCGGCGTCGTGAAGGTCTGCGAACCCAGGGTGATCTGCCAGTCGTTCGACGCATTGGCAGCCGTGTAGCTTTCCTGCTGCGCCACCGCCCAGTAGAAGGTCAGCGTGTAGGCCACGCCGGTCCGCAGGCCGGCGGTGATGGACTGGCTGATCGGCCCGGTACTGTAGTTGGCATCCGCCGCGAGGAAGTTGCCGGCGAAGGGGTTCGTGCCGAAGGCGTTCAGGCCGCTGTTGCCCGTCCCGTTCGCCTCCTGGCCCCACATGTATTCGTTGCCGGGCGTGCCGGCTCCCTTGGCCGAACCGGGCGCCTCCGCCTTGATGCCGGTGTTCGCGCCGTTCGCCGTCGTCCCCTGGTCGACGGTGTTGGGGGTGTACACGAAGTTGTAGCCCGTCGTGGCCCAGTTGTTGACGGTCAGGACCACGGCACCGCCGGTGCCGGTGGTATTGAACTGGCCGTAGGTGTAGCCGCCGCCGCTGTGGTCCGTGATGCTGGTGAAGTTGCCGTTGGTCAGCAGATCGGCCGAAGCGTGGTTGGCCAGGGCGGCGGTGAAGAGCAGTGGATAAACGAGTGCGCGGAGCGGATTTTTCACGGTTAGATAGGTCTGGGATAAAAGATTCTGTTTTGGGAATGGGTGGATGCTTCAGTCGTTGGCGACCGGAGTCACCGAGGGAGCGGTGGGTGTCGGCAGGGAGACGCCGCCGCCGGGAGGGCTGCCGACGAAGCCGGGCGCACCGGGGAAACCCGGCCCGAAGCCCCCGAAGTTGCCGAAGCCTCCCGCGTAGTTGAGGTCGCGGGTCTCCGGGTCGAACACGTTGAGATCGCTCGGACCCGCCGTGCCGGCGTTGCCGTTGTTGGCGGCAGCCGGGTTCGTGGCGGCAGGCCGGGCGGCGGCGGGGCCGTTTTTGTCGTCCACGACCGTTTTGTCATCCACGACGTTCTTGTCGTCGAAAGCCTCCACCGACTTTTGCAGCGACTCCGCGCAGTCCGGGTACAGGCTGCTGGCCAGTTCCATCAGGCTGGACGCCTTGCCTGGCACGGCGACGACCGCGGCGTGCAGCAGGGCGTTGACCCAGGTGCACGGCAGCTTGGTTTCCGGAACGGCCGCGCCCTTGCGGGTGCCGCGGGTCAGGGCGGCGGTGAGGATGGCGGCCGCGTCCGAGCGATGCGCCTGCGCGGCGAGGGTGACGGCACGCGAGAGCTGTTCGCAGGTGGCCTGCGTGACCGGCGTGTTCGCGGGCAGTTCTGCCTGGAGGAGCTGCGTGCCGTTCGGGTTGGCCGGCGCGCTCACGGCGGACGAGCGAACCGGCAAGGCGAACACGGAAGCCGCCGCGGCGGCCAGACACAGCGAACGCAGGCAAGAGGAAGGGAGCAGAGGCATGTTGTGGCGTGGAGCAGGAAGAATCCCCGTTCAGAATGGGGAATTTCCTGGTGTCCCGCATGGTAGCAGGACACATGCCAAAACACGCTCGACCTAGCGGGCCGGATGCCGGTACTTCCTCGCGAAGCGCGGCACGTAGAAGCTCAGGAGGGCGACTTCCTGCAAGATGCGCCACGCTACCAGAAGGAGATTCCGGCCGCCTTTCGCCGCCCGGAACGCGTGGACGCACATCCGCAGGTAGCCGCCTACCCCGAAGTTTACCGCCGACAGCGGCACCCCGCGCTTGCGGGCCAGGTAGAAGGAAGATTCTTGTCCCCGCGCCCAACTCAGCGGTCCGACGACCGGGCGCGGCGGGTGGACCACGCACGCGTCGCGCACGAAAGCATAAGGCTCTCCGGCGTCGTCGAGCCGGAGGCGCAGGTCCACGTCTTCAAGGTGCGGGTAGGGAAAACCCGCGTCAAACCCTCCCAGCCGCTCGAAGAGGCCGCGCCCGATGGCGAAATTGCACGACCACAACAAGCCGCCCCGGGTGTTGACCGGGGCTTGCTCGAACAGGCCGATCTCGGCTACGCCGCTCGTCGTCAGTCCCTCGAAGACACGGCAGTTGCCCGCCTCCGCGTCGATGCGGCGCGCGAAAGCCGCCAACCATTCCGGCTGCGGTAGACAATCATCGTCGGTGAACACCAGCCAATCCGCCCGGGCGTGCGTCGCACCGAAGTTCCGGTTGGCGGCCGGACCGTGCCGGGGACCTTGCACCCAGCGCACCCACGGGTAACTGCTTTCCACGAGGGACCGCGCGTTGTGGTCCGGCGGGCCGTCATCGGAGACGACCACCTCGTAGCTCCCCGCCTCCAGAGTCTGTACGCCGGGGACGATTGAATCAAGGCAACGCGCCAGCGACTCGTTGCGGCGGCAGGTGGGGATGACGATGGAAAAACGCGGCGTGTTCAAGCGGTCGGAGGGCAGCAGCCTCTCTGCCGAGTTCCGGAGCCACTTCTAGGCCACACCCACCGCAAAGGCAACGCCTCTCAGGCGTGCGAAGAAATCAACTTCACCGGCTGCCGGGCAAACAACCGGGTCCAGATCGACTGCAAACGGGAGGGGCGCACCGGCCGGCGCGCGGCAACGGCAAGGCGGCGGCCGAGTTCCATCCCAATGGTCGGATCAGAGGTCAGCGTGTGTGTGATCATGTGCAAATAGAAAATTATATTGACTTAAACGCAGGAACTCACCTCTCCGGTGGTACGAAACCGATCCGCCCGGCCGTGAAAATTTGTCACAGACTGGTCTTGTCGCCGCAGCCGCGGGCGCGTAGGCTGGCCGAGTCTCATGGCAACAAACAAATTTCCTGCGCAGGCCGAGATCATCGAGCGGGTTCGGGCGATCCTGAACCTGTCCAACGAGGCCCTGGCCGCCGAGGTCGCGGTGCGCCCGGAGACCATGCAGAAGTACGCTGCCGGCTACCAGAAGGCCGGGGACAAGCTCATGCGCATCATCGCTCGGCTGCCCGAGATGCGCCAGGCCAAGGGCGGCGCGCCGGCGACCCGCCCGGAGCGGTCTCCTGCTCCGACCAACGTCGGCGAACTGCCACGTGACGTGCAGCTTGACC
>CAXTMD010000182.1:0-9033 GCA_964245035.1 uncultured Chthoniobacterales bacterium
CCGCGGGGGCGCTGTTCATCGCGCTGGTGGGCGGGCTGACGTTCAAGTTCGGCGTCAAGCTGCCGTACCGGAAGTTGCTGGTCGTCACGGGCGTGCGCGTGGTGGCGATCATGGTGAGCTTCCTGGGCTCGACGACGCGGCTCTTCCAAACGGTGGGCTGGCTGTCTGTTCACCCGGTTCCGGGTCTGCACCTGCCGAACTGGACGGGCTTGTGGCTGGGCCTTTACCCGAGTTGGGAGGGCTTGTTCATCCCGCCGCTGGCGCTGGTGTACGTGGGCGGGGCATGGCTTTGGACGAAATGGCAGTCCGCGCGCAGCGAACCGCCCGCGCCTCCGGCCCGCCGGCCGAGTGAGCCGGCGCGGCGCGGCGAACCGCAACCGGTCGGCGTGTAATCCGTTCGTTTTCGATCCGCGGTTTGTGAGCACCAGTCGGTCTCACGCGGTGTGGGAACCCTCAATTGTGTAAGTTTATTGAAGTATGAAGAAGCAATGCAGTAAAACACGACCTTCGCCGTTGCAGGCGTTCACCTCTGTTCTCGCCGCCTGCGTCGCGCTGGTCCCCGTCGCCTCCCGCGCCGCCACGAACATCCTGCCCGGCCCCGACCAAGACCGCGTCGGCGTCATCAGCCCCAACACGCCCTCCGCCCTCACCCCCGAAGGCCTGACCGGCGGGCCGCGCTCGATCTTTCAGCGCGAGGAGGCGCTCGGCGACCCGGACGGCCTGCGCACCGAACTCCTCACCAGCCTCGGCATCGCCATCACCCCGGCATACATCGGCGAGGTCATGGGCAATCCGACCGGCGGCATCAAGCAGGGCGCCACCTACGACGGGTTGCTCAACGTGCCGCTCGACATCGACGTGGACCGGCTCACGCGCGGGATCACCAAAGACCTGACTTTCCACGTCAACGCGCTCTGGCTGCAAGGCCAGGGACTCTCCGTGCGGCACACCGGGGATTTCTCCAACACGAGCAACATCGCCGGCTACAACACCGTGCGCTTGCAAGAGTTGTGGCTCCAGCAGCAGTTCTGGGACAAGCGGGGGTCGATCCGCGCCGGCATCCTGGCGGCGGACGCCGAATTCTTCACGACGAGCAACGGCACATTGTTCCTCAACGGCACGTTCGGCGCGTTTACCCTCGTCGGGGCCAACCTGCCCGACCCGAACATCTTCCCGGTGGCCGCGCCCGGCGTGCGGATCGCGGTGCAGCCGACCTCGAAGTTTTCGTTCCAGGCCGGCATCTACGGCGGCGACTCGGGCGGCACCCAGGACGAGAACAACCACGGCACGAACTTCAACCTGCGCTCGCGCGACGGCGCGGTGATCTACTCGGAAGTGGCGTACTACCTGAACCAATCGCCCGGCGACCGCGGGTTGACGGGCACGTACAAGATCGGGTCGTTCGTGCACACGGGCAGCCAGGCGTTTCAGACGTTTGACTCGCAGACGCGCGTGTCGCTGGGCACGGGCAATTCCCAGGACCGCAGCACGAACTTCGGGGTCTACGGCGTGGTGGACCAGGACATCTACAAGGCGGCGGGGCGCACGATCAGCGGCTTCCTGCGGATCGGCGGTGCGCCGGAGGACGTGAACTTCGTGAGCTTCTACATCGACGGGGGGCTGAACTTCACCGGGTTCGTGCCCGGACGCAAGCGCGACACGGCGGGCGTGGCGGTGGCGCACTCGTCGATCAGCGAAAACTACAGCGACAACAGCCGAGCGCAGGGTGGCACAGGGTTCAGTTCGGAAACCGTGTTGGAAGCGACGTACCGCGTGACGATTGCGCCCTGGTGGAGCGTGCAGCCCGATCTGCAATACATCTTCAATCCGAGCGGGGCGAGCGGTTCGCACGACGCGCTCGTGCTGGGGATGCGGACGTCGGTGACGTTCTAAAATGTGATAACCGTCCGCACACCAATCACCAAAGCGTTGCCGTACCGCTCACTGCCGCCGGGATGCACGATGTACTGCAAATCAGGCTGCACGCTCAGCCACGGCGCGAGGTTGGCCTGGTAGGTGACCTCGAAGATGCTTTCGTAGTCTGGCAAGGGCAGGCGCTCGCCGTTGAGTAAATCCGCGTTGCGCACGAGCCGCCGCGCGTCGTCAGAAAGGCTCGTGTACGTGAAGCCGACACCGAGAAAATCCTGTTCCCGACCCGGGATCAGGGCGCGGAAGTTCAGGCCGGCTTCGGCGTAAAAGTCCGTCAGGCTACGGTCGCCCTGGCCGACGCCCAACCGGCCGAAGAAGCGCAGCTCTGGCCCCGAGGGCACGGGCGCTCCCCCGGCGGTGAGCGGAGAATCCTCCGCGTTGCCGATGGGAGCGGCGGCCGAGGCAGCCACGTCTTCGTTCCCGCCCCGGGGGTTGCGCGGACGGTAGACGACTTGTTCGGCCACGGCGTAGAAACCTCCGTCGCCACTGTGGACGCGCGGGTGCACGTCCACCGGCGGCACCGTCAGGTAGGGGTCTGCGGCCAGCAGGAACGCGTCCGAAAAATCCCCCGTGTGGTAGAACCCGCCCACGCGCAGGGCGCCGGGCAGCCCGGGGTCGTTCTGGTGGTAGTTGCGCAGCCAACCCGCCTCGTAGACGGAGAGCAGCCCTTGATTGCCGCTGATGGGAAAGCGGACCCCGTCGTCGTTGTAGGCGCTCCCGGCGCGGAAGCCGGGTTTCGGGTCGCCGTCGCGGTCGGCGTTGGCGTTGCCGGCGTACACCCCGGTCTGGAAGTAGAAGCGTCCGCCCGGCGCGTTGAGGCGCACCCGCACGGCCGGATCGGCCTCCGGGTAGGTCGGCGTGGGGACGTTGAGGGTTAGGGTCGGCAGCGCGCCGAAGTTGGAATGGATGAACAACGCCCCGCCGATGGTCGTGGCAAACTCCGCGTCGACCTCCTCCTGCCCGGCCCGCACGTTGACGGCGTTGTGGAAAAGTGACGCTTGCAGCCACATTTCGGACAGGCGGAAGCTGTCGTAGGCGTTGATGCTGGAATAGAAGTTGAGGTCGCGCGTGTACAGGTTCGTGCCGTTGGGGCCGTGGGAATCGTAGGCGAGCGCGTGGAACTTCAGCCCCTTCCAGCCGACGAGTTTGCCGAAGTCCACGTCGAGTCCGGCGGTGAGCAGACCGTTGTACACCGCCCCTTGTTGGTAGCCGCCGGCCGGGTTGCCGAAGCCCTCGCCCGTGTAGATCAGGCCGAGGACGATGCCCTTGTCGGAAAGTTTCGCGCGCTCGCCGCCGGGGTCGGGCAGAGGAGAATCGCGCTGGAAAAATCCCTTGGGAGCGTCCGCTGCGGCCTCCGGATCGGCGCGTAGAATGGCAGGGGTGAGCAGCCACAGCGCCAGGCTCATCCAGAAAAACCGTACAGAGGACATCCCGGCCACTTAATAAAAACCGGCCGCAAAAGACAAGCGGCTGGTTGCCGCCGGCGCGTCCCGGCCGTCTATTGATTGCCCGTTCTATGCGCCCTCCCGCCGAGTTTCCCCGCCCCGAATACCCGCGGCCCGCCCGGCAGCGCGGGCGGATCGAGGGCGAGGATTGGCTCAACCTCAACGGCCCTTGGGAGTTTTGCTTCGACGGCGAGCGCCGCGGCTCCGACGAACACTGGTTCGACCCCGCCAACGCCGCCGCGCCGTTCACCGAGCAGATCATCGTGCCGTTCTGCTGGGAGTCGCTCGCCGCATGGGGACAGGGGGACTCGGCCGGCAACGACCACTATTACGCCACGCGCGTTTTCCGCGACCCGGCGACCGTGGACCGCGCCAACCACCGCTCGGCGCCGCGCTACGAGGTGGGCTGGTACCGGCGCGAGGTCCGCGTGCCGGTCCACGCGCCGGAGTGGGCGGGCAAACGCGTCATCCTGACGGTCGGCGCGGCGGACTTCCTCACGGAGGGCTGGTGCAACGGCCAGCCTTTGGGGAGGCACGAGGGCGGCTACACGCCGTTCGAGTTCGACCTGACCGACGCGCTCGACGCCGCCGGCCGCGGCACGGTGGTCCTGCGGGTGGAAGACCCGATGGACAACGCCCAGCAGCCCGTCGGCAAGCAATGGCGCTGGTACACGACGACGAGCGGGGTCTGGCAGACGGTGTTCGTCGAACCACGCCACGCGAGCCATGTCGGGCCGTTTCGCATCACGCCCAACCTCGCGCGCCGCACGGCGACGTTCCGGGTGCCCTGCGTGGAGACTCGCGACGGCGACGCATTGGAAGTCACCCTCCACCCGCCCGCCGGGCAGCCGCCGCTGGAAGCCGTCCACACGCTTACGGTGCGCGGCGGCGTGGCGGAGGGCGGCGTGCCCGTCGGGCCGCTCGTGTTGTGGGACCACCACCGCCCGGCGTTGTATCGCGCCGAACTGCGCCTGGTCCGCGACGGACGGGTGCTCGACACCGTGCGCACGTACTTCGGCATGCGCGAGATCACGACGCAGGCCGCCGCCGACGGCGGACCGGCGGCGCTGTGCCTCAACGGCCGCCCGCTCTACCTGCGCGGCGCGCTGCACCAGTCGTTTTACCCCGATGGCGTGTACACCGCCGGCGACGCGGCGACGCTGCGCGACGACCTCGCGTTTGCCAAGCGCGCCGGGTTCGACTTCCTGCGCATTCACATCAAGATCGACGATCCGCTGCTGCTCTACTACGCCGACGCCGTGGGGGTGCTGCTGATGGTGGACTTCCCCAACTTCGGGGAAGGCGGCGACACCTCGCTCGCGCGGCGGCGCTTCGAAGAAACGATGCGTGCAGCCGTCGAGCGCGACTTCAACCACCCAGCGATCATCGCGTGGTGCATGTTCAACGAAACATGGGGTTTCGGCGGGCAGGTGGAACTCTTCAAGTGGATGGAGGAACGCCACCTCGCGCTCCCGTTGCCCGAGAACCACCCGGTCGCCAGCACCGGCGAACCGAAGGAGCCACCCGCCACCGGGTCGGAGCCCGCCGCGCCGGGATCGCCCAAGCTCCACAACGCCAGTGCGCACAACTGGGTACGGCAGATGTGGCTGGAGGCCAAGACGCTCGATCCGACGCGACTGATCGAGGATATGAGCGTCGTCTACTGGGAACACCTGGAATATTACCAGCACACCGAGACCGACATCAACTCGTGGCACTTCTACATCAACGACTACGCCCAGGCGCGCGCGCACATCGAGAAGGTGGCGCGTGACACCTACGCGGGTTCCCGGTTCAACTACGTGCCCGGTTTCGAGCAAGGCAGCCAGCCGCTGATCACAAGCGAGTACGGTGGCGTCGGCGCGCTCGACGGCGACCGGGACATCTCGTGGAGCTTCAAGTTTCTGACCAACGAACTGCGCCGCCAGCCCAAGCTCTCGGCGTACGTGTTCACCCAGCTCCACGACGTGGAGTGGGAGTACAACGGGTTCCTCAACTACGACCGCACGCCGAAGGATTTCGGCTATGACCCGGCGCTGGTCAACGCCGCCGACGTGCTGGCGGTGGACGCCGCACCCGCGCGCCGCGCGGCACCGGGCGAACGCGTGCGCGTGGAGGTGAGCAGTTCGCACTACAGCGCGCGGACGTTCGAGCGGGTGCTGCTGCAATGGCGCTTGAGCGGCGTGGACGATCTCGGCCGGGTCCACGCGGACTTGGCGCGGGGTTCGGTGGTGATCCCGTTCCCGGCGGGCCGGGTGGCTCCGGCGGGAGCGGTGGAGTTCACGCTGCCGGAGACTGCCCCGATGTTGTGCAAGCTAACGTTGCAGGCGGTGGACGCGCGCGATGGCGCGACGGTCGCCGGCAACTACCTTGAATACTTCGTGGCATCGGACCGACCCCGAGCCAGCGAAAACGTCCTACGCGCCGCGCCGGGCGACTGGTCGGCGGCGGAATGGAGCGAGGGGCTTGGCACGCGCGAGGAAGCGAACGCGGCGGACGAGTGCCACGGCGCGGGCAGCGGGTTCTTCGAGTGGTCGCTGCCGTTGGCCGGCGTGGATTGGGAGAACGCGCGGCGGCTCAGGGTGCTGTGCGAAGCATCGTCGCGCCGGCCGGACACGCCGCAGACAAGCCTCGACCTGTACCCGACGACTTTGCGCGTCTTGCTCAACGGCGAACTCGTCCACACTGCCGCAGTGCCGGACCATCCGCACGACGCGCGCGGGGTGCTCAGCTACTTGCGCGGCGGAGTAGGGGCGTATGGCTATCTGTCGGAGGTCGTGGTGGACGGTGAGCGTCTGGACCGTGTCCGCACCGCGGGTGACGGCCGGCACCTGCGGCTGCGTTGCGAGGTGCCGCCGGACGTGCCCGCGCGCAATGGACTGACCCTTTACGGTTCCGAGAGTGGGCGCTATCCGCTGGGCACGACGGTGGTGATGGAGAGTTGAGTACAGGGCACAATGCAACTTAGGTGAACCTTGGGGCAAGCTGCGCCGCGGGCGTTCGTCCCCAGGGTAGGGATGGCTCTCCGAGCCAATCCCTAATTTGGGTATTTACTACCTTGACGCATAAAACAAAATGCGTATTGTAGAGGCATGGACCCGGAAGCCCTGCCCGAATCGCTCCTTGAATGCGTCTCCTTTTTCGCCGACGAGGACCGCGCGCACGACTTCTTTGTGAGGCTGCGGTGGCCGGAAGGTGTCCGTTGCGCCCACTGCGACTCGTCCAACGTCGGCAAGTTGGTGCGGACGGAAGTTCAGTCCAAGTCCAAGCCAAAAGACGGCCAACCCCGCAAGGTCACGATCCGTCGTGTGTGGAACTGCAAGACTTGTCGGAAGCAGTTTACGGCCAAGCTTGGCACCGTTTTCAATGAGTCGGCTTTGCCTCTTTCCAAGTGGATGCCGGCCTTTTGGCTCGTGGTGAACGCGAAGAACGGCATCTCGTCTTGCGAGTTGGCCCGCGCTTTGAAGGTGTCTCAGAAGTCCGCGTGGTTCATGGGTCATCGTATCCGCACTGCTATCCGGCGTGGGGGCGGGATTGTCCGCGCGGACGGTGTTTTCGAGTGCGATGAGAGCTTCATCGGCGGCAAAGCCAGGAACATGCACGCGGCCAAGCGTAAAGAGAAGATCAAAGGCACCGGGGGCAAGGGCAAGAGCGCCGTCATGGGCTTGCTCGCCCGCCACACCGAGAAGATGCCCGTCTCTCAGGTTGTGGCGCGCGTCATTCCTTCAACGAAGGCGCGCGAGTTGATGAAGCACATCCGCGAGCACATCCCGGTGGGTGCGGAGGTTCATACGGATACCGCGCACGGCTACGACCACGTTGCCCGTGAGTACGTCCACAAGGTCGTGGATCATGCCGAGTGCTACGTCAAAGACGGCGTTTCCACGAACGGCCTTGAAGAACTTCTGGTGCCTGTTGAAGCGTTCCCTCAAGGGCACCTACGTTCACTGTGCACCGTTCCATTTGTTCCGCTACTTGGACGAGCAGACCTATCGCTTCAACCAGCGCAAGGTTGCTCAGGGCGACCAAGGCCGCTTCCTTGATGCCGTGAAAACGTCCAGCGGCCGGAAGCTGACATGGGCCAAGCTCACGGCTAAAGACGGCGAGAACAAAGCCTAAGGCTTTTTATCAGGGGAGGCGGAACCACGAAGAGCAAAGGCAAACGCGGCCTTCATTCGTCGTTCTGCTTCCTCGCCCTTGTGCAAGTCCACCCCCTTGCGGGGACGCCCGCCTTTGTTCTGCTTCTCCGGGTTTGACTTGGACTTAGGCATGTGGAAAACCGTTGACCTAGTAGCGGGTATTGTCTACTGTAGAAACAACGAACCGGAAGGAAGCGGGTTTATCATCGCTGGAATGCGACGCTCCCTACTCCCTCCCGGCGCTCTACCCGGTGGCTACTAAACGGCGCGTCAACGCCGTGTCACCCCGTGAGGGGGCGGTCGTGATCGGTATTCACGTCTCCGCCCCCTCGCCGGTCCCGTTCACCACGGGCAAATCTGTTTGCCGCTGGTTGTGGCCAGCGGTGGAAAAATGTTGCTGATCGTGCCGTGGAGTCTTGTTGCGGTAGTAGCTCGGGTCACTGGCTACACCCCGTTCAACCAGTTCGATCAGGCCCGCCTTGCTGTCGCGCAACAGAACGCCGGAAATTGCTGCCGTGTAATTCGAGGTGCTCTTGAGTACCTCCGGGTGCATGGTCGCCATGTTGGCGACGATGGATCGCATGGAGAACCGCTGGGAATACTCTTGGTAAACTTCCCGCACCGTTTCCGTCAGCCCCTTTTTCTTGCCGTTGCGCTGGACGGGACGTTTAACAAGGATGGGTGTGCGCTGCGCTGTTTCAACCTCGGGTTGGTTGACCGCACCTTGCTTCACGCGACGGGAAATTTCCAACGCGCGACGAAGCACGCCCATTTCCTCGGCGTGCTGCCGGGCGGCTTCTTGGATCGTTTCCTCAATGTCTTCGGGCTTGAGCATGACGTGCTTTTAATGCGTCTCTGTAATGCCAGAATACAGCCGCATTAAAAGTGCTCAAGCCTTTTCTACAAAAAAAGTGCAGTCCCTGCTACGGGTTGCGTAGTTGCCCTTGGCTCCCTCCTTGCCATAGCGGTTTTTGTAGGCCTAGGCTACGTGTAACACGAGCGCATTAAATGCGCGTTGCTACATTCTATGCGTCAAAGTAGTAAATACCCTAATTTGGATTGGTAACCGCCGGGCGTAGGACACGCCTCGCCAGAGAATCTAGGGAGTGGCTCGGAGAGCCATCCCTACCCTGGGGACGATGCCGTTGGCGCGGCAGGGGCTTACCTTGAGTGAAACGTGCGCTAGCGGGTCCGCTCTGGCGCGTGGGCACGTAGCCAGATGGCGAGTTCTTCTTCGCCAGCTGGGACTGGCTGCGTCCGCGGCAATCCGTCGAGCACGGCGCGCATCTCGCGCAACGGCCCCACGAAGGCGGCCTCGTGGCCCACATAGCGCGCCACGAGGAACACCGCTTCCAGGCATTCCGGGTCAAAGGCCACGGCCGTCAGGTCGGGCTGCGCCTCGACCCGCGCCCGCATGGAAGCCGCCTCGGCCTGGAGCGCCTCGCGTGCCGCCGGGATCGACTCCGCCGGTGCGGCCGGCAGCCCGCCTCCGCGCACGAAGGCGAGGGCCAGGGCGCGCA
>CAXTMD010000183.1:0-8990 GCA_964245035.1 uncultured Chthoniobacterales bacterium
GAACTGCACGCGCTGGCCTCCACGCTGGGCGTGCGCCACCAGCCGCCGCGCCCGCGGCACGCGCTGGTGTGCGAGATCCTGCGCGCGGGGCTCGCCCGCGGGATTTCTGCCGAGGCTGAAGGCATCCTCGAAACCGGCAGCGAGCCGTTCGGCTTCCTGCGCTGGCCGGCGTACAACTTCCAGGCGTGCCCGGAGGACCTCTACGTGCCCGCACCGCTCCTCCGCCAGCACGGCCTCGCGGCGGGCCACCGGGTGCGCGGCACCGTGCGTGCGGGCCGCGACAAGGAAAAGTACATGGCGCTCGACCGGGTGATCTCGGTCGAGGGCATCCCGGCCGAACGCTGGACCGCGCCGAAGGGATTCGACGCGCTCACCCCGATGTTCCCGCAGGAGCGCATCATCCTGGAAAGCCCGGCTTACGGTCCGCCGACCGTGCGCGCCGTCGATCTGATCGCCACGCTCGGCCGCGGCCAGCGCGGGTTGATCCTCGCCCCGCCGCGTTCCGGCAAGACGATCTTGCTCAAGCACATCGCCAAGGCGGTCCGCACCGCCTACCCGGAGATCCACCTGATCCTGCTGCTCGTCGACGAGCGGCCGGAGGAGGTGACCGACTTCCGCACGGAACTGGACGCGGAAATCTACAGTTCGACCTTCGACGAACCGACGGCACGCCACGTCGCGGTGGCGGAACTCGTCGGCGAGCGGGCCAAGCGGCTCGTGGAACTCGGCGGGCACGTGGTCATCCTGCTCGACTCCATCACGCGGCTCTCGCGCGGCTACAACAACCTGACCGGCGGCAAGGGCCGGCTGATGAGCGGCGGCCTGGACACGAAGGCGCTCGCCAAGCCGAAGAAGTTTTTCTCCAGTGCGCGCAACACCGAGGAAGGCGGCAGCCTGACGATCCTGGCGACCGCGCTCGTGGACACCGGCAGCCGGGCGGACGAGGTCATTTTTGAGGAGTTCAAGGGCACGGGCAACATGGAACTCCACCTCGACCGGGAGCTGGTGGAGAAGCGGATTTATCCGGCGATCCACATCCTCAAAAGCGGCACACGGCGCGAGGAACTGTTGTTCCACCCCGACGAGTTGGAACGCGTGCAAATGCTGCGCAAGCAGTTGGGCCAATTGCCGCCGCTCGAGGGCATGGAAGTGCTGCGGGACAATATGAATGCAACCAAGAGTAACATGGAGTTGTTGCTGATGGGCCTGCGTTCGTGAAAGGTTGGGCCCAACAAGCATGGCCAAGGCAACGGACGAATTAGAAATCCCGGTGGGCGTGTCGTTGACGCACGACAAGGGCCATCCGGTGGTGTTTGCGTACGTCGGCGGCAAGGGCCGGCTGGGGATGCGGGCCAAGCGGTTCAACCCGAGGGTGTTAGGGAGCCTGGAGAAGGCGCTCAAGCAGGCGATCCGCTGGCGCAAGCAGGCGCTGCGTGAACACACGGCCGCCGTGGCGGCGCTGCCCGCGCGGGCCAAGCGCACGAAGCGTAAACCGGCCGCGGCGCGCCGCCAGCGGTGAGGGGAAAAGTTCGGTTTACTTCGTCCTGATGATGAGCACCGCCGCTACCAACAGGACGCAGCCCAGCGCCCGCCAAGCATTGAACGGACGCACCGCGTAGCCCAGCAGCCCGAAGTGGTCCAGGAGGATGGAGGCGAGCAGTTGGCCGGCGACCACCAAGACGATCAGGCGGGTCGCGCCGAGCCGGGGAGCGAGCAGCACGCTGGCGGTGACGTAGCCCACGCCGACCGCCCCGCCGATCCAGGCCCACCAGGGCACGGCGGCGAGCCGGTTCCAGGCGGGCAGCGCCGGCCGCAACGCGAGCAGACAAGCCAGTGAGGTCAAGGTGCCCACGGCGTAGGAGACCAGCGTGGCAAAGAAGGCGCTACCGCCCAGGAAGCCGCGCAAGGCGGAGTTGACACCGAATTGCAGCGCGATGAGCGCGCCGGCCACCAGCGCAAAGAGCAAAGCAAGGATTGGCATGGAAGTTGGCAGAGGGCGGCGGGATGGATGATTCAGCAGGCTCAAGCCGAGCGACGGAGGCTGGAGAAGTCAAGCCTGACTGCAACGGTGCTCGACCGCCCTTCTTTGCACCGAGGCAGATCGTGGTCACGGCCGCCGAACGACCCGAGAAGACGAAAGCCAATGTCTCATTCAGCCTTGTGAGGGGCGCTCACCTCTCCAGCGTGTGGAAGGCATTTCCAGCCAGGGTTGATTTCCCGCCAGGGTCGTCCACTGTTACTGGTGACGGTCTGCTTTCGCCGACTGTCAGGGCTTCCCCGATTCTTTAGTGCTTTGATCTCCACGTCCGAACAACTCGCCGCTTTCCTGCCCCACCTCGCCGACGTTGAACGCGTCGCCCTCGACACCGAGGCCGATTCCCTCCACGTCTACCGCGAAAAACTCTGCCTCGTCCAGGTCAGCCTGCCCCAGGACGAACACGCCCTGCTCGACCCGCTCGCCGACTTCTCGCTCGCGCCCTTTTACGCGGCGCTCGGGGGCAAAACGGTGGTTCTCCACGGCGCGGACTACGACCTGCGCCTGCTGCGGCGCGCGGGTGGGTTCGTCGCCGACTCGATCTTCGACACGATGCTCGCCGCCCGGCTCGTGGGCCGCCGGGAGTTTTCCTACGCCGCGCTGGTCAAGGCCGAGTTTGCCGTCGAACTCACCAAGGGTTCGCAAAAGGCCAACTGGGCGCGCCGCCCGCTGACGCCCGCGATGGCCTCCTACGCGCAAAACGACACCCGCTATTTGCTCGCCATCGCTGACCGCCTCGGCGCGCGCTTGCGCGAACTCGGCCGCTGGCCCTGGTTCGAGCAGTCCTGCGCCCGGGCCTTGGCACAGGCCGCCGTCGAGCGCGAGCGCGACGCCGAGGATGCCTGGCGCATCAACGGCAGCGGGGTGTTGCGCGGACGCGCCGCCGCCACCCTGCGCGAACTCTGGCACTGGCGCGAAGGCGAAGCCCGCGCCGTGGACCGGCCCACCTTCCACATCTTGCGCAACGAGGACCTGCTTTCCTCCGCGCGCGCCTTCACCGCCGGGGAGCGGCCCAACTTCGAGCACCTGCGCGGCAGCCGCCGGACGCGCTTCTACGAGGCGGCCGAACGCGCCGCTCAGATGCCTGAGAGTGAGTGGCCGGTGTTCGTCAAACGCTTCCAGAGCCGCTGGACCGCCGAGGAAGAGAAGCGCGCGGACGCCCTCAAGAAGGAACGCGACCGCGTCGCCGTCGACCTCGACCTCGATCCGTCAATCATCGCCCCGCGCGCCACGCTCGAAGCCATCGCCGCCCGGCCAGCCGCCGCCGGCGAACTCTTGATGCCCTGGCAGCGCGAACTGCTCGGCCTTTCCGCGGACGCCGACACCTCGCAGCCGGTGGCCGCCGCGGCTTCCTAGCAACAAAAGCGTAGGACGCCGCGCAACCCAGGCGTTCCTGTGGGGTTCTTCCTTGGAGAAACCACACTCCACCAATGAACCGACCCATCCGTTACCAATTTGCTCTTCTCACCGCCTGCGCCGTGCTGCCCGCGACGGGGCTGTTCGCCCAGGCCCCGGCCCCGGACGCCACGCCGTCGGTGTCCACTCCCGCGGCGCCGGCGAGTCCGGACGCCACGCCGGCGGAGGGTAAACACCACGGCCACCATGGCCGTCACGCCAATCTGACGCCCGAAGAGCGCCAGAAGCTCAAGGCTGCCCACGACAAGGCGTTGCAGGACCCGGCCGTCAAGTCAGCCGAGGCCAACCGGGAGACCGACAGAAAGGGTTATCGCAAGGCGGTGCATGACGCGATGCTGCGCGCTGACCCGTCGATCCAGCCCATCCTCAACAAGACGCGCGCGGGCCGCCGCGCGAAGAAGGACGCCTGACCCAAGCAGGAACCTCAAAGTGAAGACGGACGGTTCCTTGGCTGGAGCCGTCCGTTTTGTTTTCTGGACAGGCCGCGGAGCGCCTGCGGCGCCAAGCACCGGCCTCGCTTACTGCGGCGGCGCGGTGGACGGCGGCGCGGCGGGTTCCGAACTGCTCCCCGTCGGCGCGGCTTCCGTCGGCATCACGGGAGCCGGCGCGGCCGCGGGGCTGACCGTCGTCGTGGTCGTCGGCCCTGGCGCGGACATGTTGACCGAAGGCAGCGAGGTGGGATCCGCCTGGAGCGGACCGCTGCGCGGCTGCGGCGTGGGCCGGCTGCCGCGCTGGGTGATCGGCGCGTTGTTCGTCGGAGCCGTCGAGGTGCTGCCCGGCGGCAGGCCTGCCTCGCTTTCCGCCTCCCGGCGGCGGGCGTAGTCGTGCCACGCCCCGTTCGCCTCCGAACTGTTGTAGAGTTCACGACGGTTGGCGGGCGTCTCGCAGGCGGCCAGGGACGCCGCCAGCGCCAACAGGATCGCGGGACGGAGGACGGGGAGGAATTTCACGCCGCCACGCCACCAGAACCACCCGGGATTGTCAACCGTCCTCGCGTCCGTTCCGGCGGATTATTTGTGCTTTTCCCCGGTCGCGCCTATGCTGGACAGCCTCCGCGCCGCCGCCCGGGCTCGTTCCTTCGCCGATGAAAAACTTCTTCCAGACCCTGTTCGCCTCCTTCCTCGCCTTGGTGCTGTTTTCCATCGTTGCCGTGCTCCTGGGCATCGGACTCGTCGTCGGCTTGGCCAAACTGGTCTCCAAACAGGAGCCCAAGATCGCCAACGGCTCCTTCCTGGTCGTGGACATGTCGGTCAACGTCACCGACACGCCCGTCTCCTTCGAGGGTTCCAAGGCGCTCGCCCAGCTCCTCGGCCGCAACGACAACGACACCGTGTCGCTGCGCGCGCTGCTCGCCGCCATCCACGGCGCGGCCGACGACGGGCGCATCGGCGGCATCTACCTGCACGGCTCGTTCGCACCAGACGGCTACGGCGCGGGCTTCGCCGCGCTCAAGGAAGTGCGCGAGGCGCTGCTGGACTTCCGCAAGTCGAAGAAGCCCGTCATCGCCTACCTCGTCGCGCCGGACACGCGCGACTACTACGTCGCCTCGGCTGCGGACACCGTCTACCTCAACCCCTACGGCGAGATGACCGTACCGGGCTTGGCCACGACGCCGACCTTCTTCAAAGGCGCGCTGGATAAATACGGCGTCGGTGTCCAAGTCATTCGCCACGGCAAGTTCAAGAGCGCGGTCGAGCCGTTTCTCACCGACAAGATGAGCCCGGAGAACCGCGAGCAGACCCAGAAGCTGCTCGACGACCTGTGGAGCCAGATCGTGGCCGACGTGGGCGACGCGCGCCACAAGACCCCCGCGCAGATCCAAGCGGTGGTGGACGCTCAGGCTGTGATCCAACCCCCCGCCGCCAAGGAAGCCGGCCTGATCGACGAGATCGCCTACCTGCCCGACGTAATCGAAAAACTCCGCGCCCGCGCCGGTACGGACGACACGACGCATACCTTCCATCAGGTCGACCTCGCCACGTACGTCGAAAAGAAGGTCGGCAAACCCGAGGCCGCCGACAACGCCCTGGCCGCCAAGGCGGGCGTGGCTGACACGTCGCCGCGGGTGGCCGTCGTGTACGCGGAGGGCAACATCGTCGACGGCGACAGCGACCGGCCCGACACCGTCAGCGGTGACCGCTACGCGCGCGTGCTGCGCCGGCTGCGGCAGGACGGCAACGTCAAAGCCATCGTGCTGCGCGTCAACAGCCCTGGCGGCAGCGGCACGGCGAGCGAGCTGATCCAGCACGAACTCGCCCTGGCGCGCGCGGGCGGCAAAAAGGTCATCGTGAGCATGGGCACGGTCGCCGCCTCGGGCGGGTACTGGATCAGCACGGCGGCCGACCGGGTGTTCGCCGAGCCCAATACCATCACGGGTTCCATCGGCGTGTTCGGCGTGCTTCCCAACCTCCAGGGCATCGCCAACAACAACGGCGTGACGTTTGACGAGGTCAAGACCGGCAAGTACGCCGCGCTGGCGAGCGCCTCACGGCCCAAGACGCCGGAGGAAATCGCGCAGTTGCAGGCGCTCGTCGAGGATTTCTACAAGCGGTTCGTGGACCGGGTGGCCACGGGGCGCAACCTGCCGCCGGAGAAGGTGGACGAGATCGGCCAGGGCCGGGTCTGGAGCGGCACGGAGGCGGTCAAGCTCGGGTTGGTGGATCAGGTCGGCGGCCTGGACGCGGCGCTGGACTACGCCCGGGAGCAGAGCGGCCTGCCCAACGACGCGAAGATCGTGGAGTTCCCCGTGCCGCACGACCTGGCGGAGCAGTTGGCGCTGGCGCTCTCGGGTAAGAAGGAACAGGACACGAGCGCGGGTGCCAGCGTGCTGCACGCGCTGGGCTTCGGCCCGAAATCCGGGGCGGTGGGGCGCTCGCTCGAAGGCGTGGAGGAAGACTTACGCACGTTGCGCGACCTCGACGGCAGCCAGACGGACCTGTACGCGCGGATGCCGTTTGACCTGCGGCTGCGTTGAGGAAACACCTTTTCTGCTCGCCCTCTCAGGGCTAGCAGAGAGCTAACGGAGAGTCTGGGTTGGCTTAGATTATCACGTTCGTTGCCAAAGCCCCCTCGCTTTCTCACTCTCCGATGATCTTCACCAGCACGCGCTTGTCGCGCTTGCCGTCGAGTTCGTAGTAGAAAATCTGCTCCCATGGCCCGAGGTCGAGCTTGCCGGCGGTGATCGCCACGACGACCTCGCGGCCCATGATCGTGCGCTTGAGGTGCGCGTCGGCGTTGTCCTCCCCGCCGTTGTGTTCGTATTGGCTGTAAGGCTTTTCGGGGGCGAGTTTCTCCAGCCAGCGCTCCCAGTCGCGGTGCAGGCCGCTCTCGTCGTCGTTGATGAACACGCTCGCCGTAATGTGCATGGCGTTGACCAGCACCAATCCTTCCCCCACCCCGCTGGTCGCCAGGGCGTTCTCGACGGCGACGGTGATGTTGAAGAGCTGGCGGCGCTGCGAGGCGTGGAACCAGAGTTCCTGACGGTGGGATTTCATGGGATGCGGGTGATATCTGCGGTTTGTGTTCGGACGGCGCTCGGCTAACGGTGTGTCCATGCGCCTTTCCCACAAGATCCGCAAGGCCTTCACGGCGGAGGGGCTGCTCAGCGCGCGCCGCGGCCTCTTGCGCGCGCTGCGTCCGCAGCCCGTGTCGAAGTTTCTGCGCCATGTCGACCCGGGCATCATGGACGCCATGCGTTTCAAGCACGCGCCGCTCATGCAGCCGGGCGAAAACTGGGCCAAGTACCTCGACGCCGAACGCTGGCTCAGGCTCAACATCCGCCGCGCGCAGGACATCGGCCTCGACCACGGACGCCGCCCCCTGCGCATCCTCGACTTGGGCAGCGGCGCGGGGTGGTTCCTGTTCGTCTGCAAACGGCTCGGCCACGACGGATTGGGCATCGACGTACCCGAGCCATTGTTCTACGGGGAGATGTTTGACAAGCTGGGCCTGCGCCGCGTGGTCGCGCCCGTCGACGCGCAAAAACCGCTGCCTGACGCGCTGCTGACCGACGGGAAGTTCGATCTGGTCACGGCGTTCTCCATCGAGTTCAACAAACACGCGCCTTGGGGCATGTGGCGGGCGGCGGACTGGGACTGCTTGCTCGGTGACCTGCGCGCCCGTTTCCTCCTGCCGCACGGGCGGGTGTATTTTGATCTCAACCCAAACTACGACGGCCAGTTCATGACGCCCGACATGGCGGAGGTCTTCCGGCGGCGAGGCGCGAGCGTGGACCGGCGCAGCAAGCTGACGTTTGACCCGGTGAGGGAGTAGGTGCCGCGCCTCGCGCCTCGCGCCTCTCCTCACGCCGGCTGCACGCCCTGCCGCCACAGCCACGCGCCGCCCTTGACGCCGTTGGTGTTGTCGATGATCTCCACGTCGTCATCGAGCTTGAAGGTGATCTCCTTGGCGTTGCCACCACCGATGTAGAGCCGGTCGAAGTTCGTCAGGCTGCGCATGTTGCTGATCGCCTTCCGCACCCGGCGGTTCCATTTGCCGGGGCCGAGCTTCTTGAGCGCGTCGTCGCCGATCTGGTCGTTGTAGGTCTCGCCCTTGCGGAACGGCGCGACCGAGAGTTCCAAGTGCGGCCCGAGCTGCCCCTCGCTGTAGATCGCCGAGCCGAAGCCTGTGCCGAGGGTTACGACCATCTCGATGCCGTGGCCCTTGACGACGGCGAGGCCCTGCATGTCGGCGTCGTTGATGAGCCGCGCCTCGTGGCCGAGGTGCTTGGAGAGTTCCTGTGCCAACGGGTAGCCGCGCAGGTCCTCCGTGCCGAGCTTGGGCGCGGTGAGGATCGTGCCCCGGCGCACGACCCCGGGGAAGCCGATGGAGACCCGGGTGTAGTGCAATGAGCCCAGCGGTTCGACGAGTTGGAGCAGCGTGCCGAGCAGGGTTTCCGGCTTACACGGATGCGGGGTCTTCACGCGCACACGGTCGCTGACGAGGTTGCCTTCCGAGTCGAGCACAGCTGCCTTCAGGCCGGTGCCGCCGATGTCGATGGCGAGGATCCGCAGGTCGGGCGAAGCGGGCAGGGGGGCATCTTCCATAAAGACAAAGGGTAGAAGGCAAAAGGGAGAAGGAGAAGTCCAAAGATTATCGGCCTATGGTCCCGCCGTGAGCTTCCCCGAACTCCAGCGCGCGCTCGACACCCTGCTCCACGTCGAACGCTTCGCCGCCGCCGGCGACCTGAACGGCGTGTTCCTGCCCCCGGCGCGGCCGGACGAACCCGTGCGCCGCGTGGGCCTGGCGCTGGAACCGGGGCCGCGCTGGCTGGCGTGGGCCGGGCGCGCACGGTGCGACGCCCTGTTCTTACACCGCCCCTGGCAAATGGAACCGGACGCGCGACAGGCGCTGGAAGCGGCGGGGGTCGGCGTGCTCGCGTACCACCTCGCCTTCGACGAGTTCCTGACGACCGGCTTCAACCCGGCGCTGGCCGCCGCGTGCGGCTGGGGCGAGCCGGCGCTGCTCGCCGAGAAGGAAGGCCGGCCGCTGGGGATGACGTGCGCGCTGCCGGACGGGCCGGCGGCGTTCGCGGCGGTCG
>CAXTMD010000184.1:0-3130 GCA_964245035.1 uncultured Chthoniobacterales bacterium
CTCGATACCCTGACGGCGACGGTGGAAAACGGCGGCAACGTGTGCGCGGAGTTGATCAACACGGTGGAACACTGTTCGCTCGGCCGGAAGCGTCCCACGCTCTCCTGCAAGCGCGTCGTGATCTGGCCGAGCGAACAGTGTTCCACCGTGTTGATCAACTCCGCGAACACGTTGCCGCCGTTTTCCACCGTCGCCGTCAGGGTATCGAGCGCCCGTTCGCTGTCCGCGGCGTGGCGCTGCTCGAACTCACGCAGCCGGTCGAGTTGCCGCTGCTTGGCCTCCTTGGGCGTGCGGATCATGCTGACCTCCGGCCAATGCTCCTCCGGGTTGAAATACCGGTTCAACCCGATGACGGGCCGCGTCCCGTCATAAATCTGCCGTTCCAACTGGTGCGCGCTCGCCTGGATCTGGCTGCGCTGGTAACGCCGCTCGACCGCCGCCTGCACGCCACCCTGCCGGTCGATCTCGCGGAACTCCTCCAGGATCGCTCCCTCCACCGCGTCGCCTACCGCCTTCATGCCGGGCGAACCCGCCATGGGGTTCATCATGTGGCGGAACAATCCGCTTTCCTCCAGCAGGATCGCCTGGCAGTGCGCCGCGAGCCGGGCGTACTCCTCGCTGGGTGTCGTGAACGGCTCGTCCGCGGCGTTGGAGTGACAGGAGTTCGTCGCGTTCATACACGCGAGGGTCAGCTCGATAGCCGTGCGCGTGAGGTTGTTCTTCCACTCGGCGGCGATGAGCGAACGCCCGCTGGTCTGCGTGTGCAGTTTGAGGATCTGCGCGCGCCGGTCCGCGCCGAACACGTCGCGCATGCCGACCGCCCAGATCTTGCGGCAGACCCGCGCGAGGGCCAGGTACTCGATATCCAGCCCGCAGTCGAGGAAGAACGACAGCCGCGGCCCGAAGGCGTTCACGTCCATGCCGCGTTCCTTGAAAAGCTCCACGTACGCGAACCCGTTGCTCAGCGTGTACGCGGCCTGCTGCACGGGCGTCGCGCCTGCCTCGGCGATGTGGTAGCCGCTGATCGAGATTGGGTACCACCGCGGCATCTTTTCGGTGGTGTACTGCACCATGTCGGCGAGGAAGCGCAGCGACGCTTCGAGCGGAAAAATCATCTCGTTTTGCGCCTGCACTTCCTTGAGTACGTCGGCCTGGATCGTGCCGCGCAGCTTCGGGGCCACGTCCGCGCCGAAGCGCCGCTTGGCCGCCGCGACGTACATCGCCAGGATGATCGGCGCGGGACCATTGATCGTCATGGACACCGAGACGTTAGGCTGGTCGAGCGCGAACCCGGCGTAGAGCCGTTCCATGTCGTCGATGGTGTCCACGGCGACGCCGCCCTCACCAATCTTGCCGAACACGCCGTCCGCACCCGCGCCGGTGCCGTAGAGCGTCGGCCCGTCGAAGGCGGTCGACAGCCGCTTGCTACGCTGGTGGCGCGAGAGGTAATGAAAACGCTCGTTGGTGTCTTCCGTCAGCCCGAGGCCCGCGAAAAGCCGGGTCGGCTCCTCGGCGTTGCCGGCCCCGACCGCCGCTCCCGCCGGGGCGGGGGCAGCGATGTTCTCGATGCGGTCCGCACCGCCTTTGCCGTTGGCGTGGCCGTTGCCGTTGGCCTGCGGCTCGGGCGGCAGGTACATCTCTGGGTAAGCGGCGTTGAGGAACGGGAACTCGCCGGGCAATCCTTCCTCGAAGAGAAAGCGTGCGATGGCCCCCGGCTCGTCGAGGAACGGCAGCGCGTGGCGCGGCAGCGTCAGCCCGGTGGGCGTGACGGAGGTGGCGACCTTGTCGCAGGCGGCCTGCCAGCGGGCGTTGATCTGCGCGGCGAAGTCGGCGTCGGAGCGCGCGCGGGCGACCTGTGCGGTGACGAACTGGCCGTAGGTGTCGAGCGCGTCGGCCACCTGGCCGAGAGGAGTCTGGGAGGGCATGGGCGGAGGGAGAGGGTTGGCTGGCAATAAGCCACGTTCCCGCTCACCGCGCCAGCCGCAGGATGTGCTCGTACTCCGTGCGCGCCACCGGCATCACCGAAAGCCGCGTGTGCCGGACCAGCGGCAGGTTTTGCAGCGCCGGGTCTGCCTTGACCGCCGCGAGCGGCAGCGGGTTGGCGAACGCCTCCCCCGCCCGCAGTTCGACGGCGACCCACGTGCCTTTCTGCTCGTCAGGTTCGGTCGTGGGATCAGGGAACGCCGCGCGCGAGACGGTCGCCGTGCCGACGACCGCGTGTTCCCCGCCGCTGTGGTAGTAGAGCACGGCGTCGCCGGTCTGCATCGCGCGTAGATAGTTGCGTGCTTGGAAGTTGCGGACGCCGGTCCAGTCCGTGCGTTTGTCGCGCGCAAACTGCGCAAAGGAATAATCTTCCGGCTCCTGCTTGACGAGCCAGTGGTTCATGGCAGCACCCGCTTGAACAACTCGTCCACGCCCGTGTCGCGGTGGCGGGTGGCGGTGGTGGAGAGCAGCCGCTGGCCGCGCTTGTTGGAAGCCAGGCGGCGCTCGACCTCGGCGCTAGCGGTGCGCGCGCCGCGCAGATCGGATTTGTTGACCACCACGAGATCGGCGGCGTCCAGCATCGCGATCTTTTGCAACTGCAGGCGGCTGCCGTAGTCCGGGTTCATTACGAGAATGCGGGCGTCCACCAGTTCCCCCGAAAACGGCAGCGCCTCCTGCCCCGTGCCGACCGTCTCGATGATGACCAACTCAAACTCGCCGCTGCCCGCGAGGATTTCCAGGCACCGACCCGTCGATGGGCTGAGTCCGCCGGATTGCCCGCGCGTCGCCATCGAGCGCATGAACACGCGGTCGTTTTGCGAATAGATCATCGTCGCGCGGTCCCCCAGGAGCGCGCCCGCGCCGCTGCCGCCGATGCTCGGGTCGTGCGAGAGGATGGCGACGCGCGCCGACGCCGGACGGGTGCGCAGGAAACGCCAGACGAGTTCGTCGATGAGCGTCGTCTTGCCCGCGCCGCCGGGTCCCGTGATGCCGACGACCCGGCAGTCTTTCGCCTTTGCCGGCGGGGTGGACAAACCTGCCATCGGGTCGGCGACCGGCTGCGAGAACGCTTCCTCCGCGTCGGTGAGCTGCCGGGCCAGCGCGAAGTCGCCGGCCAAGCCGTCGCTCGCGGGTTTTTGGCCGTAGC
>CAXTMD010000184.1:3140-8407 GCA_964245035.1 uncultured Chthoniobacterales bacterium
GCCGAACAGCCCGACGTGTCGCGCGCCGAGCGCGTCGAGCTGCGCGCGGACTTCCGCGAAGAATTCGATGTGCCCGCCGTTGTAGCTGGAGAGTCCGACCGCGCGCACGTCTTCCTGCGTTGCCGCGCGCACGATCTCCGCCGCCGGCCGGTGGTAGCCGAGATAGATGACCTCGATGCCGTGGCGGATCAGTTCGAGGTTGATCGTGTTGATGGCGCTGTCGTGTCCGTCGCAGATGGGCACGGCGGTCAGCAGGCGGATGGGGATGGGAGGGGTCATGTGCAGGGTGGTTTCTTCAAACTCCCCACACCATCGCCACGGTCGTCGTCATGCTGCCGCCGACGTTGTACGTGAGAAAGCGCTTGGCATTCTCGATCTGCCGCGATCCGGCCTGGCCGGTGAGTTGCTGATAGGCGTCGAGCACCTGACGCACGCCCGTCGCGCCAACCGGGTGGCCGTCGGCCATCAACCCGCCGCCGCTGTTGACCGGGATCGAAAACGGCGGCGCGGGCGCGTCGGCTTCTAAGATCTTCGCGCGCACGCTCGGCAGCATCGTCGCGCCGCTGTGCAAGAGGCTTGCGCCCTGTCCTGGCTCGGCCAGACCGATGATCTCGTAGGCGATCACCTCGCTGATCGAGAAGCAGTCGTGCACCTCCACGCCGTGCAGTTCCTTCTTGGGATCACGGACCCCGGCCTTCTCCAGCGCGGCGGCGAGCGCCTTGCGTGCGGGCGGGAAGTGCGGCACGTCCTTTTTTTCGAGCGCGAGCGCGTCGGTCGCGTGGCCCCAGCCTTGCAACGTCACCGGCGGGGCGGTGTGCAGGGGAGCGCCGGGGCGCGCCGTGCGGTGCGCGAGCCGGTCCATGAACCGCTCCGAACACAGCACCACCGCCGCGCCGCCGTCCGTGATCTGCGAACAGTCGTAGAGCTTGAGCGGGCTGGCGGCGATGCGCCAGTTCTTCTGCGACTCCGTGCTCGCCGTCACAAAATCCATGTCCGTGTCGCGCATTTGCGCCAGGGGGTTAAGCCGCGCGTGCGAATAGTTTTTCACCGCCACCCGTGCGAGGTCGTGCTCGGTCAGCGTCGGGTAGCGTCTCATGTAGCGTTCGGCGATGGTGCCGAAAAGCTTGGGGAACATGAAGTCGCCGTACTCGGGCTTCTCCAGATGGTAGTCGGCCGCGCCGCCGAGCACGTCTGACCCGTCGGCGGGCGACATGGTTTTTTGCTGTTCCGCGCCGACGGCGATCACGCAGTCGTAGAACCCGGCCTGGATCCACTGCGCGGCCGTGAGCACCGCGAGGCTGCCCGAGGCGCAGGCGGCTTCGGTGTGCATCGTGGGGATGCCGCGCAAGGCCGGATCGGCTTCGAGCAGGAGCGCGCCGACGTGGAGTTGGCGCGTGTAGAGTCCACCGGCGAAGTTCCCCACGACGCCGGCCTGGATGTCGGCGGCGTCGAGCCCCGTGGCGTCGAGCGCGGCGCGGGTGACCTCCACGACGAGGTCCTTGAGGAGTTTGCCCTCCTTTTTGAGGTTGCGTTTGAAGTCGGTGCGCGCGCCGCCGAGAAGGTAAACGGTGTTCATGGGGAGGGTTCCAATCTAGCGAACCGGCCGCCGGAGGCAAACGGCGCGTCAGATCGTCAGTTCCCCCCGCACCACCCCGACCGCCGGGCCGGCGACGCGCACGGTTTCCATCGCGTTGCGCGGGCCGATGACCTCCACCGACGCCGTGCCGGGACGATGGATCCAGTGGCCCTGTTCGGCGGTGAAGCGCGGGCTCTTGATCAACTCATAACGCCACAGAAAAGCCCCCATCCCGCCCGTCGCCGAGCCCGTGAACGGGTCCTCGAACGACGCCGGCGGCCCGGTGAAGTGCCGCGCGAACACGTCGCCGCGCGGCGTCGCGCCGCCCACGCAAAACAGGTGCGCGCTGAAAAACTCGTTGCCCGACTCCCGCCGCAGCCGGTCGTAGGCCGCCACGTCGAGCACGGCGCGGCGCAGGATGTCGTGGTCGCGCACGGCCATCATCAGCTGCGGCGTGCCGGTGCTGACGGTCTGCACGGGCACGCCAGGCAGCAGGTCGTCCGGGGTCAGCCCGAAGATCGGCGCGGCGACGGCGGCCGGGTACGTCGAGAGAAACGCGGGCGTCTTCTGGTACATGGCGACCTCCGCCACGCCGCTGCGGCCAGACGCCGAGTGGGTGATGTCCACGCGGATGGGGCCGACGTTGAGTTCGAGCGCGATGGTGGTGCGGTCGCGCTCGGGGGCGAGCCGGAGCCGGCCGCTGTCCACCAGTGCGAAGCCCGTGGCAATCGTCGGGTGGCCCGCCAGCGGGATTTCCTCGCCCGGCGTGAAGTAGCGCGCGCGGAACTGCGCCCGCGCTGGGTCGCTCGGCCGCAGGACGAAGCTGGTTTCCGACATGTTCAGGTCACGCGCGACGGCGAGCATGGTGTCGGCGTCGAGGCCGTCGGCGTCGAAGACGACGGCGCAGGCATTGCCGGAGAGCGGCTGCGTGGTGAACGCATCCACCGTCATAAAGGGGAAGGTGCGGGGCATGGCGGGAAGGTGGAACGTGGGGCAAGAGAGGGCAAGCGGCCACGGGCGATGACCGCAAAGGGATTGCCCGCGCGGTGGAGACGGGTAAACTGAACCCAGCGACCTTTTGCCTATGACTTGGGAAGAAGCAATTGACGACCCAACTTTGGATGGGATACCCTACAGAGTTGAACTGGATGGATATGGCAATGTCGTCATGAGCCCGACACGCTACGCCCACGGCGGCTACCAGAGTGAAATCGCCTTCTTACTCAGAACTTTGCTCGACGGTAAGGTGATCGTGGAAGGGGGGGTACGAACCCGCGACAATGTGAAGGTGCCAGATGTCGCTTGGCTTACTTGGGAACACTGGAAGATCGCGGAGCACGAACTCGCCGCATCGACCGCCCCAGCGATTTGCGTGGAAGTGACTTCCAAGAGCAACTATCGACGCGAACTCAACGAGAAGAAGGCCCTGTACTTCGAGGCCGGCGCGAAAGAGGTCTGGTTTTGCGACCGCAAAGGCAACATGATTTTCCACACGCCCGAAGGGCAGGTTGCCTCCTCGGTCCTGTGCCCAAACTTCCCTGCAAAGGTGTAGGGCTGTTCACGCCGCCGCCGACGTGATCTCGCGCTTGTCGCGCGGGCGCTCCAGTAGCGGCACGGGGCCGCTGAAGTGCACGCCCTGCGCGTAGCGCACGCCGACCTTGCGCAGGGTCTCCGCCGTGCGGCGGTCGTCCACGCCCTCGGCGACGCTGTGCACCCCCAGGTGCCGCGCGATGTCGTTCATCGCCTTGACGAACGCCAGGTTGATCGGTTCCGCCGTCAGGTCGCGGATGAAGCCGCCGTCGATCTTGAGGAAATCCACGGCGAGATTTTTCAGGTACGCAAACGACGAGAACCCCGCCCCGCAATCGTCGAGTGCGAACCGGAACCCCTCCTTGCGCAGACGCTCCATCAGCGACCGCGCCCCGTCGAGGTGCGCGAGCACCGCCGTTTCGGCGATCACGAAGGTGACCCGGTTGGGGGCAATGGCCGCCGACTCGAACGCCTTGCGGATGCACTCCGCCGTGCCCACGTCGCGCACCGACTGACCCGACAATGGCAGGGTCAGCCGTGCGTCCGGGTCGGCCGCCAGTTGCCGCAGCGCCAGGCGCACCACGCGCCGGTCGATCTCCGGACGCATGTGGAAGCGCTCGGCGGCGGGCAGGAAAAACTCGGGCTCGACCACGTCGCCGTCGGCCGTGCGCAGGCGCAGGTGGGTCTCGTAGAAAGCCGTGAAGCCGGTCTCCAACTCGACGACGGGTTGGAACCACAGTTCGAACCCGTTGTTCTTGAGCCCCTGCTTGACCTGCGCGGCCCAGCGAGAATCGCTGCGCAGCTGGGTCAGCTCGGCGTCGTCGGGTTGGTAAATTTCCACGCGGTTGCGGCCCCGCGCCTTGGCGGCGTAGCACGCCGCGTCGGCCGTGGCGATGACGTGCTCGGCCGTGGCTTCGCCGGTGAGTTCGGACACGCCCACGGACACGTCGAGGTGGAAGCTCTTGCCCGAATCGCAGAACACGAAGTCGCCGACCGCCAGCCGCGCCTCGGCGACCGTCACGCCCTGCTGCAGCACGACGAACTTGTCGCCGCCGAAGCGCGCCACGGTGTCGCGCGGGCGCGCGGCGTTGCGCAGGAGGTAGGCGATCTGCACGAGCAACCGGTCGCCGGCGGCGTGGCCGAGGCTCTCGTTGACGATCTTGAAGTGGTCCAGGTCGATGTAGAGCAGCGCGCCGCCGGGCTCGCCGGCGGCGGCGCGCTCGACGGCGAGTTCGACGGCGGCGGTGAACTGCGCGCGGTTGTCGAGCTTGGTCAGCGCGTCGTGCGAGGTCACGTAGGCGAGGTGTTCGCGCTCCAGGCCGAGTTCGGCTTCGAGCTGGCGGCGGGCGGCGCGGGTTTTGATGACCTGCTCGGCAATGGCCAGGCGGACGTCGAAGAGCGACGCCTCGTAAGGCTTGACGAGGTAATCGTCGGCCCCGCAGGCCAGGATCGAGCGCAGGTCGGCCGCTTCGCCGCTGGCGGTGCCGACGAGCACGTAGGGGCGCTCGCCGTCGGGCTGTTCGCGCAGCCACTGGCAGAAGTCGAACCCGCTCATGCCCGGCAGGTACAGGTCGAGGATCACCAGCGGGTAGAAGCTGCGCCGGTAGAGTTCGGCGGCTTCCTCGCCGCTCTCGCAGGCGCTGGCCTGGTGGCCGCGCGCGGCGAGCAGACGGGTCAACAGCAGGCGCGTGGCAGGGTCGTCTTCGACAATCAGGATTTCCACTCGGGTAAAAAGGGGTTCAAGGGTTGAACCCGGTAAAGCCTAAACCGTGCCCGGCGCGGCGGAGCGCAGAGCGGCAGAAGTGGCGTCGGCGGAGAGGAGGAGCGCGGTCTTCTCTGGTGGATCGGAAGTTTGCACGATTGTGCAGCATCCGCGGACGCAAATAATTTTCCTCGGCGGCCGATTTTGGAAAGTGTCGCGCGGTGTTGATTCTGCTTTTCTGAGGGAGCGTGTTTCGATTAGTCTCGTCGTCCTATGGGCGACAAATCACCGAAAGCAACGCAGAAAGCAGCCTCGCAAAAGGACAAAAAAGCCGCCGCCGGCAAGCAGCAGAAGGCGGCTGCGGCGGCCACCAAGTCCGCCGCGCCGAAGACGGGTAAGAAGTAGGTACGGGGGAAAGAGGCTGGCCTCTTTCAAGAAAGGGAGCAGGCGCAGCCGGCA
>CAXTMD010000184.1:8417-8967 GCA_964245035.1 uncultured Chthoniobacterales bacterium
AAGGTGCCTCGTAAGCAGGCCGGTTACGCCATCTGGTGGGCATGCCCGGTTCGTTCTCTTGTCGTCCGCCGCTGGTCATCGCCCATCGCGGAGCTTCGGCCGCCGCGCCGGAGAACACTCTCGCCGCCGTGCGCCTGGCCTGGGCGATGGGTGCCGACGCCGTGGAGGTGGACGTGCGGCTCACGGCCGACGGACGCGCGGTGGTCATCCACGACGCCCGGACGCGGCGCACCACGGGCGTGAGCGGGCAGGTGGCGGCGTCCACCCTGGCGCAACTCCAAAGCCTCGACGCCGGACGCTGGAAGGCCGCGCGCTGGGTTGGCGAGCGCATCCCGACGTTGCGCGAGGTGCTCGCCGCCGTGCCGCTGGGCAAGCGCGTCGTGCTCGAACTCAAAGCCGGTCCGGAACTGCTCGACCCTCTGGCAGCCGATCTCGCCGCCGCGCTGGCCGGCGGCGCGCTGCAACCCGCGCAGGTGGTCCTGATCGCCTTCGACCGCCACTTGGCGGCGGCGGCGAAGGCGCGCCTGCCGCCCGTGTCCGTCCTCTGGCT
>CAXTMD010000185.1:0-8927 GCA_964245035.1 uncultured Chthoniobacterales bacterium
GCGCTCCGAGGCGGTCTGGAGCGTCGGTCCGACGTTCTTCATCGACCACCACCGGCCTTCGGGGCTGCCGGCATCGGCAGAGGAGACGGTCATCACCGGCTACGGCGTGGAGCCGACGCCGACCTCGGGCATCCTCGCGCTGGTGTGCGCCGGCGGGTTGGAAGGCGTGGAGTCCGACGACCTCGGTTGGATCGCGGCCGTCAGCGCGCTCAGCGATTTGGGCGACAAGGCTCCGTTTTCCATCATCGCCGCCGAGAAGAAGCGTCACGGCGTCGGCGTGTTGCGCGACAGTGTCACGCTGCTCAATGCCCCGCGGCGTTCGGCCAGCGGCGACGCTTCGGCCGCGCTCGAACTGCTCGTCCATGCCACCGGCCCGCGCGACATCGCCAAGGGCGAGGGGCCGCTCGTCGAATCCCTGCGGCGCGACAAGGAGGAGGTCAACGCTGCCTACAACGAAGCCAAGAAGGCTGGCCCGAAGTTCGCCGGCGAGGCGGCGGCGATCCGCATCGACACGCCCTGCCAGGTTCACCCGCTGGTGGCGCAGATCTGGCGCACGCGGCTGCCGAAGTTCATCGTGATGGGGGTCAACACCGGCTACCGTCCGGGCTGGGTGCACTTCAGCGCGCGGTGCGGCAAGGACAAGAACCTCCTCGATTTTTTTCACAAGCACCGGCCTGAAGGCGCAGACTCCATGCATTACGGCAACGGCCACGACCAGGCCGGCGGCGGCGCGCTGCCCACGGCCGTTTGGAACGTGTTCGCACGCGAACTCGGCTTCGGCCCGGAGATGCTCGTCGGCGAAGCCTGAACTTTTCCCATTCAATGACCGCCGCTCCTCCTCCGCCTTCCCGCCTCGGTTTCGCCGTGCTCGTCCTCGGACAACCCGGCCTCAAAAGCAACGACACCCGCCGCTGGCAGAAAAATCCGCACCTCAAGACTTCCGTCGAGTACCTGCACAACATCTTCGGCTACCTCGAAAAGCAGGGGATCACGATGTACCGCATGTCGTCGGACGTAGCCCCGTACGTCACGCACCCCGACATGCCGCAGTTCCACGGGCAGGTTGCGGAGTCCGGGGCCGAACTGGACGCACTCGGCCGCAAAGCGCGCGAGATCGGACTGCGGCTGTCGTTCCACCCTTCGCAGTACACGATCCTCAACAGCCCTGACTCGGAGCTGAACCGCAAAAGCGTCCTCGACATCGAGAGCCAGGCGACGATCCTCGACCGCATGGGCGCAGGGCCGGAGGGCGTCATCATCGTGCACGTCGGCGGCGTGTACGGGGAAAAGCCCTCCGCGATGGACCGCTGGGAAGCGAGTTACAAGGCGCTGCCGGAGGCTTCCAAGCGCCGGCTGGTGCTGGAAAACGACGACATCTCCTACAGCGCCGCCAACGTGCTCGAACTCCACCGTCGCACGGGGGTGCCGTGCGTGTTTGATTCGCACCATTTCCTGTGCAACAACCCCGAGCGGCTCGACCTCGGTGACACGGCGGCGAAGTTCCTGGCGACTTGGCCCAAAGGCGTGCGGCCGAAGGTGCATGTCTCCTCGCCGCGCACGCAGATGCGCGAGATGAAGCGGCGCAACCGCAAGACCAAGAAGCTCGAAACCGTGGCGCTGCCGCCGGTCTGGACCGGGCACGCGGACTACGCCGATCCGTTTGCGTTCATCGACCTGATGCGGCGGTATCCCGCAGACGCGGAGTTCGACATCATGCTGGAGTCCAAGAGTAAGGATCTAGCTCTGCGGCGTCTGCGCAACGACTTGGTGCGATACGCGCCCGAACTGGCGGGGCGGTTCGGGCTGTCGGCGGATGAGCCGGTGCCTGAAGAGGAAGAAATCATTTTGAGCGAGCCGCCCCTGGTAAAGGAAGCGGCGGCGCTGCCGTAGTGCGGACGAGGCCAGAAGGACGGTCGTTTACATTGCTGGCCTTCGTTCGAAGTTCTTGTTGTCTGTCTGAGGCAGCCTCGAAATTCTCATCGGGAAGCGGGCGCCCAAAATCAATCACGATTGCCCCGGGAATTGGCTACACGCTAACTCTCATCATGCCTGACCACGGCAACGTACTCTCCTTCTGTCCTCCTGAGGCGAGTTCTGCGAGTCGAAGGACCTCGCCGGAGGGTGCACGCATGCCGCTCACCAAAGGCGGGCGGCGAGAGGGATCAACCACAAAGCGGACGGGTACCCCGCTTGCGAGGTTCTTCGGCTCGTTGCACTTGCTTCAGGAGGACAGAAGGAAGGGGTATACCATTGGTTGTACCAGCACAGCATCATCCTAAAAACTGGTGCGGATTGGGGAACAGAAAGTTCACAGCCTCTTGAAGCTGTTGAACAGTTTGACCAACTCATCCTTGTGCTTGCTCTCGGCCTTGACTGTCACCCAATAGGTGATCATCAGCAGCCGGCCGGGCTTGATCTCGGTGAAAAACATCTGGATGTGTTCGGGGCCGGATTCGTCCTTGCCGTTGTACTCTAAAACTTGCCACTTCAGACCTTCTGCTTCGAACTCTCGTTCTTTCTGCGAGTCTTTGTCGATGCTGACCTTCTGGTCCGTGAGGAACTTGATGTTCTCGTTGACCAATTCGCTGGATTCCTTTTCGCCGCTGGCGGCCTCAAAGAAAATCGTGGCGTCCGTGTCCTTGGATTGGCAGGAGTAACCGCTGTCCGTCTCCTCGCTCGTCCAATCGGCGGGCAGCGTCACGGAGGCGACGGGGGCGTCGGTGGGAATTTTGAGGTCTTTGGCAAGAGCGCTGCTCGCGAACAGTGCAAGCAGACAGAGGGCGAGGAGGGTACGCATCATTCTCTAAACCGGTTTTTTGCGGCCGTGCACACTTCGCGCCAACATCCCGCAAGCGCAACAAAAAGGGCTGGCTGCACCGAAGGCAGCCAGCCCACAAAGCCGGCGGTCCTGCTCAGAGCCTGGAACCGCCGTTGCTGACGATGTGCACGCTGGTGGCGTGCGCGCCATTTTCGCCGCTGACTTCGTCGAAGCGCACTTCCGTGCCGACTTTCAGCCTTTCGAAGTCGCCATTTTTGAGGCTGTCGCGGTGGAAGTATACGTCGCGGCCTTGTAGATCGGTGATGAACCCGTAGCCATCCGCCGCGAAGATCTTGGACACCATCGCGTGCGAGCCGTCCTCGTGCGTCTTGATCCGGTGGTGCTGCTTGTCGGTGAGCCCCGTCAACTGCCGTTCCATGCTGCGGAAGGCGTCGCCGATGACCTTCGTCAGGGGTTCGTGCATCTCGTGCTTGGACGGCTTCTCGTCGGCGACGAGTTCGTGGTGCGGGGGCACGGTGAGGTCGATACGCACGCGGAACGGACTGCCCGAATGCTGCGCATGGTTGGGCTGCTCGATCATCACGTCGCAACGGCTGATATGGTCGCAGAACTTGTCGAGCCGGGCGGCCTTGTCGCGCACCAGTTTTTCAATTTCGTCGCTCTTGGCGACCCCACGGTAGGAGATTTCGATGGGTAGCTGCATAGGGAAACGTGGTCCTCGTTCAGGCGGCGTGCAACGCGGAGAAATGCCCCAGGATGTCGGCGGCTTCCGCGCGCAGGAGGTCGGCGTGGACGGTTTCGGTCAGGTGCTGGCGCACCTCGGGCTTGAGGTGGTCGGTGAGAAGCTTGTCGATCTGCGCCGGGACCGCCAGCCGCCAGCCCTCGGGCTTCTCCTTGTCCACCAACTCGTTGATGCGCTCGGCGATGTGCTTGACCGCGCGGCGGTCGTTTTCCATGTCGGTCTTGGAATGATCGGACGAACCGCCCTGGCTTTGCCCGAGGCCGGAGCCTTTGAACCGTCCGGCGCGGTCGGTGACTTTGTCCGTGAAGCGACCGTGCGCGTCCTGCTCGTAATCGGAGTCGATCTGATGCAAACCGTGCTTCTGGTTGGGACGTTCTTCCACGCGGAACGCCTTGAGGCCGCCGCGGTCGGCGACGATGAGGAGGGTGTTGATCGGCATAGGGGTTGTGTGCTTCTGGCGGGGGCAGGTGCGCCCCCGGTGACAGAATCGTTTCCGACGCGGAAACGGGACCCCTCGCGCTCCCAGATTTATCCCCCGGCCTCGGGCAGCCGGAAGGTCTCGCCCACCGCGCGCAACGCCACCCGCTCCGGGTCCTGCGCCAGCGCCGCCTCGAAGCGCCGGATCGGGTCGCCAAACGCCTCCGCGCTCAGCTTGAACGTCTGGTGGTGCATCGGCAGCACGTACCGTGCGCCGGCCAGGTCGGCCATCTCCACGGCCTGCTCGGGCGTGCAGTGGCTGTTGATCCACGGGTCGTACGCGCCGATGGGCATGAGGGCGAGATCGTACGCGCCGCCGTTCGCCGCGCCGCCATGTCCGCGCAACCGCCGGAAACGCGGGGTAAAGGACGTGTCGCCGCCGACGAGGATCGCCCGGCCGCCGCGCCGCAGGACGTAGCCGTTGTAGCCGCGGTGGTCGTCCGTGCGCAGCCGCGCGCCCCAGTGCCGCACCTCAAACGCCTCCACTTCCAGTTCGCCACCGCCGCGGGCGAGCGCGCCGGCCGCGCGGCTGAACTTCAGCCGGGTGCTTTCGCCCCAGCCGAGTTCCGTGACGTGCCCACGCAGCCGCGTGCAACGCAGGAGGTCGCCCGTTGCGTGCGCGGTCACCACCAACGGCCGACGGTCGAATTTCCGCAACGTCCGCATGTCGAAGTGGTCCATGTGCGCGTGGCTGAGCAGGATCAGGTCGACCGGCGGCAACTCCCGGAACCGCAGCGCCGGGGCGACGAGCCGCTTCATGCCGAGCACGAGCGGCCCGGCGAGATGGATGCCTACCATGTTGCCGAGCACGGGGTCGGTGAGGATGTTCACCCCGTAAAAATTGATGAGCACCGTCGAGTGCCCGATCCACGCCGCCGTGACCCGGTCATCGGGCCAAGTTTTCGGCTCGGGATGGTGCGGGGCGGGCGGGACGCCGCGGCGCGCGTCGTCGGCCATGCGCTTGAGATAACGCCAGAAGTACGGGGAAACGCTCGGCAGTTTGAGTTGGGAAAGAGAAAGGGCCATGGATCGTGCCGACGACCGCGCGAAAACACGCGCCGCCGGGGGCTGTAACTTACTCCATGCCGCCTGCCCGGTAAATCGACGCCGGCCGGTTGTCCTCCCGGCGAAAACCTGCCAACCTTTCCCCATGTCCAGCCTTCCCAAGCTTCACGACTGGAACCTCTCTCCACGCGACGCGGTCGCGTTGCAGCAATCCCTGCGCGCGCAGGTCCGCCTCCAGACCCCGCCGCGCCGCCTGCGCACCGTGGCCGGGGCCGACATCTCCTTCAACAAAGACGACGAGACGATCTACGCCGGCATCGTGGTCCTGCGCCTGCCCGAACTCGTCACGGTGGAGGAGGTCGGCGTCGTCACGCAGACGAAGTTCCCCTACGTGCCCGGCCTGCTGTCCTTCCGCGAGGCCCCGGCAATCCTCGAAGCCTGGGAGAAGCTGCGCGCCGCACCCGACGCTGTCATGTTCGACGGCCAGGGCATCGCGCACCCGCGCCGCTTCGGCATCGCCTCGCACGTCGGCCTGTGGTTGGACCGGCCGACGTGGGGTTGCGCCAAGAGCCTGCTCACCGGTCGCTACGAGGAACCCGCCCCCGCGCGCGGCTCGCGCTCCCCGCTCATGGACAAGGGCGAGACGGTCGGGGCGGTCCTGCGCACAAAGGACAACGTGTCGCCCGTCTACGTCTCGCCGGGCCACTGGCTCGACCTCGAAACCGCCGTGGACCTGACGCTGCGCTGCGGCGGCGGTTACCGCGTGCCCGAACCGACCCGCCGCGCGCATCTCCTGGTCAACGCCCTGCGGCGCGGGGAAGTTTCGTCCGGGCAGCGCACGGTGGATTCCTTGCTCTAAATCCCGCAGGCACTGGAACCCGGCCCCAACGCCACGCCCTGCCGCCGAATCGGCAGGGCGCGCGCCGCTTCAGTTGGAGACGTTGCCGCCGCCGTTGGTGCCTTGGTAGAAGGGATAGGGGCAGCCGCTCGCCAGGTTGTCCTGGTACAAGCCGAAGGCGATCCCGGTGTTCGCGGTGGAAATCGTGTTCTGGCGCGCAAAGCTGCCGGCGCCCAGGTAGATGCCGGTCGTGCCGATCTGGCTGAGAAAGCAACTCTGCACCGTGCTGCCGGCGCCGAGGACGTGCATGCCGTAGCCGTCGATCTGCGTGAGCTTGCAGTTGGTGACGGTGCTCCCCGGCGCGGTGTTCAGGATGATGCCTTCCACGCAGTGGCTGATGCGCAGGCCGTCGATGGTCTGGTTGAGGTTGTTGGTCGAGGCAGCGGTGGTGTTGCCGTCAAGGAAGACGCCGCATTGGCAATGCGAGATCGTGCCGTTGCGCACGGTGATGTTGGCGCGCTCGTAGGCGTAGATGCCGCTGTAGTAGACGCTGCTGTAGTTGGCTGGACCGGAGAGATAGTAGCCTTGCAGGTCAATGGTCACGTTGCTGGCGTTGACCTGGATCAGATTGCTGGTCTGCTGGCTGACGCTCAGGTTGCCGCCCAGCACGTAGTCACCGGCGACGGTGATCGTGTAGGGCAGCGAGTTGATCACCGTCTGCGCGGAAGTCGCTACGACGCTGGCGAGCAGCAGGGCGAGCGGCAGCAGCGCAGCCAAGGGACGACGGAGGAGGGCGGATGTTTGCATGGTAGGATAGATGTGTTGGATGGTTGGTGGCAGGGCCGACGTGGCCCGCTTCCCTTGGATGTCGACACTTTTCCGCCAAAAGTTTCGAACAAAGTGATGGGCAAAAGCGATCTACCCTAGCCAGGGCTGGCAGCGGCCGCTTCCGTCCATCACCCGGACTCGCATCCACTTGCCGCCGTCTGCGTTGATCGTTAGCTTTTCCGCAATGAGCACGCTCGCTGAGATCGAAGCCGCCGCCGACACATTGTCCGAGAAGGAAAAGGAGGAATCGCTGCGCTACCTGGCGATGAGCCTGCACAAAGAGCGGACGCCACCGGAACCGCACATCTACTCCGAGGAAGCATCAAAAGACATGCCGGCTGAAGATAAGGCTGACGGAAAACAGGGAGGGCGACTTACGCCGGCGGAGTTCGAGGCGTGGTGGGGGAAAGCACGAGGTGCGGGTCTGCCGGGAATCTCCACCGATGAGATCATGGCGATGACGCGCGGCGGCGAATGAGCCGGGTATCTGTTTTCCCAGCGGTGGAGTTGATCACCCCAGGAAGTTGATCGAAGCCCGGCGCACTACGATGCGGCGGAGCCGAAGCCGATGTGGCGCTCGGGCTGGTGGGGGGCGTCGGGTTCCAGGGCGGCGGCGAGCACGTCGTCCACGGTCTCGGCCAAGGTGAACTTCAGCTTTTCCTTGGCCTCGGCGGGGATGTCGGCGAGGTCCTTTTCGTTCATCTTGGGCACGATGACCTCCCGGATGCCTGCGCGCAGGGCAGCGAGGCTCTTTTCCTTCAGGCCGCCGATAGGCAGCGTCAGGCCGCGCAGGGTGATCTCGCCCGTCATCGCCACGTCGCTGCGGACCTTGCGGTCGGCGAAAAGGCTTGCCAGGGACGTGAACATCGCGCAGCCCGCGCTGGGGCCATCCTTGGGGATCGCACCGCTGGGGACGTGGACGTGCACGTCATTTTCCGTGAAGTCCACCGGTCGGATGCCGAGGCTTTCGGCGCGGGTTTTGACGAGGCTCAGGGCCGCCTGCATGGACTCGCGCATCACGTCGCCGATCTGTCCCGTGAGCATCGTGCCACCGCGGCCGGGGTACTTGGTGGCCTCGATGATGAGGATTTCGCCGCCGCCGGGCGTGTAGGCGAGGCCGGTGACCACACCGGGGGTGCTGATCTTGAGGTGTTCCTCGCGCACCATGCGGTCGGTCGCACCCAGGACGCCGCGCGCGAAGTCGGGCGTGATGACGACGGGAGTTTGGCCGTCGACACCCTTCGCCACCTCGGCGGCGACGGAGCGGGAGACCGCGCCGATGCGGCGCTCCAGGTCGCGCACGCCGGCCTCGTGGGTGTATTCATCGATGATCGTCTTGAGGGCATCGTCCTCGAATTGTACCTGCTCAGGCTTGAGGCCGTTGTCCTCCAAAGTACGGCCGACGAGATAGTTGCGGGCGATGTGGAGCTTTTCGCCGGCCGTGTAGCCGGGTAAGGAGATGATCTCCATGCGGTCGCGCAACGGGGCGGGGATGCCTTCGATGTAGTTGCTCGTCGCGATGAAGATGACCTGGCTCATGTCGAACGGCACGTCGAGGTAGCGGTCCACGAACTTGTCGTTCTGGCGCGGGTCGAGGAGTTCCAGGAGTGCGCTGGCGGGGTCGCCGCGCATGTCGGCGCCGAGCTTGTCGATCTCGTCGAGCATCAAGACGGGATTGCGCGTGCCGAGGCGGCGAATCTCTTGGATGATGCGGCCGGGCATCGAGCCGATGTACGTGCGGCGGTGGCCGCGGACCTCGGCCTCGTCGCGGATGCCACCGAGGGCGATGCGCGCGAACTTGCGCCCGAGCGCGTCGGCGATGGACTGGCCCAGGCTGGTCTTGCCGACGCCGGGGGGGCCGAGGAAGCAGAGGATCGGGCCGCGGCCGGTGGGGTTGAGCTTGCGGACGGCAAGGTATTCGATGAGCCGGCGCTTGATCTTGGCGAGGCCGTAGTGGTCGCGGTCGAGGATGGCCTGCGCGTGGGCGAGGTCGACGTTGTCGTCGGTGAGCTTGTTCCAGGGCACGTCGGCCAGCATCTCGACGTAGGAGACGATGACGCTGTACTCCGGGCTGGCACTAGGAATGTGGACCAGGCGCTTGAGTTCCTTGTTGGCCGTCTCCATGACGCCCTCGGGCGCGCCGGCCTCGGTCAGGCGGGCGCGGAGTTGTTCGACCTGGTCCTCGGAGCCGGGTTCCTCCTCGCCGAGTTCGCGCTGGATGGCGCGGATTTGTTCGCGCAGGTAGGCGCGGCGCTGGC